>NZ_FNAJ01000008.1 GCF_900101905.1 Myxococcus virescens | reverse complement strand
TCGCTTCGCACCGAGTAGAACGCCATCAGGAGACAGGACTTCAGCAAATGCTCCGGCGGAATGCTCGGCCGCCCGGTGCCGCTGTACATCTCATCGAACGTCGGCGAGAGCGCCGCCAGCGCGGCGTCCGCCATGTCCTTCACCCTGCGCAGCGGATGGCCTGCGGGCACCCGGTCTCCCGGCGTCCGCAGGCTGAACAGTGTCGTCTGTTGCTTGGGCCGTCCGCGCATCACTGCCTCCGATGAGCGGAGGACACCACGTCACGCGGCGGGGTGTCGATCCCTCGGAGGGGTTTCTCAACAGCCTGCTAGTGGGCGTCGGCGTCCATCCGGATGCAAGCCGGGCATCGAGGAGTTCATCTGCGCTGGGTCGGTGGTCCCACACGGAGACCGAAGTGACTCCGCCCAGTCAGGTCGTGTCAAAGACGAGGTAGCTGCCTTCCATCCACGGCATCACCACGTCGTGGGTGAACTCGTCCTGGACGATGACCTCCGTGACATCGCGCGGCGGCGAGCTCGCGAAGCCCCAGCGCACGACGTCCTGGAGCAGCGTGAGGGACGCCAGCTCTTGTTCCAGGGCGGAGCGCGCTTCATGAGGCAGCGAAGCCCGGTCGGTCAGAGGCACCGCGACGGGGCCAGCTTGTACTTCCCGCCACCGAAGTCGTGCAGGGCCTTGTCGGACGCCTGTTTGTCGCTGGGGACGAACTAGAACCGGTGTACCGCCGTGAGCCTCACGACGGGGTGCAGCGTCTGTGTTGTCTCGACGGTGCGCTCGGGCTTCGAAAGCAGACACCAGGAGAACAGCGTGCAGGTCGCGGAGCGCGGCAGCTCGGTCTCCTGCCGGAGATGGCTGAACCCAGCGCCGCCCGCCAGGGCGATATGCCACTGGTTGCCCAACTGCTGCGAATACCCGACCAGTCCGCTGACGGATGCGCGGAGCTTCGATACATCCTCATCCGCGTCGAAGAAGGTCCCATCGCCCTGGACGGACAGGAAGGGGCCCTGGAAGGGCCTCCCGGTCAGATAGACGCGGCCGCCAGCCTGGAGGCCCGTCGCCTTCAGGTTCACGCCCACGTGCCCGCCTGCGAACACCGAGATGAACGGTGACAGGGGCTGCTCGATGTCCACGATGAAGGCCATCGAGGCAGGGGAGACGGAGTCCACGGAGAGCGAGTGCACGCCCAGGGCCGCCGCGCTGCTCAACCTCTGGGTTCCCCCATGGACAGCGGGAGGCGCGGAATGGGGTGCGACAGTCGGTACTTCCTGGGCGTGCGCGAGCATCGGCGCGGACACGAGGCCAGCAAGAGCACGGACGCGAAGGGCGCTGAGATTCATGTGCCCATACTCATCAAGGGGCATGCCAACGCGAAACCCCACGAAATGACAGAAGGCCGTGTCAGCCACTGTGCATGCAGTTGCACAAGTGCGAAGCCGTGCTCGCGGCTTCAGGGGCTCTGTCGGAGGTGCTGGTCCAGGAAGGAGAGGATTCTCACGGAGGTCTCCGCTTCGCTCTTCGTGCTGCTGAAGCCATGGCCGTCGTTGGGGAGGACGAAGTAGTCGACGGGCACGCCGTTCTTCCGGACGGCTTCGACGAGCGCGTCTGTCTTGCCCTTGGGCACGCGCGGGTCGTTGGCGCCCTGGATGACGAGCAGGGGCCTGCGAATCTTCTCCGCGTGGAACAGCGGGGAGATTTCTCGAAGCATCGCCTCCTGCGTCTGGGGGTTGCCCAGTTCCTGGTAGAGCGCCTCGCGCAGGGCCTCCTTGTGGGGCGGCAGCTCGCGCAGAGCGCTCAGCCAGTCGGAGATGCCGAACGCATCCACGCCCACGGCGAAGACGTCGGGATGGAACGCCAGCGCCGCGAGCACCATGTATCCGCCGTAGCTGGGGCCCAGGATGCCCACGCGCGCACCGTCCACGTAGGGGAGGGCGGCCAGGTACTTCTTCGCCTCGACGCAATCCTGGAGCGGCGCCTTGCCGTGCTGCTGGTCATCCGCCGCGAAGAACGACTTGCCGTAGCCCTCGCTGCCCCGGTTGTTGACGGCGAGCACCACGTAGCCGTGGTGGACGAGGACCTGGAAGAAGCTGCTGTAGCCCTTGGCGGACTGTCCTCCCGGTCCCCCATGGACGAAGACGATTGCGGGGGCGCGCTGCTTCGCGGTGGCCTGCTGGGGCTTGTAGAGCAGCGCCGGAATCTCCAACCCGTCGAAGGACTTGAAGCGCACCCGCTCCGACTCCACCAGGTGCTGGGGGGCCAGCGCCCGGCCCAGCGTGTCCGTCAGCCGGGTGAGCTTCTTCGTCTCGAAGTCATAGACGTACAGGTTGCCGGGCGAGCGGTCTCCGTCGACGTGGAAGGCCATGCGCCTCTCACCGCGGGACAGGCTCACACCGGAGATCGCCCCCTCTGGAATCCCTGGCAGGGACACGCGCCTGCCGGCCTTCACGTCGTGGACTCGAAGCGTGGTGCGGCCGTCCTCGTTGACGCGGGTGATGCGCCACGTGCCACGTCGCGAGAACACCGTGGAGAGCACGTCCCAATCCAACTGCTCCACCAACTCGCGCTTCCCGGAGGCGAGCACGTGGCGCTCCACGCGAATGAACTCGGAGCCCTCGTTGGTGAGCAGGTACAGCGCGGAGGACGCCGGGTCGAAGGTCGCGGCCTTCCAACTGGCCGAGCCCTCGTGCGCGGTGAGGTGCCGACGCTGCTGGGTGGCGAACTCGTAGAGGTAGACGTCGCTGTCGGACAGCGTCCGTGACTTCTCCAGGGCCAGCCACTTCTCGTCCGGGGAGAGGGCGCCGGGCACATGCTCGCCATCGCCCGCGTAGAGCAGGGTGCGGGCATACGTCTTGGCGTCGTAGCGGTAGAGGTCCTGGAAGCGTGCGTCGCGCTCGTTGGTGAGGACGTAGAAGGCGGCGCCGTCCTGGCTCCAGCCGAAGAAGGACGCGCGGTGCTCGTCGCCCGGAGTGAGGTCTTTCTCCTGGCCGTCCAGCGTGCGCACGTAGAGGTGGGCGAGTTCGTTGCCTCCCGAGTCTCGCGTGAAGAGGACGCGGTCGTCGGTGGGGAAGTAGGCGGCGGCGATGGAGGCGTCCTGGGTGGAGCGGGTCAGTTGCGTGGGCTTTCCGCCCGTCACCGGGACGGAGAAGACATTGAAGACGCCGGTCTCGTTCGACGAGTACAGCACCCGCTTCTCGTCCGAGGAGAAGGACGCACCGAGCACGGAGGTCGTCTCCATGAACTGCTCGACGGTGTAACGCTTTGCCGGGCCTGGGGGCCGGGTCGCTCCGGCGCGGGGAGCGGACAGCGCCAGTGAGGGGAGGACCACGATGACGACAAGGGCTCGCGTGAGGGTGGACCAGGAGGTCATGGGGGTTCCACAAGTCGGGCGGTGGAGCAGGGACGTGCAAGAGACTGTGGCGTGATTGAGGACGGGAGACGAGTTTCCAGGTGGAAGGCGTGGCACCGCGCCAGGAGGAGGGCTCAGCGCACACCCCTTGCCTGTGTCGGGGAAGAGGTTGGATCCGGCGCACAGCCGCCGGTCCCAACAGCTCCGACGCGGGAAGGCGCTGCGAAGCGGCGGTGGCACCCGCGTAGGCGGCGCGCCAGGACGCCGATGTCAGGAACGGACCGGCCCGGGCTCGCGTCCTCAGAGGGAGCGGGCCTCTGCACCGGTTTTGCACTGACATCCAGGCTCACCGGTGGAGGAGGTTCCCATGCGCTGGATGCGCACGTTGACGTTGGGTGTGTTGGCGATGTCGGGCGGCTGTACCGAGAGCAAGGTGGCGGAGGACCAGGACATCGTCCTGAGTGGACGACTCGTCGACGAGGCGGGTGCGCCGCTCTCGGACGCGCTGCTGAAGCTCTACCGCAGTGAGAACTCCTCGTGCGCGTTCGCTGCCTTCTCGGCGAGCTGGAGGTCGGTGAAGACCCGCTCCGATGGCACCTTCGAGGTCGACCTGCTGGGGGCGGACACCCGCAACGGGAGCATCGCGCGTTGCTTCGTGGCCCGCTCGCCCGAGCAGTCCCAGGGAAGGCGCGTTTCGGCCTTCTTCCTCATCCAGCAGTCGGAGGTCGCGCTGCCCGTCGTCCAGGAGTGGACCGGCACGCTGACGGCCACCGCGCAGGCGCAGGGAGTGAGCGTGGGCTTCCGGCCGCTGTCCGCCACCCACGGTGCCGGGAGCGATGAGCACGTGCTGTACCTCCACCCGTCGAGCGCCAGGGAGGCCTGGCAGGTGCTCAAGGCCACCTCGCCGGTCCATCTGAGCGACTACGTCCTTGAGGACGCGGAGGGGCTCAAGGCCTCCCTCATCACCACGCGCGATGTGAATGCGGGGGGTGTGACGGTCGGCCTCACCTATTCCAGCGATGACGTTGTCCTGCCTCGCCGCGCCCTCGTCCCGGCAAGCCGTGGCGCGGCGTGCACCTACCTGAACGCCGAGACGCCCTGCCGCGTCACCAACGGCGACCTCGGCGGGATTGTGCTCTTCCAAGAGGGCGTCCGTGAAGTCGCCGTGCAGCTCTCGCGGCCCGTGGTGCCTCGCAAGGCCGTGCTGCGCAACTTCGGGGTGACGGGCACCATGAGCGAGCTGGTGCTGGAGGGAAGCGCTGACGGCGCCCAGTGGATGCCTCTGGCCAACTTGCTCAATGGCTCCAGTGTGCAGTCCTTCATGGAAGTGGACCTCACGGGCACGACACCCGTGTCGCAGGTCCGTGTTCGGGCAACTCCGCAAGAGGCGGTGGGAGCGTTGCGCTCACTGGGGCAGCTCTCGCTCTTCGAGGAGTGACAGGACCGCGGCCAGGGTTCTTCGTTTCTCGGTGAGGGACGTCGGGGCTCGGCTCCGTTCAGGGGAGTGACGGCGAATGAGCGCCGTCCTTCCTCACGGAGTTCCCGCTATGACGTCGCCCCGTTCATTCCGAGCGCTGGCCTGCACTGGTGCCCTCGCCCTCCTGGGGGCATTCCCCGTATGGGCGGCGCCCACCGAGTCGTCCGGACCGCGCGAGATTGCCCGTGTCGGGACTTCTGACAGCCATGTGCTCTGGCTCGAGGGAGAGGGGGGCGCGGTCAACGTGGCCGTCATCGCCCAGTATCCGCGGCGTCCACTCGTGGCCCCTCGTTTCTTCCAGACACACTCGGCGGCGGAGGTGTTCCTGGCCGTGGCACCCGAGGGGCACGCGCTGCCCCCGGCCCTGGCGGACCACGCGCTCGTCGCGATGGATGAGGGCGAAAGAGCGCAGCTCCGGCGGCAGAACGAGGCGGAGCTCTCCGCCTTACCGACCACCTTCCCCGATGAGCCTCGCTCGCTCACCGGGAGCTGCTCGGCCTCGAACCGCGCCTGGGCTGCCTCCGTCTATGGGGACCCCACCTGCGGGGACCCAAGCCAGGAGGTCATCCACACGGCCTTCACGAGCGACTACTACTGCAACTCCCCGGACTGTGACTTCCCACTCGGAAGTGAGGACGGCGATCAGTGCTCCCCTCAATTGCTCGCCTGCGACAGGGTTCGTGGCACCGCGACGCGAGTCCGTCTGCGCGCCACCAACTGGAACGGGGCCCTGTCATTCAATCATCCAGGGCACTCCATGCACTTCGCCGTGCTGAACTGCGCGGGCAATGGGCCGGTGACCTTCAACTTCAGCCGAGGCACGGGGGCCGACAGCGTGCAGCTCAACCCTGGACAGATGGGGAACGTCAAGCTCGGGGCGCACATCGCTCCGGCCGTCGCCGCAAAGCGCGTCACCATGGGCCGGTGGACCGAGGGCCTGCCCGCGAGCGGCGACTCGTACGTCTCCAACGCCATGTCGGTGGCCGACAATTCTGGCACGGCGGACGCCGTGCTTGCCTGCGGAGACATCATCACCCGTTACACCATGTCGGACCTGACCGTCCCCGCCTGTCACAACTACGCTGACCTCGCGCTCTGCAACGGCACGAACTGCAGCAACGCCTGCTATTACACCTGGTAACGGGAGGGCTGCTCCGCCCTCGCTTCCGGACGGACTTGCTCCGGGCGAGGGCATGCTGCTAGGGCACGCGCCCGTCAATGACCAAGACCTCCTTCGGGCGCGCACTCCTCCCGCTGTTGCTGTGCTGTTTGTTCACCACCGCTTGTTCCTCTGAGGGGCCCGTGGGCCCCCAGGGGCCGGCGGGACCGCAAGGGCCGCAGGGCCCCGCGGGCGGACCTCCGGGGCCGCAGGGCCCCGCGGGTCCGCGCGGAGAGCAGGGCCTGACGGGCCCACGAGGCCCGATGGGCGTGGAAGGCCCGCGCGGCGTCATGGGGCCCCAGGGCTCGCAGGGACCCAAGGGCGACACGGGCGAGCAGGGCCCGCCTGGCGCGACGGGCGCGCAGGGCCCCCAGGGGCCCCGGGGCGACACCGGGCCGGTGGGCCCCATGGGGCCTGTGGGGGAGTCGCCGGAGATCTGCACGCCCGGAGAGTTCTTCTGCGAGGGAACGAGGCTGTGGGCCTGCACACGCTCGGGCACCGACGCCGTGCTGAACTCGAAGTGTGCGGGTGGCACGACGACGAATCCCACGGGGTGCTTCACGACCGCCTGCGCCCCCGGCGACGCCGCGTGCTGCCGCACCGAGAGGCCCACGTGTCGGTGGACCATGAGCCGACCCCTCACCAGCACGGGCGCGGTCTACGAGAACGCACATGGCGGCTCCGTTTCGCCTGACCGTTTCTACTGCTACGCGCCCTCGAGCTGCTTCTCGACGGATACCTTCACCGTGCAGATGGGAATCACGGGCAATGAGAGCGTCACCTGTGGCGCGGTCTTCTCGACGCTGATCATCCGGTTGACCCGGCCCATGACGGCGCCGGGGCAGGTCTTCACCTTGCCGAACTCCAGGGCGTCGCTCTCCCTGTTCGCGGATGAAAACGTCCGGGCCTGCTCGAACTGGACGGGCACCGTGACCTGGCATTCCGAGGTCCCGGCCTGGAGCGTCAGCGTCAATGCGACCTGCTCGGAGACGGGCAAGAGCCACATCCAGCTTGTGGGCTCCTACAGCGGCGACACCTGAGCCTCCCACGGCCCGCCCACGCCCTGTCCTCACCCGGCTGGGCGTGGCTGCTGGACGCTGGAGCCGCGCCGGTCCGGACGTCATGCAAGGCCAGGACCGTACGGGGCGCTTTCCCCGGGATTCCGAGCTCGCGGGCGGACCTTGTCTCCACGCCGCAACCATCTCTCGCCTCAATGAGGGAATCCGGGCGTCAGGCCGCTTGAGTCATGGCCCCCACGTTCGTGGGAGGCCTTTGCTCGCGAGGTCCACGATGCCGTCCATGTTGCGTCCGTCCTGGGGGCTGCTTTCCTCCTGCGTCCTGTCGCTGTCCACGCTCTCCGCCTGCGACGAATCCGGCCCCACTCCTGATGCAGGGACCTGGCTTCCCGAGGACGCGGGGGCGCCGGACTCCGGCGCTCCCGATGCGAGCGCGGAGGCGCCGTGGGATGGCGGCTACACCGTGCTGGAGGAACGCGGTGACTGGATTGACCGGGGCCGTTACTCGCCATGCGACTTCAATCAGCAGGGAGACCCCACCACCATCCGGTGTGATGACCTGTCGCGCTACGACGTTTCGCAGTGCTCACCGGAGGCGCTCTCCCAGGTGGCGCAGCACGGCATCTACCTGGCCGACATGCGAGGTGAGCGCCTGCTGTCTGACGGAGGGACCCAGATTGCCCCCGACTTCACCACCTACCAGCTCTTCTCCGACGGAGGGACGGACACGCTCAACGGCCAGCCGTTGCTGACGCGGAACACGGACGGCGGGAGCTTCTTCGTCGTTGGCAGCCGCACCAATCCCTTCAATGGGGCCGTCACTGTCACCGCGCTCGCCGGCTGCCAGGTGCCCTCACCCGGCATCATCACGGGCTGCTACGCCCGCTGCACCAACGGAAGGTTCAGCCGGGCCGGCACCTTCGAAGCGTGGCGCATGCCCTCACAGCGAGGGGAGGGCGAGTCCTCGGGCGGGCTGCGCCTCATCTCCGAATCCCCCGTCGCACTGGGGGATGCCGTGGACGTCTATGTCACGAAGAACCACGCCTACGTCGTCTCCATCGACGACCTCGGCGGCACCAGCAACGGCGGACTCACCGTCTTCGACGTGAGTGACAGGGCGCACCCCATCTTCAAGGCCTCCATCAGTCTGCCAGGAGACTCGAGCTGGAATGGCGTGTGGGCCAAGGAGGATGCCCTCTACATCGCCGGCAACCGCGCGGGCGTCGTCGTCTATGACATCTCCAACCCCGCGCAGCCAGAGTACGTGCGCCACCTGCCCGCGGGGCAGGGGGCGCACACCGTGCTGGTGGATGGAGACCGGCTCTATGCGATGTCACCCGGCGAGGTGACCTATGTGCACGACGTCACCTCGCCGCTGGCGCCCGTCCTGCTCCAGCTCATCACCGTGCCGTCCGAGTTCTCCTCGGGGGGCGCGCATGACGCCTTCGCGTACGAGGGCCGGCTCTACGTCAGCAATGGCTTCGGTGGTTACTCCGTCATGGATGTCACCGACCTCGACAACGTGCGGCACCTGGGCCAGTACGTGCACGGCTTCAACGCCTTTGCGCACCACAGCGCCGTGGGGACCTTCGCCGGGCGCACCATCGCCTTCGAGGGCACTGAATTCAATGGCAGCCACCTGCGCGTGCTGGACGTCACCGACCCGGCGAACATCGTCAAGATGGGGGAGTTCCGCCTCAGCCCCGTCACGTCCATCCACAACCTGATTCTGAAGGGCCACCTGCTCTACATCGCCTGGTACCACGAGGGCGTGCGCGTGCTGGATGTGTCCAACCCCACGAAGCCGCGCCAGGTGGCGCACTACAACACCTTCCGTGAGAGCGACCCCGGCCGCACGGACAACCTTTTCGAGGGCACCTTCGGCATCCGAGTGCCCGGCGACGGGTACGTGTACGCCGCCGACTCCGTGCGCGGCCTGCTCATCCTCAACGAACTCTGAGCGTCCCACGGCGTCGCTGGAGCAGGGGGGGGCTGTGAGGTCACGCCTCAGCGGGCCGCGGCCTTGGCGCGCTCGACCTGGCGCGCCCGGGCACAGCCTTCGTTGACGCCCAGGTCACACGCCTTCTTCAGGTCGGACAGCGCGGACTCGAGGTCCCGCAGGTGGTAGTGCGTCCCGCTGCGCTCCATGTAGGCCAGCCCATGGTCGGGATTGCGTTCGATGAAGGCATCCCAGAGCGGGAGGATTTCCTTGAAGCGCCGCTCGCGCGCCAGGGCGTAGTCCCGTTGCTGCACGGTGCGGAAGTCCTCCGCCCCCTCGCCTTGCTCCTCCTCGGTCCGTGCCTCTGCCTGCTGTGGAGATTGGACGACCCATGCACGCCGCCGCGCCACCTCGGGGTTGCCTGGGGCGAGCTCCCCGGCTAGTTCCAGCAGGCCCAACGCTTCCTCGCGGCGTCCGGCCTTGTGCGCCTCCCAGGCGTCGTAGATGACCCCCTTCACCACGTGGTCCCGCAGGGCCCGTCCGTCCGAGTCCGTCGCGTCCAACCGCAAGGCGTGCAGGAGGTCCTTGCCCGCGGGTTCCCACTTCCGGCTGTTGGAGAAGATCCGAGCCCGTTCGAAATAGACGGACGCACGAGCGGGCCGCAGGGCCACGGCCCGGTTCGCCTCCGCCAGCGCGGCGTCCAGGGCCTTGGTGCGGCGCAGTTGCTTCGCCCGAGCCAGCCTGAACTCCCAGTAGTCGCCGGCTGACAGTGCCTGAGCGAGCAGGACCAGTCCCTGGTCGTGCTTGCCCTGGACCGCCAGGTCGTGTGCGCGGTCAAAATCGGCGAAGCCGCGCAGGAAGCCCACCTTGGGGTGAGCAAGGCTCTGCGCCTCGGCGAAGGCGTCCATCTTCTCGTAGGTGCCACCCCAGCGTGGGGCGAGACCATGGAGATAGACGGCCCGGACGTCCGCACACGTGGGGCACTGCTCCATGGCGCGGGTGTAGGCGCGCTCGCGAGCCTCGTCGTCGCCCAGCGCGTTCGCCACGTAGATGAGCGGCCGCGCCGCCGCAACCGCCTTCGGCTGGAGCGACCACGCTCGGACGAGATCGGGCACCGCGCGTTCGAAGGCTTCATGCATCCCGGCGAATTCCTCCTTCGCCGTTGCGCCCACGGTCTTCCCCCCGCGGCGCAGGTATCCCACCGACACCCAGTGGGTCCCCCTCGCGAGGTAGGGCGCGAAGGAGCGCGGTGACGCTTCCACCCAGGCGTCGAGGAGCTCCGTCGATTCGGAGGAGCCGTTGCCGAGCGCCAGGATGCCGTCCGTCATCCAGTGCTCGTCCTGGGGGTTCGACTCCATGCCCCACTGGAGCTGCTCGACCGCCAGCGTCAGCTCCTCGAACTGGCGTCGGAGCAGGAGCGAGCGCAGTGCCACCCCGTCCACATGCCCTTGGGGGACTTTGCCCTCCTCGCGCCCGGCAGGCGTCACGATGGGGAGCCCTTGCGGCGCGGGGCCGGGGGCGGGTGTCAGGACGGGCTCCTGGCGCGCCGCGATGCGCGCTTCGACTTCGGCGCTTCGCGTTGCCCGTGAAGCGGTCACGGCAAGTCCGGCGCCCAGACCTATAACGAGGACTCCCGCCCCGAGCGCGGTACGAAGAGATGGCATTGAGCCTGGCATCCTACTCAAGACAGGCTGCTGCGTGCCTTCCTGGCCGTCTTCTGGACAGGGACCGTGGACCGGGGCAGATGTGTGCATACCGATGGCCTCCCGTCCGCCCTCCGTCCGTGCCTCCTCCCCCCGGACGCAGAAGACGAAGCAGCTCCCTGCCGGCGCCCGGCGCGCCGTGAGGAAGGATTCCAGCCCGGGCTGGGGCCGCTGGATGTTTGGCGCGTGGCTGCTGTTCGTCGTCTGGCTCAGCGTGGAGTACGTGCGGCTGCCCGACGTCCGCTCGCTTCAGACGCAGAACCCGCGCACCACCGCGCTCATCACGCAGCGGGCCGAGGAGGCGCTGGCGGAGGGGAAGAAGCCCCGTGTGCGGCAGGCCTGGGTGCCTCTGGAGGCGGTGGCGCCGCACGCGGTGGACGCCGTGCTGAGCTCCGAGGACGCGCGCTTCTACAAGCACGAGGGCGTGGATTGGATCGAGGTGGAGAACGCCCTCGAGCAGTCCGTGCGGAAGGCGCGCCTGGGCCGCGGCGCGTCCACGCTCACCCAGCAGCTGGCCAAGAACCTCTACCTCTCCACGGACCGCAGCCTCCTTCGCAAGGGCAAGGAGTTGCTGCTCGCCCGCCAGCTGGAGACCCATCTGTCCAAGCAGCACATCCTCACGTTGTATGTGAATGTGGTGGAGTGGGGAGAGGGCGTGTATGGCATCGAGGCTGCGGCGCGTGAGCACTTCGGTACCTCGGCGCGGGCGCTCTCCGTGGCACAGGGGGCGATGCTCGCGGGCATGCTGCCCGCCCCACGCCGCTGGCTGCCCGCCCAGAAGCCCGAGACGCTGCGCATCCGGGCCGGCGCCATCATCGGGAGGCTACAGCGCGAGGGCCGCATCACCGCGACGCAAGCCCGCGAGGCTCAGGCCGAACTCTCGCGTTTCTTTGGCGAAACCTCCGTGCCCGGCTCCGTGGTGGAGGCCATCTCCCGGATGTCCTCGGAGAGCTGACCCGCGGACCCGGTCAGGTGAGCCTCGAACGATGGGGACCGCGCTGCGAGGCTTCCCGCTACCTCGGCGTGTTGATGAGCGTCAGCCGGTGTGGCTCCGGCGTCGCCCAGTTCTGGGGACTGTTTCCAGACAGCGCAACCCCGTCGAGGATCACGTTGCTGTCGAAGAAGTAGAGTGCCCCGCCCTCCGGTGCCCTGTTGTTACGGAACTCGCCGCCGCGGAACGTCCATTGGTTGCTGGCCGGGAGGTGCGCGGTGTTGACCGCGCCACCCACGCCTCCGAACTGGGTTCGCGGACCGGTGCATTCGTTGCCGTGGAAGATGTTCCCGGTGGCGACGCCCGAGCTGGTCGGCGCAATCAGCATCAGCGCGCCGCCGAACGCGGGCGCCTTGTTGAAGCGGAACTCGTTGTGGTTCAGGTTCACGTTCGCGCGTGAGCCAATCCAAAGCGCGCCACCGGCGTTCTCGGAATAGGAGCCCTCCGCGCCCGCGCCGTTCTCGCCGTCGATCTTGTTGCCGTACTCCAAGATGCAGTGTTCCAGGAAGTCCGACCCGGCGTCCGACGTCGCTGCCAGACGCAGTCCAGCCCAGCCTCGGGAGGGATTGTTGGCGGTGAAGACAATGGGGCTGGCCGAGGTGCCCTGCGCGGTGATTCGCCCATGCACGGCGAGCTTGTGGTGGCCCATGAAAATGAGGTGGACGCCGGGCTCGATGGTGAGCCGGCTCCCCGCGGGCACCGTCAAGTCACCCGTCACGTGATACGGCGAGCCCGCGCGCGTCAGTGTGCGCGTCGTGAGGCTTCCGGAGAGATTCGTCCCATCGGACGTGCTCACCGCGACCGTGGTGCTCGCGGTGGTGCTGCCGCTCGCGTTGGTCGCCGTGAGTGTGTACGTCGTCGTCGCTGTCGGGCGGACCTGCACTGACTTTCCGGGCACCTCGCCCACGCCGTAATCGATGGAGAGGTCCTGCGCGCCGGTGACTTCCCAGGACAATTCGGCGGACTCGCCCGGAGCGATGGTCGCCGGGTTTGCTTCGAAGCGCAGGATGTTGGGGCGGTCCGGGACTGGATCCGGCGAACTGCAGGCGGTGGCAACCGCGACAACGGACGAGAGGGCCAGGACGAAACGACGCGAGTGGAGCATGCGCCCGTTCTATCTCAACAGGGGAGGCCCGATAATCCAACAGCCAGCGGGTTCTCCTGGCGTGCCTACATCCACGTCGCGTCACACCGGGGACACATCGTGGCGCGCTCATACTCCTCTCGTGGGCCCTCGAAGCCGCAGGCGTAGCAGGTCCGCAGTGACTTCAAGACATGCGCTGCCATGGCAGGCGTGGGCTCCGTGCTCCAACTGGGCGCGGCGCTGGCGGCGGGGAGGGCCATCCCCGGCTCCCAGACGAGCTCGCATTGCAGGTCGGACAGTGGCTCCACGGGGCCGTCGACCACGGCTGCGATGAAGGCGGTCGGAAGCGTGGCCGCCGCGTGGCGCTTCACAGCCAGGCTGCCCGGTGAAACCTGGGGTCCCATCTTCATGTAGGCGGTGACACTCAGGCCCCCAGACATCACGGTGTTGAGCAGGGATTCACCGAGGTCGATTCCCATGGAGACCTCGCCCGACACCGCCTTCATGTCACTCTCCTTGGGAATCTCCAGGGTGTCGAAGAGCTTCCACGCGGGCCGCACGCGCCCGGCGTTGGGGTGAAGACTCGACTCCACCTGGAAGTGGACTTCATCGAACTCCGGGGGCAGCTCGAGCGGAAGCCGCCACCGCACCACGCGACCTCCCGCAAGAGACGGCAGCGGGAACTGGCCCAGCATCCGGTGCGCGGAGCCCTGCTTCTGCCTGCCCATCACCCGCACGGACGACGGGGTGGTGGCGAGGGGCTCGAAGGCGGCCTGGAGCCACACGACGGCGGTGGCCTGCCCGAGTGGATTTCGAATCACGGGCTCCACGTGCAGGTGGACGGAGCCGAACTCTCGGGGGGGACGCCCGACGTGGTCGAGGACGTCCGCGTAGAAGTCATCCATGCCGCGCATCCTCGCCGAGCCAGCGGCGTATGGACAAACGGGAAGCTCCGGCCTCACTCGCTGCCGCCACTCGTGCATGCGGGCGGACATCCAGGACGTGCATCGAATCGTCGGCGTATGGCAGTGGGTGCGCGGGAGCGTGGAGGAGCTCACGCCTTGAGCGGGATGGCCCGCGCTGCGCTCATGCTTTGAGGCGCTGTCATTCGTGGGGGATAGTCGCGCTGATGCTCATCGGGATTCCCGCACTCGACGCGACGGACTGGTCACGGCTGGTACACGCCTATGGCCGCGCCACTGACACGCCTGAACACCTTCGTGCCTTGCTCACCGAGGACGCGCGGGCGCGCGGTGCAGCCGTGCAGCACCTGTGGTCGGCCATCATCCATCAGGGCACCGTCTTCCCCGCGACGGCTCCAGTTGCACTCGTGATTCTCGGGTTGCTCGACGACGCGAGGCTGGATGCGGGCGAGGAGCCTGTTCGCGCGGAGTTGCTGTTGTTCCTGACGCGTGTGGTGGACGCCTTCGAGCGGAGCGGCGCGACGATGGAGGACCTGGAGTCGATGGCCCGGTTCGACCTGGGGCCGCTCCTGGACGCGGACGACGATGATGCCATTTACGAGGACGAGGACGCCTCGAACGCGCTCCATGCGCAGTCCGTGCTGGCGTGTGTCCGGGTGGCGCCGTTCCTGACCCGCTCGCTGCTGGCCAACCTGGACCATCCGGATGCCCGGGTGCGGATGCACGCGGCGATGGCCGCCACCGCGCACGCCACGTCACCGGCGTCGGACGTGCGGCCGGGCGAACTGGTGGAACGGCTGACGGAGCTGGCGACGCGGACGGTGGATGTGGCGGAGCGATGCTCCCTGCTCCTGGCGCTGGGAGAGCTCAACGTGTCCCTGGAGCGCTTCTTGTCGGATGCGGAGCCCTCGGTGCGCCTTTGCGCGGCGATGGCGCCGTCCCTGGCACGGAGCGAGGTCGCGACACGCGAGTTGCGCACCGCGCTGGAGCAGCATGCCGCGCACATCAACGACTGGTTCCCGGTGAAGCCGCCGCAGCTTCCGATGCAGCCGCGCTTCACGGTCGTCCAGCGGCTCCTGGAGCGCGTCCCCGACTTCGACCTCGTGGTGGACGCGGCCGTGGCGGTCGCGCGGACCACCAAGAAGTCCTGGGTGGACTTCGAGTGGGGCCCCCTCCTCGTCCACGCCTTTCCGAGTGGAGATGGGGTGGTGAGGACAGAAGCACAGCGGCGCTTCCTCGCCGCGCTCGTGGACACCTCGCACCTCTGGGACCCGCGCTTCGGCAACGCCGGGGGGCACTTCAGGAAGGCGGGGCTCCCCTATGAGCGCGAGGCGTGCGCGAGGCTCGTGAGCACGGCGTGAAGGGGCGGGCTTCCTCACGGTGTCTGAAGTTGATCTGCCCCCGATTCATCGGTCGCTAGAATCACCAGGGGTTGGCAGCAACAGCGTTTGGGATTGAACGCTGTCAGGCGGTGTATGGGATTTCCATGAGTCCACCCGCCGAATGTTTGCCCTAGATTGCCTCCAACTCGTATGCATTGGGGGTGCGCCATGGCTATCACGACCCGACAGCCTGTCTTTCATGCAATGCGAAGTCTGCTGGGCATGGGCTCAGCCTCCAATGCAAAAAGCGCCGCGCCGAGCACGACGACCGCGACGAAGGCGTCTGACGCAGCCCCGGATTGGAGAGCGACGGCGGCAAACCTCATGGAGTCCTTCATCCAGTCCGGATACGTGATTGGAATCAACAAACCCGGCATCGCGAATCTCGAAAAGAAGATCATGGGTGAGATGGAGGCGTTCATTCGCGACAACCCGAAGCAGTCGGCGGAGGAACTCGACAAGGCGGCGAAGCGGGTCACGATGCGTCACCTGTCCATGGCGAGGACGGATGGCCAACGGGAGGCGAAAATCAAGGCTCGCCTTCAGGAACTCCAGCAAGACCGCTGGGGGTGATGGCTGTCCGCCTCAGCGTCTCGATCGGCGGCCGGCGTGGCGGCTTTCCTCAAAGGGGAGGGGGCCGGTGCTCTCGCCGTCGTCTGGCAGCGCAACGCTTCGGTGGGCCCAGGCCCCTGACACAGGGGCCTGGGCAGGTCCGACTCACCGTCAGGTGAGCCGGACCGCGGTTACTTCCTGCGCTTGAAGGTGTCGAGCGAGGGGCAGTAGGTGGCGTACCCGTGGCCGGTGATGGCGCCATTTTCGTAGAGGCCATTCAAATCGAAGGCCACGAAGTGCGATTCGGGAGGGGTACCGCTCAGGACGCAGGTGGGGCAGAGCGAGGCGGCCACAGGTGTGAAGGTGAGGCTCGTGCTGTGCAGGAAGTACGCGGTCATGAGCACACCCTCGAAGTCGAAGAGCGTCGCTGTCGGCTCGCCCGACATGGTTCCTACCTGCGGCGTTGCGTCCACCGGCATCCTCACCTTGTGAACGTTGACCAGCTGCGGCGGGAGCGGCGAATCCTCGGTGGGGCACTCACCCGGCGCGCCGTTGTTGAGCTCGATCCAAAGCTCCCACGGGGCCTCGGGGTTGTCCGTCTCTTCATATCCGAAGTAGGCGCTGGTCAAGACACGCTGGTTCTCGCCCAATCGAACCGTGGTCGCGGTTTCCTGGCACTCGCCCTCGCAAACGGTGAACGGATCCGGGTTGGTGCCAGCGTCGGGGTCGGTGCCTGCATCCGGGTCGGTGCCTGCATCCGGGTCGGTGCCGGCATCCGGGTCGGTGCCGGCATCCGGATCGGTGCCTGCATCTGGGTCGGTGCCGGCGTCGGGGTCGGTGCCTGCATCTGGGTCGGTGCCGGCGTCGGGGTCGGTGCCGGCGTCGGGGTCGGTGCCTGCATCCGGGTCAGTGCCGGCGTCAGGCTCGGTACCCGCGTCCGGCTCAGTGCCAGCGTCAGGGTCGGTGCCTGCGTCGGGCTCGGTACCCGCATCCGGCTCGGTGCCAGCGTCGGGCTCGGGCTCAATGCCGGCGTCGGGCTCAATGCCGGCGTCCGGCTCGATGCCGGCGTCGGGCTGAACACCCGCATCAAATCCCGCGTCCGGCGTCGGATCGACGTCATCGGAACCACAGCCGGAAAGTGCGGGAGCGACTGTGAGGGAGAGTATCAACAGGGAGCGTATCGAGAGTCGCAGGGTCATTTCGTTGATTGTCACGGGTTTCTCGCGGAGATGCGAGGGGGCTCGGCCTTCTGCGTTACAGCTTCGTTGCATCACGGCGGACGTGTCCACATGCCGCGAACACGGTTCCGGGCCGTCTCCAGCGCTTCACGCCGAGCTTTCACGATGTTTCCGGGACTGGCCTGGATGCCCAGCAGCATCCAGGCGTCAAGACGGACGCGCAGGCCGGAACACATGAAAGGGCACGAGTGGAAATGCACCACGTCGAGCACGTTGGTGCGTAAGCGCATGTGGACCTGGTCCACGCCACGGGTGATACGCGCAGGCGCCACCTACGTGTCCGGGGCCAAAGCCGAGCACGGACACCTGCAGTCCCGTCCGTCGCAGGGGCGACGCTCCCTGGAACCTCCTCGCACGGCTTGATGGAGCCCCGCATCAGCTGGAGTTCACTGCATGTCTCAGGGGCGTTGACGCGGCGGCGCGATGCACCACGGCCTCCAGGGAAGGTCGCCGGCGGGCGAACCCGCTCGCCTGCTTTCCCTCGCGTCCGGCACCGTCTGCCTGGCTCGACTTCGGTTCATCACGAGTGTTCGGTGCCATCGGAAACAGTTCTCAACTTGCGCTGGATTCGTGGCTCGCTCCGCGCCTGTAGCGGTTGGTGCGTGCAGTCGCTCCCGGGAGCAATTAGAGCCCGATGCACGCCATGAACCCGCTCCCCGTGCATCGCGTCTCAGGCCTGCTCCTTGTGTTCTCGCTCGTCTCAGGAGGCGACGCAGGCGCGGCGCCCGCGGATGCCCCCCTGGTGTCGGAGGCGTGCGTCGAGGCCGTTCCCGCGGAGCCCCGGCTCCTCGTGCCGGAGCTCGTGCACCCGCCTCGTCGCGCCATCTGGAACGCGCCGGATGGAGGAGGGCGCAATTTCGTTGTGCCCATCGTGGAGATGGGCGCCTTCCACGCCATCTTCTGGGGGACGGCGAAGCTCCTCGGCAAGCCCTACGCGGACATCTCGCTGGAGACCATGCGTCGCAACGTCGCCGATGGCTGGGCGTGGGACGAGGATGCGTTCGCGACCAATGCGCTCGGGCACCCCTACCAGGGCTCGCTGGCCTACACCGCGGCGCGCTCGAGCGGCTTCGGCTTCTGGGGCTCCGTCCCGTTCACGGTCGCGTCAAGCGTGTTGTGGGAGCTGTTCATGGAGTCTGAGACTCCATCCACGAACGACCTCATTACAACGTCCATCGGGGGCGTCGTGCTGGGCGAGGTCCTGCATCGCACCGCGCTCGCGATTCTCGACGAAGGCGAACCCACGGTGGCGCGCTCGGTGCTCTCGCTGCTCGTCGAACCCGTGGGCGGCATCAACCGTTACCTCTTTGGCCGCCGCAAGAACGACTTCCTCCCGGTGCAGGGGAACTTCCTCCAGTTGATGGCCGGCCTCACGAGCAACGTCGACAATTACAACGACATCGACGGCACGCGCTTCGATGTTCCCAACAAGATGGAGGGGCACCTCGGCGTCGAAATGGTCTACGGCCCCCCGCAGCTCACCACGAGCGACTATGACCAGCCCTTCGACTATTTCACGCTCACCGCGCGCATGGGCTTCTCGCGCGACACGCTGACGGTGGGATTCTTCAGCCGGGGGCTTCTCTACGGCGACCGCTTCGAGTTCCGCTCCATTTCGGGGCTCTGGGGTTTGATGGCGGGCTACGACTTCGCCAATCCGAACACGCTGCGGGTTTCCACGGTCAGCCTCGGCATCGGCGGGGTGGCGCAGGTTCCTCTCACGTCGCAGCTCACCCTGGACGTCACCGCGAACATGGCCGGGGTGCCGTTTGGTCATGGCGGCGGTCTCACCTCGCCGGAGTCCGCTCGTGACTACCACTTCGGGCCTGGGGCGCAGTCGGCCTTCGAGCTGGGCCTGGTGCGGCGGGGTGTCGGGCGCGTCGGCGTGTCCGTGCGCAACTATCTCATTTCGGGCGCCTTCCTCGGTGAGGGCGTGGAGCTCATCACCTATGCCACCGCGCGTGCCGAGCTCCTGCTCGCCGACCAACACGGCGTGGCGCTCGAAGCCTTCGTCGCCAACCGGGCGGGTGAGTTCGGCAGCGTTTCCGACGCCATCCGCCAGCGTGCAACGCAAATCCGTCTGCTGTGGACGGTCTCGAAGGGCACGGGCTTCGGAACGCGCTGAGGACCCACGGGAGCGAATTCCAGCCCGAGCGCGACTCCCACTGCTCGCGCTGACCGCCCGGCTCGGCTTTAGAGCCGGAGCGCAGGTGGAGAGCCCGTCAGGTCCGCTCCTCGGTGACGCGGGCGGCGGTGCTCGCCGCGAGCCGCCAGCCCTTGGCCCGCTCCTGTTCCTGCCAGAGCGCTGCGTAGACGCCGCGCTTCGCGAGCAATTCGTCGTGCGTGCCTGACTCCGCGACGCGCCCCTTGTCGAGCACGATGATGCGGTGCGCCCGCCGCACGGTGCGCAGCCGATGTGCGATCACGACGACGGTCTTCTTCCGGACCAGTTCGTCGATGGCGCGCTGGATTTCAGCCTCCGCCGACGCGTCGACAGAGGCAGTGGCCTCGTCGAGAAGCACAATGGGGGCGTCCTTGAGGATGGCACGCGCGATGGACAAGCGCTGGCGCTCACCCCCCGAGAGGGTTCCTCCTCCTTCCCCGAGCAGGGTGTCGTAGCCGTCCGGCAAGGCGGTGATGAAGTCGTGAGCGCGCGCTGCCCGCGCTGCACGCTGGACTTCCTCGAGCGAGGCGTCGGGCCGTCCAACGCGCAGGTTATCGAGGATGGTCCCGGAGAAGAGGACGACGTCCTGGAACACCATCGCGAGGTGCTGGTGCAGTTCCTCGAACGGAATGTCCCGGATGTCGACGCCGCCGATGCGGATGGCACCCTGCGGGATGTCCCACAGCCGCGCCACGAGGTGGACCAGCGTCGACTTGCCTGAGCCCGAGGCACCGACGAGCGCGGTCATCGAGCGCTCGGGGAACGTCACCGAGACGCCGTCGAGCACGGTCGCGTCTTCGTACGCGAAGGACACTGCGTCGACCTCCACGTCGAACTGCTGGATCGACGCCGCTCTTACGGACGGTTCCGCGAGCGGCTTCTCCGCGAGGAGCCGATCAACGCGACCGAGCGCGCGCTGAGACGCTCGAAGCATGAGCAGTGCCACTCCGAGATCCGCGACCTGACGAACGACCCCGACCGTCACGATGAGGAAGACGAGCAGCACCGCGGGCTGAATCGAACCGCGCAACGCCAGGGTGCTTCCGGCGTAGGCCACCGCGACGAAGCTCATCTCGACGACGAAGCCGAACACGGCGAGCAGCGGGGAGGGCAAGACATCGGCGCGGATGAGGGCGTCGCGCAGGCGCTCCATTGCCTTCACGAAGCGCTGGTAGACCTCGCCGTGCCGGCCGAACGCCCGAAGCACGGCGATGCCCTGCACGTATTCGACGACGCGGGCGTTGACATCCGCCGAGGCCTCCAGCACGGCTTCGAACTCTCGCACGAAGAGGGGCGTGGTCGCGGCCAGCACGCGGAGCGCCACCGGTAGGGCGGCGAGGATGATGAGCCCCAGGCGCCAATCGAGGAAACAGAGGCCGAGACCGACGAGCATCGGCAGCGCGAAGCTCGCCGTGAAGACGCCGATGGTGTGCGACCACACGTCTTCGACAAGCGCGACATCGGTGGTGAGCACGCCTGCCAGTTCACCGCTCCTTCGCTGCGTGAAGAAACCCATGGGAAGGCGTCGCAGGTGGTCGGCGGTGCGGATGCGCGCTTGTCCCATGAGCGCGTGCGCGGCGACGAAGATGTTGGACATCGCTCTGATCGAGAACGCCAGGCGCAGCAGCACCGAGAGCGCGATGCCGCCGGTGAGCCACCACGTCAGGTGCATCGAGAGCCGGTGCTCGAGCGCTTCGCGAACGAAGAAGAGGACCAGGGTGTAGGGCGCGGCGACCGCGAGTGCCTCGGAGAAGGCGAAGAGAAGGCCGCGCCGGAGCCGTGCGTCCTTTCGGCCCGCGAGCCGCTCGCCGAGCATGAAGAGCTCCCTGAGCATCACACCACCTCCTTCTGGATGTCAGGAGTGCCCGGCTCGCCCAGTGACCAGTCGAGCGCTTCGGTGTGGTTGCGCCAGAGTTGCTGGTACAAGGCGCAGCGCGCGAGCAATTCGTCGTGCGTCCCCTGGTCATTCACGTGCCCGCCGTCGAGGACGACGATGTGGTCCGCGGTGGCGATGGTCGAAAGCCGGTGGGCGACGACGAGCACCGTCCGCCCCGCGCATAGCTCGGACAGCGCTTCTTGGATGCGCGCCTCATTCTCGGGGTCGGCGAAAGCCGTCGCCTCGTCGAGCAGCAGCACCGGGGCGTCTTTGAGGAGCGCCCGCGCGATGGACAGGCGTTGCTTCTCGCCCCCGGAGAGGCGGGCGCCGCGCTCACCGAGCAGCGTGTCGTACTTCCCGGGAAGCGCCTGGATGAAGTCGTACGCACGCGCGGCGCGACACGCGGCATCGACTTGCGCATCGGTGGCATCGGGCCGAGCGAGACACAGGTTCTCGCGAACGGTGCCGTGGAAGAGGAAGACGTCCTGGAACACCATCGAGAGGTGGGAGAGCAGCTGGTCGAGCGGGAGCGCGCGCACGTCGACGCCGCCGAGTTCAACCGCGCCGTTCGTCGCCTCCCAGAGCCGAGGCACGAGCCTCACGAGCGTCGTCTTGCCAGCGCCCGAAGGCCCGACCAGTGCCGTGACCTTGCCCGCGGGCGCTTCGAAAGAGACGTCGCGGAGGACCTCCGGACCGCCGTCTTCGTAACGGAAACTGACGCCACGGAACGCGACGCCATCGTGCGTGGGCCGCGCGGCGCTCGCGGGAGTGTCAAGGTCGGGCGCCGCGAGGATGGCCTGGATGCGCGCGTTGCCCGCCTGGATCCGGTCAACGTTGCCCCACGCGAACATCAGCCGCATCATCGACATGAGGAGCTGCGGCCCGAGTACGAGGAAGAGCACGAGCGACTCGAGCGAAAGCGTGCCGCGCGTGTAGAGCCACCCGCCCATGGGGACGAGGACGACGAGGCTCGAGCCGATGAGCGCGCCGAACGCGCCGTAGCCACGGCCGTTGGTGCGCATGAAACCCTCCATCCACGCGAGCCCTTCCTCGATGGAGCGCGAGAGGTCGCTGAAGCGCCGCGCGGACAGGCCGAAGGTCTTGATGACGTGGATGCCCCGCAGGTATTCGAGCAGCGAGCGGTTCATCCGGTTCTGGAGCTCGTTCCACTGTTGATGGGCCTTGCCGACCTCGCGCATGGCGACGGCCATCGCCATGACGGCGAGCGGTGCCATCACGAGGCTGGCAAGGGCCATGCGCCAGTCAATCCACAGGAGGGCGACGGCCGTCGCGAGCGGGACGACGAGCGCGGTGACCGCATCCGGGAAGTGATGCGCGACGAACGCCTCGAGCTGGTTCACGTCGTCCATCAGTGTCTTCTTCAGCTCGCCCGCGCCACGACGGCTGAAAAACGAGAGCGGAACGGCGCCGAGCTTCTTCGCGAGCCGCACGCGCAGGTCATGGAGGATGCGGAACGCGGCGACGTGCGCCAGCATGTTCGCGGCGGCGACGAGGATGTAACGCAACGCGAGCGCACCCGCGGCGAGGAGGGCGAGCGCGCGAACCGCGTCGAGGTCCGGCGGCGTCGCGTAGATCGAGGTCGCCATGCGTGCGACGACGAAGAACGGCACCAATGCGAGGGCCGCCGCCATGGTCGACGAGAGCGCGGCCCCAGCAACGAGCGGCCCCTGCGGTCCGAGCAGTGCCCCAAGGCCCCTGAGAGGGCGTTCCTGGGCCCGCGTGGCGGGGGAGTCGGCGCTCATGCTCGCCTCCCTCTGTGGGGGCCCCTGCGGCTGGGGTGCGACCGTTCCGTCCATGCCGGGCCTGCCGGCACGCGCTGTGGGAGGCGTTCACTCGGTTCCATGACGCCAGGAAACGCCGGGACCGCCGCCGCGGATTGGATATTTTTACCCGGAGACCGCCACGTGGTCGGTGCCCTCGACGCGCGTTGCCAGGTACTCGCGGGGGCTTGAGCCGGCGAGCGACCGGAACTCGCGAAGGAAGTGGGCCTGGTCGAAGTAGCCGTGCTCGGCGGCCAACGCGGCGCCACGCAAGGCGCCCTGTTCGACGTCGAGGAGCGCCGCCCGAAACCGTCGAACGCGCCAGTACGCCTTCGGACTCAAGCCGACTTCCTCGCGGAACAGGGCCAGCAGGCGCTTGGGGGAGAGCCCCGTGCGGCGATTGACTTCAGCGACCGACGTGAGGTCGGATTCCTCGAACGCGGCCAGCGCCGCACGAAGCGCGGGCGCTGGTTCGGCGGGCCGGCGCAGTCGGTGCAGGAGGTGTTCTTCCAGCAGTCGCACGCGCTCGCGCGGTGAGGATGCCTCCATTATCCGTTCGCGCAGTGAGTGCGCCGACGCGCCCCATATCGCCTCCAGCGAAATGACTTGTTCCGCGAATTCGTTGCAGGGCACGTCGAGGAAGACGCGCGCGCCGCCGGGCTTGAAGTCGATACCGGCGGTCGGGCCAGCCACGGTCGCGATGGTCAGCGGGCTGCTTCTCGCGCCGGTGACGATCGCGCCCCGGATTTCAGCGGCCTCGTCTGTCTGGTCGCTGGAGTAGACGCGCAGTGGGATGGCGCCGAGAGGGACGATAAGGGACTGCGAGCCCGACGGCAGCACACGTTCTCGTGGCGTCTGGCCGACGTAGCCGGAGGACACCCAGAAGAAGTCCACGAACTTGTCGAGAGGCGCGTGGGGCCGATAGAGCGTGTGCATCATGGCGCGTGCTGTGAGTGAATCATGCGAGCTGCTCGCATGATTCTCAAGGCCCAAGTCCAGTGGCCGTGGCAGGGATTTCCGACTACGGCTCCGTGCCGCCGGTGTCCCCCGTGTCGACACACATCCAGGGGCAGTTCGCGCGACAGGCCGCAGCGGCCTCTTGGTGCGTATGGATTCCGACGGCGCAGGTCGCCGGCCAGGCGTAGGGATACTGGGGGCCGCGATAGCCACACTCGAAATAAGCATACACACAGGATTGCTCGAGGCCCTCGGCTGCCACGTCCGTGCCCGGCGCATCCTGCGTCTGGCCACCACAGCCCACCATGGACACGAGACCGGCCACGAAGCCCACTGCGATGCATCCCATCTTCATTGGTGCCTCCTTGGAGAGGGGCAAAGGATGACTGAATGGGTGGCTTTCAGTCTATTCTGAATTGGCGCAGGTGGCCGCTCCTGCAGGGTGGGGTGGTGGGATGGAACCGTCGTTTCAGCGATGAGGACTTGAATGATGTATGCATTTCGGCTGAGGCCATGCACCCTTCTGGTTGTCTCCCTCGGACTGGCGTGTGCTGGGCAGTCCAGTCAGGACGTTCCCGACGACGCGCTTCCTGGCACCGCTGATTCGGGCGTACGGCCCCCGGACGGTGGCGACACGGAGCCAGATGCGGGGGCGGAGGACGCGGGAGTCCCGGATGCCGGCGGCTCGGACGCGGGGGAGCCCGGCACGGCGCCCCCCATCAAGAGCGCCCGGGTCTTCTTCTCCGGACACAGCCTGCTCGACAACCCCATGCCCGACCACTTCGATGGCATCGCCACGAGCCTGGGGAAGGACTTCAACTGGAACCAGCAGAACGTGATTGGCTCACCCCTCCGGGTGCGGACCTGGGGGAATGGCGGATGGGCAGGGTACCGCCAGGGCAAGAATCGCGTGGGCTCCAACATGAACGTGGTCCAGGAGCTGTTGTCTCCCCAGACGCTGGGCCCAGGCGAGCGATACGACACCCTCCTCATCACCGAGCGGCATGACCTCCTGGGCACCATCGAGTGGGAGAACACCGTCGGCTACTTGCGACACTTCCATGACCGGTTGATTGCCGGGAATCCGCAAGCCGTGACGTATTTCTATCACACGTGGTTGGATATCGATAAAGCCAACCCGGCCCGGTGGATTGCCTACGAGAAGAGCGCTCGGGTGGCCTGGGAGTGTGTGTCCTCCAAGGTCAACCTCACGTTGCAGTCCGATGGGCGGGCGGACCGCGTGGTGGCGCTCCCGGGGAGCACGGCGCTGGTCGACCTGGTGGAGCGCGTCATCGCGAACGAGGTGCCGGGCATCACCGGTACGACGTCGCAGAAGCTCAACGTGCTCTTCAGCGACAACGTCCACTTGACGAGCCTGGGTGCGTACTACATGGCCGCGGTCCACCATGCGTCCGTGTTCCGGGCGTCGCCCGAGGGCGCCCCAGGGCCTGCTGGCGCGAACGCGGCGACCGTCCAGGCGCTCCAGCGCATCGCTTGGAACTTCGTGAGCGCCTATTACGCGCAGCCTGACGCGGGTGAGCGGACGATGGCGGACTGCCGCACGCGAATTCCTCGGGACGTCTGCCCTGGCTTCTGGGAACTGTTGGGGCGCCCGGAGAACGTCGCGGGTTGCCAGCGTTACTTCGGTGACGCGGCCCCGGGCTCAGGTGGAAACCCCTTTGTCTGGCCCGACCCGAACTGGCAGCCGCTGCCTCCTCCGTAGTCATGGGCTTCCAGGCGCAGGGGGGAATCCATCCCCTGCGCCGGAGCCTCAAGTTCCCGACTGTTCAGCGAACTTCGAACTCGTAGATGCGCGTCGCTGGGTCGCTGTTCTGAGTCGGCGTCGTCACGTTGAGCCGGATGTAACGCGCCGACGTCGCCGTGATTGCATGGGACGAAGTGCTGCCAGTGTTGTTGCTCACCGTGACGGGCGTGCTCCAAGTGGACCCGTTGCTCGACGTCTGGATGTTGAACGCCCTGCTGTTCCAAGCCGTCGATTCACCGCCCGCCCCCGCGTGCTGGATCGTGAAGCTGCTGACTGTCTGCGCCGTACCGAGGTCGACCTGCATCCACGCCGGCGAGGTCAGTGAGCAGAACTTGTCGGTGGTGCCGCCCGAGACGCTGCCGTTGACCGCCTTGGCGGCCGATTCGGTGCTGTTGCAGGGGGCTGAACTGGTGGTGGGCCTGTTCAACGCCAGATTGGCGTAGCCCGAACCAACGGACACCGTCTGGGCCTTCGTATGGCTGGCGCCGCCGTTGTCGGTGACGGTCAGGGTGACGTTGTAGTTGCCGGCGCTTGCATAGGTGCGCGAAGGGTTGGTCGCGGTGGAGGTGCTGCCGTCGCCGAAATTCCAGCTGTGTGAGGCGATGGTTCCGTCCGCATCGGTGGACGCATCGCTGAAGGTCGCGGTGAGGCCGCTGACGGTGACACCGAAGTTCGCCACCGGCGGGGTGTTGCCGCTGACGGCGGTGTTGATTGCCGCCGCATACTGCGCGCTCGTCCCCTGCGCGCTGCACTGCTGGATGTCGTCGTACAACCACATGAAGCCGCCGTTGATTCCGGCGCTGGTCTTCCAGTTGCTCATCCGGGACTGCACCGTGGCCGGGCTGTCGCCCGACGCGCAGCCGCTGCCATGCTTGGACCACAAGCCAGGGGCGACAGTCATGCCCATGGCGGTGTTCCAACTCGCGGGGTTGTTGCCGGCGCCGCCGGCGTACACTTGCAGGTAGATTCTATCGACGGCGCCGCCGAGGTTGTTCCTGAGGTTCCGCCAGAACGTCTGCTGCGTGTACGGCGCGAAGGTGATCTTGTAACCCATCCCGATGAGCATCTGGCTGAAGGTCGTGGTCGGGGCCAGGTCGTAGGCGCTTTCGTCGTCGAAGTTCACGGCGTCGGCGCCGGTGGCGGCCTTCAGCGCCTGGAAGTTCCTGTACAGGATGCTGTTGCTTCCGGTCCCGCAGACGATGGTGGTGCCGCAGCCGGGCGCGGTGCCGTTGACCAGTCGAATCATGCGTTCGAAGTCCGGAACACCCCAGGCACCGATCGACACCTCGATGCGATTGACCGAGGTCGGCGCGGTCTTCAGCGTGGCCAGCCGGGCCGGCCATGTTGGGTCGCCCATGTAGGCGCCGTTCTTGACCACTGGAATGTCGTTGTAGATCAGGTCACCGTTCTCCTCGATGTGGAAGCTCCACAGGATGACCGTGGTGAAACCCGAGCCGCGCAGGTCGTTCATCACCGCGGTCTCGCCGGAATAGAACGGGCCGCCGCCGTAGATCGCCGAGTATGCGCTGGCGTCCGGCGCGGCGACAGCCAGGGCGAGCGCGGCGAGTGTTGGCAACAGGCTGCGGCGAGAAAGGGTCGGCGCGGACTGATTCGATTTCGACATGAAATGCTCCTTGGCATTGCGTGCCGTGGACGATGCGATGGCCGGCGATTTGCGTCTGTTCGTGAGCCATTGCGCTCGTTCATGCCCAGACGCACTCCGGGTCGCCAATGATAGCGACGGTCCGAGATTGCGAGTGGCGACTCCAGCGTGTCAATCTTTGGGAGGATTCAAGTCAGGCAAGAACGTTCAAGCGCGGGTGTCTGCATGGCGCGTGAACCCGTTGGGTGGACGGGTTGATTCCGCCGCAGCCCTTTCGACTGAGGCAGTTGCTATCGCAAGTCGTGAAGGGGGAGTGGCTCGAGATGTGAGTTGTGAGTGTCGCCGCCTGGCGGCGCATACCGGGACGCGCACCCAATATGCCGAGGTGGTGTATGCCGAGCCTTGTTTGGGCGCGGCTCTGGATTGTGCGCCGACGGTTGAGTGATGGGCGTGTGTGCTCGTTGGACGTGAGTCGAGCAGTCTCCCCTGGGACTCACCCCAGCGCGCTGCAGGGGAGCTCATGCGAAGAGTGGTCGACGGCGCCCCCTGCGTGCGGCCGACCGGCCCTTGTCCCCGTGTAGCGGCGTGCACAGGTGTGCTGCGACCGCGCCACCCATTGCACGCCCGGGGCTTCTCGGAAGGGCCAACGGCGCTGGCATTCTCGGTGCATTGCCGACGACACTCGTGAGACCGAGGCACGTCGCCGCGGACTCTCGCAGGGGTTGGCCATGGCTGCAGTGACCGTGATTCTCGTTGTCCTCCTGTTCGTGGGGGCTTTCGTGGGCGGACTCGTCCTCATGCTCCAGAAGCACCAGCCTCGGGTCATGAGGGTCCTCGGGGGTATCATGGCACTCGGCACCGCTGTGACGGTGGGGGGCCTGGTTTGGCTTGCCCACCTGATCAGCTCGACCAACTTTTCGAAGGGGAGGGTCCTTCGCCTGCGTGGACGAACGCGCGTGGCTCGCCGAGCGCTGGGCGCGGGCTGGGCGGACGACGCCGTTCCGGATGTCTCGGGGCTCACACCCTGGCAGCGAACGGTGCTCGGGGAGGTTTGGATGTACTCAGCGGGCCTGGAGCATGCGTCCGTTCCCGCCTTCTCGAAGTTGTCGCTCAAGCTCTCCGCGTTGGGGGCGCCCTCGGAGCTCCTGGAGGACTGTCACCTGGCGGCGCTGGATGAAATTCGTCATGCCAGGCGGTGCTTCGCGCTCGCCAACGCCTACTCGGGAGTGGGCTGGACGGCGGGAACGATTCCGGAGCTTGGACAGGGAAGTACGCCGCCTTCCCCGATGGATTCGGGAGATACCTGGGCCCGGCTGGTGCGCGGTTCGCTGCTGGATGGATGTCTGGCCGAGGGGATGGCCTCCCTGGTCGCCGGCGAAGGCGCGAGGCGGGCCTCAGACCCTGTCGTCCGGGAGACCTTGTCGGTCATCTCCGAGGACGAGGGGCGGCACGCAGAGCTGGCCTGGGACGTCATCGCGTTCGCCCTGAAGCGGGGCGGCCGGAGTGCAAAGGACGCGTTGCGCCAGGCCCTCTTGGCGCTGGAGTCGCAGCAGACGCCCGCGCTCCCTCGCATCCTGGGCGTCGACGAGGATTTTCTCGCGCGAAACGGCGTCCTGCCCCAGGTGGAACTGGGGCGACTGATGGCGGTGTGCATCGACCGGACGCGCGCCCGGGCGGAGGCGCTGCTGGCGCCGTCGAACCTCTCGATGCGGCACGGCCTCAGTGACTTCCAGGGGGCGCCCGTTTCGTCTTCGCGGGACGCGGTGCCCACGGAGGCCGCGCCGCGCTGCTGACCGGTGTGCGACGTGGGGGGGGGGGCGCCGGCCGGGCTGCCATAGGCGCCGCGGTCAGCGGCGAGACTGGTGCGGAAGCTGCCGCGTGGGCTGCTGCGTCTCCGCTCCCGCCAGGGCCCTCACAGAGGCGCTATCCATTTGATGCTCGGAGCGGAAGTCATCGTCTTACCAGGGGCGAGCCTGGCCCAGCTGGCCACGCGTCCACTCCTCCTGCGAGTACCACCGGACCGCGCCTAGTTCTTCCGCATCCATGAGCCACCGGTCGATGGTTTCGGACGCAGCGAGGTTCCCTGCGTGTTGGATGAGCCATCGGCCAGGTACGTCGCCAATGGGACTGACCATCACATGGTGGAAGTCCTCTTGGGTCCAGGCAAAGGAAAAGGAAGCGCCGGAGCCGCTCCTGATGATGGAGGTGGTCTGATGGCGCCGGTCCGTCAGCCAGTGGCGGAATCGCTCGAGCACGGTGTCTGATTTCCAGGCGCGGGCATCACGACTCTGTACTTCGACGGAAACATGGTTCCGCACGACGGGGCGGATACCCGCGGGCAGCGGCGCGTCGCACTGGTCGCCTGAATCTGCTTCCGTGAGGCGGCGCAGGATGACAGGGTCGGTCCCCCGGTATCGAATGCATCCGAACTCCTGGCAACGGACGACCATGAGCGCGCGGTCGACTTCCTCGGGGCTGGTGGGCTGCCGCTGGACGTAGCAGCTCGCCCCAGGTTGGTCGTTCTCGAACGCGAACGTCTCTGGGGCATGGTGTGTTGGAACACCGCACGCCGTGCAGCACTGGTCCACGACATAGAAGTCGCCAGCCACGTTCATGGGATGGGGAGCGTGGTATTTCGACATGTACTTCTCCTTTGGGCGCGGGAGTGCCAGCGCACGCCCTCGTTTGTCGGAACCGGCACGTGCGGCCACCCTCAGCTGGCCAGTTCCTGGGATTGAACTGGGGGGCTCTTGGGCTCACCGAAGGACATCAGCCGACGGTGTAGCGGCGTGAGCAGTCCGAGGAGGATCACCAGCACGCCGGTGACCTGCAGGAGCCGCTCGATGGAGACCACTTCTGCCAGGGGCCCGAAGAGCAGCATGGACAATGGCATCAGCGAGGTGGAGAGCATGGTCATCACACTGATGACGCGGCCCAGGTAGGCCGGCTCCACGCGCTCCTGGAGCATCACCATGGCGGGCGTGTTGTAGAGCGGCAGCGCCACGCCGAAGAGCCCCATGGCCGCCAGGTACACCCCGAAATGGGGCACCACGCCGAGGGCCACGGTGCACGCACCCATGATGAGGTTGGATGCGACCATCGTCCGCATGCGGCTGGTGAAGCCGCCCCACGCCGCGAGCCCGGCGCCCCCCAACATCATTCCCACTGAGAAGACCATTTCGATGGCCGACAATCTCCACACCTCGTCCCCGAAGCTTCGCGCCGTCTGCAGCGGCGTGAGGAATGCGGCCGGAGTGATGAGGACCATGATGAATCCCAGGTAGCCGAAGAACGGCACCAGGTGCGCGTGGCCGCGGATGTAGCGGAAGCCGTCTTGGATCTCCGTTAGCTGCGAGGCCCCCTCCTGCTCCGGCGCGCGGGGGCGCGGCGCTACCTGGACGAAGAGCGTCACCAGGGTGATGGCCAGGGCCGCTGTCACCACGTCGATGTAGAAGAGCACCTGCAGGGGGGCCACGGACATGAGGAAGCCAGCGAGCGCGGGCGCCCCCAACATGTTGACCGAGTGGAGGGTGCCCTGGATGCTGTTGACCCGCATCAGCTGGTCCTCGGGCACCAACTGCGGCAGCAGCGCGCCCACCGCCGGCTGTTGAACGGCCGTCCCCACGGAGCGGATCGCCGCGGCCAGGAAGAAGAGCCACAGCTCCGTACCGCGCAAGGTGAACACCACGGCCAGCGCCAGGGTCACCAGCGCAATCATCGCATCGGCGAGGACGATGAGCTTGCGGCGGTCGTATCGGTCGGCCCAGACACCCGCGAAAGGCGAGAGGAGGAACGTGGGCAGGAAGCCGGCCACGATGTAGAGCGTCATCATGACGCTCGAGCGTGTCTGCAGCGTCACCTGCCACAGGAGCGCGTACTGCACCAGGGAGGAGCCGAGTAAAGAGAGGGCCTGGCTGCCCAGGAAAAGGGCTGTGTTGCGCTTCCAGGAGGCGTGCATGGCGTGCACTGTAACCGCTGGCCGGGTATCAACAACCGCACCGGTCTGGATGGCCCTATTCTGGTCGTGCTGCTCGGCTTGACTGCTGGTGAATTCTACTCAGTCGATAGACACCTCAGGAGAGACTTTCCAGGCACGAAGGGAAGTGGGCCCTCCTGGATGCGAACCAGGGACCCATCGGTCATGAGCCGGGGTGGGGCGGATTGGCAGGGGCTCGACTTCGACCTGGCCTGGGTTCCATAGGTCGCTCGCCTGATTCGCCGCGAAGGCGCCCTTGGTCGTCCGGGCGGCTTCGCGTCATTCCTGGAGCGGGCGCATCAGGCTCCGGGCAGCACGAGAATTCGCACGAGCCCGGAGTTGTCGTTGACAGGCGCGTCCGCGAAGCGCACCTGCAGGGGCGCGTCCTCTCCCGTCAGGTCGTAGGTGTACTTGTGCTCGGCCGCGTTGAAGTCCGCCGTGGAGGCCGGGTGCTTCCAGGTCTTTCCTCCGTCGAGACTGACCTGGACGGAGCTCGCCCTGAGCGGAGCGGCCGCCGGGGGCTTCACGCCCGCGAAGACGAATTCAGGGTCGAAGCCGACGTTGCGATTGGTGACACCCGGGCTCGGGAACATCGGCGCGGGCTCGGGTTGACCGGACTGCGGGCCTGGGACGATGTTGTTCCCCCACACGTTGAAGGTGCCCTGCATCGTGACACGGTAGGGCTTGCCCTTCTGGAGCACCTGCTTGCTGGGAACGGGCGCCGCGCTCCGGGTGTTCAGCCACAGCTCCTCGGCGGGTACTACGACAATCTTCAAGCGCCCGGAGTTGTCGGTGACGGGCTTGTCGGCGATGCGCACCTGTAGCGCGGACTCTCCGCCCGTCACCTCATAGCCATACTTGTGCTCGGCCGCGTTGAAGTCCGCCGTGGAGGCCGGATGCGCCCACGTCTTTCCTCCGTCGAGGCTGAGCTGGATGGAGCTCGCCCTGAGCGGAGCGGTCGCCGGGGGCTTCACGCCCGCGAAGACAAACTCAGGGTCGAAGCCGACGTTGCGGTTGGTGACGCCCGGGCTTGGGAACATCGGCGCGGGCTCGGGCTGGCCTGACTGCGGGCCCGGAACGATGTTGTTCCCCCACACGTTGAAGGTGCCCTGCAGGGTGACGAGATGCGGCCATCCCTGCTTCAGCACCATCTGGCTCATCATGGGAGCGGCGCTCCGGGTGTCGAGCCAGACCTCTTCCTGCTGCTGCGCCCACGCGGGGGCGGCGGCCAACACCCACAACCCAGCACAACGCGCGGTCAGCTGCGAAAAACCTCTCATGCTCTCTCTCCATTGTCTCGAACGGGGACTGCGGATGCTCGGGAGCTTCTCCGCGAGTCGTGGGATTGCAAGCGAGGGACCAGGAGGAGAGAGTCTTCACTGCTCAGCGTGTCTGCTCTGCCATCGGATGGGATGGGGCCCGAGGCGCTGTCGCCAGCGCGGGCCTGACACGTCAGGAGGCATGGGCGGGCACGGGGGTGACGCGTCAGAGAGGGCTTCAGGCCCGTAGGCAGGCCAGGGCATCAACCCGTTTTCGGGGTGACTTCGTAACGAGCAGGTACGGAGGGGGCGTGCAAGGCGGGCCCCTGCGCGAGGGCCAGCGCAGGCCGCGCGGCGTTGAGGCTCAATCCATGGCCAACAGGCTCAGGCCCCTGCCGCGCCCCTCGTGGGAGAAGGGCCTGGACAGGCGCGTACCCGAAGGGGGCTGCGCGGCCTCTCCACCCGCCTGGCAAATAGCTCGGACGACCCCCGTCAGCTACCTTCCTCATCCCCTAGGCTCCTGTCCGTCACCCTCACAGAGTCCCTATTCGTCTGATGCGCTCGCCCACGCTGTCCGGCTTCACGACGTAGGACGCTTGTGCCGGGGCACATTGACTGCGAGGCGGTGCAGCAGTCATGCCCTGGATGAACTCGTGAGGACATACCACTCCAGGATGATGGTCAGGGGCGCGTACCTCGGGCGAGTCTTCGCTCCGCGGTTCCACCACGAGGACTACGTCCTGGGGGGCTTTGGCATGGTTTTGAATTACGACCCGAGCATCATCCACACTCACGCGGTCGCGCTCTATCGGCGTGCCGCGCGAATCGTCTATATGGCGGCCTTCCTGGGCTTTGTCTTTGGCGCCATCGTGGGTTCCGGCTTGGGCGCTCCTACAGGAGGAAAGATTCCCGTATTCGCAGTCGCGGGTGGAATTTTCGGAGCGCTGATTGGCGTGAGCGTCGGCCGGGCCCGGGCATTTGTCTTCCAGCTTCAGGCACAGCTGGCCTTGTGCCAGGTGGCCATCGAGGCCAATACGCGGAGGGCTGCGGAAGTCGCTACGGCCGAGGCGACTTTGACTCCCCACGCAGTGTCGCGAGTTGGTTGATTCCAGAGACGATCGACGAAAGGATGTCACATGCCATTGCCACTGATTCCTGTTGCGCTCGGTGTCGCCGCCCTGCTCGGGTTCGGCGGAAAGAAAGGCTACGACGGCGTCCAGGCCATGAAAGAGGCCAAGGCCATTGGTGATGAAGCCGAAGAGCGCCATCAAGAGTGGGTTGCCCGCCTCGAAGAGGCTCGCTCTTCGCTCCAGGTCAAGTTGGACGCCCTGGATGCACAGCGCAGCGCGGTGACGACAACCACCTTCCGGCGCCTCTTCGATTTCCTCGAACGGCTCGATCAGAAGGCCCGATTGTCCGCACTGGAGAGTCTGGGCTCGCTGGGCGTGACTCGCGAAGAAGTTGGTCGGTTTGCAACTCAGTACCTGGAGGCGGGTGGAACCCTCTCTGGCGCAGTCGCGGCAACCCTCACCGGTGCTGGTGCGAGCGCGGTGACCACGAGTCTGGTCACCACGTTCGCGACCGCCGGAACCGGAACCGCCATCTCCGGGCTGACAGGCGCCGCCGCGAAGAGCGCGCTGCTCGCCTGGCTTGGTGGTGGCTCTCTCGCGGCAGGGGGCTTCGGCGTCGCGGGTGGCGCCGTCGTCCTCGGTGGGATCGCCGTCGCCCCGGCGGCGGTCGTCGCGGGCTTCGTCATCGCCAGGGAAGGGGAGAAGGCGAAGACCAAGGCCGAGGAGTTCGCGGCCGAGGTAGACAGGATGGTGGCGCAGCTCGAAGCGGCCATCGCGCTCCTTGCCCGGGCGGGCACCCGCGTTGACGAACTGCAGCACGTCACGACGGAACTCGACGTGCGCGCCAACCGCGCCATTGACGCCCTCTGGGCATTGGATGGCCGCTTCGACGCGGCCAATGACGAGCACCTCCGCATGTTCGCCTCGGCGATGCAGCTCGCCAAGGCGGAGAGCGAACTGCTTCGCGTCGCCATCTTCACGCCCGAGGGCAACATCAACGACCAGGCAGAGTCCCTGCTCGCCCAGCAGCGCCAGTTGCTTCAGGAGTCCTTCGCATGACAGCTGACAAACTGGTCAAGAGCCCGACCCCTGGCCTCGCCGAGGTCCTCGAAGGCCTCAAGACCGTGGCCGAGTGCGTCCGGGACATCCAGAAGGAGAAGACGGAGCAGGTCCGCATCCAGATGACCGCGCAGGTCGACGTCGAGCGCATCCGCGCAAATCGTGACGTCCTGCTCGACTATCTCGATCGTTCCTTCGACGAGCGAAAGGAGAACTTCCGTCAGCTCTTCGCGCGGCTCGACACCGCCATCGCCTCGAACAACACGGAACTCACCGGTGCCGTGCTCGACTCCGTGCTGAAGCTCGCGGATTCATCCCCGTTCAAGGCGCTCCGGGACGTGGCCGCGACCCGAGAGGCCCTGAGCGAGAAAGGCAAGGAGTGGCAGTTCTAAGCCGTGCCCCTCAGAACCGGCTCCTGGCGCCGGTCCGTGTACACGTTCGCGCTCACGGACCGGACGCCCACGTCGACGCCAATCAGGCTCCCCGGGTGGCCCAGGAAGAAGTACCCCGCGGGTGGGCGCCGATGCAGCATCTCGAGAATCGCACGGCCACGGGTTTTCGCGCCGAAGTAGCCGAATCATGTCGTCGCCACTTCGTGCGACAGTCAGACGGAATGGCCGCTCAGGGACGCCGCCTCCGCCGAGTGCAGGTCGTCCTTGGGCTTGACGTCGCACAGCTTCGCGAACTCGAGCAGGGCGCGGCAATGGCGGGTTGCAGTGCTCCAGTTCTGATGAACGGGTAACGCATCTGCCCTTCGAATTCACTCCACAGGACTCGGGACTTGACCTCACACGCGCCTGGCTCGGTCACCTCACGCACCCACTCGAGAGGACATCGAGGGAGACTCCAGCGTGAGAACACCCCGGCGGCGAGCCATCGAAGCGCCAGTCCATCTGGACCCGTCCAGTTCTCAATTCTGGAGCATGTCACGCGACTTGCGACAGGGTAATAGCCCCGACCGTGGAAGGTTCGATTCCCGCAGGCGAGCGACGAGGGCGATGCCCAGCATCGCGCGCCTTCTCGTTTGGAATTGACAAGAACCAACGACAAGGAGCGCTGGCATGAACGAGAAGAATCACATGATCGTTCGCCCCGTTGAGAGGGGCGACTTTGAACAATGGCTTCCGTACTGGAAGAGCTACCTGGAATTCTACAAAATCACTTTGCCGGAGGAAGTGACCCAGGCGACCTGGGAGCGATTCTTCGACGACCGCGAGCCGATGCACTCGGCCGTCGCGGTGGACGGCGAACGAGTCGTTGGGTTTGTCAATTATCTCTTCCACCGTTCGACGTGGGCGCAGAATGACTTCTGCTACCTCGAAGACCTCTTCGTCGATCCAGAGACACGGGGACGCCATGTCGGCAAGAAGCTCATCGAGTTCGTACAGGAGCGCGCCCGCGCAAAGGCCTGCGGGCGTCTCTACTGGCATACTCAAGAAACCAATCTCACGGCGCAACGACTCTACGATTGGATCGGAGAGAAGCCTGGTGTGATTGAATATCGGATGTCGCTCGCTTGATCGACAGATGACCGTCGAAGTTCGTCTCGGCGATGCTCGAAGCCCTCGGTATGGATGAGGCGGGGGCTTCGGCGGTCGTTACGACGTGTGGCCAGAGGTCGCGTTCGGCTCAGGCCAATAGTGGCTGTCGGGCAGCTCGCGAGGGCCGAAGATCGCCTGCCCCACGCGCACGATGGTAGCGCCCTCCTCGACAGCCAACTCGAAGTCGCCGGACATCCCCATCGAGAGCTCGTTCATCGTGATGCCAGCCGGCGCCTCCTCACGCAGCCGCTCTCGCAGCTCCCGAAGCAGCGCGAAGCACGGACGCACACGCGTCGGATCGGCCGACAGCAGCGCGAGAGTCATCAGCCCATGGACGCGCAGCGAGGAGAAGGCGGGCAACTCGCGGACGAAGCGGGCGACCTCATCCGGCGGCAGGCCGAACTTGCTGGCCTCACCGGACGTGTTGACCTGCACCAACACGTCGAGCGCGCGCCCCTCCACCTGCAAGCGTCGATCGAGCGCTTCCGCGACGCGAACGCTGTCCAGCGCTTGAAACTCGCTGGCGAAGCGCGCGACGACCTTCGCCTTGTTCGTCTGGAGGTGCCCGATCACCGACCACCGCAGGTCGGTGAGATCTGTCATCGCCTCGGCTTTACCCAACGCCTCCTGGACCTTGTTCTCGCCGAGTTCGCGGCAGCCAGCCGCGTAGGCCATGCGGATGCGGGCCTCGGGCATGGTCTTGCTGACCGGCAGGAGACGGACCTCGACCGGATCGCGACCGACTCGCGCGCATGCGGCGGCGATGCGCCCGCGAACAGTCGCCACGTTGCGCCGAATGTCCTCGGCACTGTACGCAGGTGAGTATGCAGGGGTGCTGATGGCTGCCTCCTGGAACGCGCACGTCCTTGCGCGCGTTCATAAATGGCAAGAGACTGGCCCCATGGACAGCCCCAGAATCAAGAATGATGAGGGTCCAGTCAGGCGGCCGTGGCGCTTCGACTTCACCCTCGAACGGGACACGTCCGTGTCGCAGCAGACGCAGCTCACCCGAGCGCTCATCCACGAGATCCAGCGCGGGAGGCTCCCTCCGGGCTCGATGCTTCCGGGAAGCCGAACCCTCGCAGACCAGCTCGGGGTGAATCGGAAGGTGGTCGTCGCGGCGGTGGACGAGCTCGTCGCCCAGGGGTGGCTCGAGACGCGCCCCGCCTCTGGAACGCGCGTGGCGGCCTCCCTACCGCGCTCGGCGATCGCTGACGTCGAGTTGCCCACGCAGCGCAAGTCGGCCTGGCCGCGTCGGGACACCTCCCTCGTGTCGATCACCGATGGGTTGCCGGACCCTCGGCTCGCGCCGCAGGCGGAGTTGGCGCGCGCATACGCGCGGGCGCTTCGCTCTCTCAGCCGAGCGGCGGTGGGCTACGGCGACGCAGCAGGAGATCCGAGCCTCCGCGAAGTGATTTCGAGTTTCGTCAATCAGGCGCGCGGGCTCTCCACAACCATCGATGAGATCTTCCTCGCTCGTGGAGCGCAGGGCGCGCTCGGCCTCTATTCACTGGCGATGCTCGAACGTGGCGACGTGGTCGCTGTGGAGGTGCCAGGTTACGCACCTGCGTGGCGCGCGTTCGAGTTCGCGGGGGCGAAGGTCTCGTACATCCCCATCGATGGCGAGGGCTTGAGGACCGACGTCCTCGAGAAAACGGCGCGGAGGCTGTCGGGCAAGCTGAAGGCCGTCTACGTGACGCCGCATCATCAGTACCCGACGTCGGTCTCCATGACGCCGGAACGACGGATCAAGCTGCTGCAGCTCGCCGAGCACTTCGACTTCACCATCATCGAGGACGACTACGACTACGAGTACCACTTCGAAGGTGAGCCGCTGCTACCGCTCCACGCGACCGGAGGATCGCGGCGCGTCGTCTACATCGCGTCGCTGTCCAAGCTGCTCGCGCCGACCGTGCGGCTCGGCTACCTCGTCGCGTCGGAGGAGTGCATTCGCAAGCTGAAGGAAACGCGTGAGCTGCTCGAACGACAAGGTGACGTCGTCCTCGAGCACGCCATCGCGGAGCTCTTCGAAGACGGGACGCTCCAGCGTCACGCGAGGCGAGCCCGCCGAGAATACAAAGCACGCCGAGATCACCTCCTCTCGCGGCTCCGCGCGACGCCTGCGCTCGACGCGTGCTTCGACTACTCCGTGCCGGCGGGTGGGTTGGCGCTGTGGCTGACCCTGCGCAAGGGGAGCATCGACTCGTTGGTGGCAAGGGCGCGTGAGGAACACCTGCTGATGGCCCCAGGCTCCACCTACCTTCCCAAGGGGCGCCTGGACGCCATTCGGCTCGGGTTCGCCGCGCACACGCCGGACGAGCTTACGCGAATCTGCGACACGCTCGCCCGTTGCATTCCAAGCTGACCGCCCCGCTGTCCCCCTCCTGCCTCCCGGGCGGCTTTGCCTCCGAGGAGGCTCCCCCAAGCAGGAGGTGAGGAGGCGAGGGTGGCACCCCAGGCAGCGGCCAGGAAGGAGCCGATGAGGGAGAAGCCGGCGCGTGTGGCATGGGCAGAACTGCCGGGGAGGACGTTCGACTTCGACGTATGCGCCTGCGTGAGGTGAGGTGTGGAGGCAGGCGGCGGGTGCTGGCGTACGAGAAGGAGGCGGGAGGGGGGCGAGGGATTTTGGAGCAGCTGGGACTGCCTGCAGCAATCGTGAAGAGACCTGGATGGGGTGAGTAGGCCCCGGGGGCAGTGGTGCTACCAGCCTCTGCGCATCGCTTCCCGCCGGGCCTCATCTCGCCGTGCGTCCTCGCGCTGCTGGCGGCGCCGCTCTTCCTGCCGTGCTTCCTCTCGGCGTGCATCCTCGCGCTGCTGGCGGCGGAGCTCTTCCTGTCGCTGTGCCTCCTTTCCCCAGTGCACCTCGCGCCAGATGGCCGCCTCACCTTTCTCCGGTGTGCGTCGGCCTGGGGGCGACGAACCGCTGCCACCTGCTTCCGCGCTGCTCTCCTGCTGGCGCTGACGCTGCTCGTGCAGCGCGACGTTGGAGACGCACGTGCCACTGACGCAGGTGTTCCCCAGGTAGCAGGGCTGCTGGGAGCCGCAGGACTCGCCCTCGTCGCGGTAGCGAATCTGGCTTCCTGGGGCCACGCACTGGCCAGCCTGGCACGTCAACCCGGTGCAGCAGCCTCCGTCAGCCGTACACCTTGCCCCCGGGCCGGAGCAGGTCGGTGCTGCCGCCAGGCCGGGGAGGGTGCACGTCCCGTTTCGGCAGGCGAGGCCGCCACAGCAGGAAGTGCCAGCGCCACAGGCGGCGTCTTGGCCCGCGCATGTGGGCTGGGCCAGGCATTGTCCCTGCTGCCACGGGTTGCCCGGGTCCTTGCCCGCGCAGACGTAGCCGGGGCAGCAATTCTCCTGTGAGAAACAGCCCCCGCCGCCTCGCATGCAGAAGTTCGGCGACTTCTTCAGTCCTCGGCAGACTCCCTCCACGCAGGCGTTTCCAGAAGAGCAGCAGTCCGCGCTCGACGCACAGGGGCCGTCGCTGTTGCTGCACGTGGCGCCGTTGGCTCGGGCTTGAAGCGGGGCGAGGAGGAGGGTGGCAAGGAGGAGGAAGAGGTAACGGGGCATGGCAGGGCGTCTCGCAAGCGGAGTGCCTGCTCGCGGCAGAGGGCCGCCATTGGATGGGGCGTCTACGTGCTGGGACGGGCGTACCGGCTCCTGGCCTGGAGCGGGGGCAGGCCACTGTCCCCGGCCTCCGCTCCAAGCAGAGGCCGGGGCTTCACGCCCGTGGGCACCACGGCGGGCTCCGGGCCGCCGCGTCAGGCAGGCTCGAATGCGAGCTGGCAGCAACCCGTGAGCGCCCCCTCCTCCACCTGGAGCGTGATGTGCTCGATGCCGAACTCGTCATGGAGCCGCCGCTTCACGTCGTCGAGGAAGGCGTCGTCCAGCCGCGGCTCCCGCATGACGAGGTGCGCGGTGAGCGCGGCCTCGGTGGTGCTCATGGCCCAGACGTGCAGGTCATGGACCTCGGACACCCCTGGAGTCTGAACGAGCCGCTCGCGCACCTGACGCACGTCGATGTGTCCCGGCACCGCCTGGAGCGCGAGGTTGACGGAGTCCTTGAGCAGCCCCCACGTCCCCACGAAGATGAGGCCCGCGATGGCCAGCGTCACCACCGGGTCCAGCCACGCCCAACCCGTGTAGTAGATGAGGAGACCCGCCAGGACGACGCCCAGCGACACGGCCGCGTCCGCGGCCAGGTGGAGGAAGGCGCCTCGGATGTTGAGGTCGCGCTCGCGGCCCTTCCAGAAGAGCAGCGCCGTGGCCGCGTTGACGACGATGCCCACGCCCGCCACCGACATGATGGTGAAGCTGGACACAGTGGTGGGCTGCCCCAGTCGCCGCACCGCCTCCCAGCCCATGCCGCCCACCGCGACCAGCAGCAGCAAGGCGTTGAGCAGCGCGGCCAGGATGGTGGCGCTCCGGAAGCCGTAGGTATGGCGCTCCGTCGCCTTGCGTCGGCCCAGGACGCTCGCCCCCCAGGCGAGGACGAGCCCCAGCACGTCACCCAGGTTGTGCCCCGCATCCGCCAGCAGGGCGAGCGAGCCGGACAGGATGCCATACGTGGCTTCGACGCCGACGAAGGCCAGGTTGAGACCGATGCCGAGCATGAAGGCCCGGCTGTGCGAGTCGGGCGCGGCGTGCGCGTGCGCGTGCCCGTGTCCGTGAGAGTGGGAGTGCAAGTGTCCCGCCATGGAGAACGGCTCCTTCGTTCCAGTTCTCCCTCCTGACGACGCGCCTGGGCCCCGGTTACAGTCCGCCCGCCTCCTCGCAGGGGCAGTCCACGCAGCCCTTGCGGCAGCAAGTGGTTCCGCACGCCTGCTCCAGCCTCCGGCCCAACGCCTGCCGGGCCCGATGGAGGCGCACCTTCGCGTTGGTGTGGGTGATGCCGGCCGCCTCCGCGAACTCCGCCAGGGTCTGCCCGTCCAGGTCCACCCGCTGGAGCGCGTCGGAGTACTCGGGCTTCAGGGTGGTGGTGAGCGTGGAGACACAGGCACAGACGGTCCGCTCCAGTTCGGCCGCGTCCTCGGTGGACAGGGGGCTCTCCTCGGCGAGGGCCCGCAGGGCGCGCCCCTGGCGCTGCTCGTGCCGGTAGCGGTCGATGAGCGCGTTGCGAAGCAGGCGGTAGAACCAGGCCACCGCCCGCTCCTCCTCACGCAGGGTGCTCCCGCGCTCCACGCTCTTGAGCAACGCGGCCTGGAGCACCTCCTCCGCCGCCTCGACGCTCCCGACGTGGGGTGTCAGGAAGGCGAGGAAGCGCTGGCGGTTCTGGAGCAGGAGCGCGAGGACCTCCGGGGACATGGCCCCAGCCTCGCACATCGCGATGCATCAGCGGGCGTGGACTTCCTGCGTGGGACAGGCCACGGTGGCGGGCATGGCCCACAGCGCGTCGCCTCGCGTGTCTGAGCGGGCCCGGAAGAAGAGGGTGCTGCCCACCTGGGTGAAGGCCTGTGGGTTGGAGCCCCCCAACGGAGAGAGGTCCGCGACCAACCCCGTGCGTCCGGGCGTGCCGTCCGTCACCCAGGGCTCCAACCCCGTCCCGCCGCCGTCCGCGCTGAAGAGCAGCGTCCCGACACCGGTGTCGAAGAGCGGCGAGTAGTTCTCGTCGCCGGTGGAGAGCCCCCGGCTGAGCTCCCGCGTCCCCGCTTCCGTGCCATCCGTCACCCAGAGGCCCACCTCGCGCGGCGCGGGCCCCGAGGTGCCAATGGCCATGGACACGTAGAGCTTTCCGCCCGCGACCGCCGAGTACTCGACGTAGGGCCACGCGTCGGGCTGGCCCGCGTAGCGGTTGGGCAGCCACGTCGCCGTCGCCTTGCCACCGCCCGCGAGCGACACGCGGGAGATCTTCAACGCGGAGCCGTCCACGGTGCCAGAGGCCACGTAGACATACCCACCCAGCGCGCCCAGCAACCTCACGTAGCCGCCGAAGGAGTCCAGGCGCACCGTGCCGCCTGGCGTGCCATCCGTCCTCCACACCTCCGTGATGGAGCCTTCATCGTAGAAGGAAAACACGCTCAGGCCCGTCGCAGTGACGGCCGTGCCCTGCAACCAGACCAGATCCGCGTCCAACCGTTTGACGACCGTGGTCCCCGCCGCCGTGCCATCCGTTCGCCACAGGTAGGTGCCATTCGCCGCGTCGTGCAGGGTGAACAGCCGCGCTCCCGCGACCGGGGGCACCCCCGACGCAAACGAGTCCTGCGCGCCGAAGGTCACCAGGCGGAACGTCCCCACCTCCGTCCCGTCCGAGCGCCACAGCTCCAGCGGCCCCCCCGAGGCCGGTCGGCGGAAGAAGGTCAGCACATCCCCTACCGAAGCGAAGAGCATCAGGTCGTCGCTGGCGGGGCCTGGCGCGAAGTCCCGCACGAGCCGCGTGCCCGCCTCCGTGCCATCGCTGACCCACAGCTCCCGTCCGACCACGGGGTCCTTCACCAGGAAGAAGACGCGAGTCCCCACCGCGACGAGCGGCGAGAAGTCGCGGTAGGTCCCCGCAATCGCGGAGAACTCCTTCACGGGCACGGTGCCCACGGAGGTGCCGTCACTGCGCCACAGGACGCCGGGGCCGTCGAAGAGGTCGGCCACGAAGAAGAGCGTGCCCTGCGCGTTCGTCAGCCAGTCGGGGACCGGCAAGGCGTTGGATGGCACCGGCGCACCCGGTGGCAGGACGTCCTTCACCTTGTAGACGGCGCCCGGCGGCGCGCAGGCCAGGGCCTGCACTGGCACCTCCGAGGTCTCCTTCACCGCATCCACTGCCGCCGAATCCACGGCCTCACCGCACCCCAGGCCCGCCACCCCCAGGCCAGCCAGGACCCACCAGAACCCGACGCGCATGTGCACACTCCCTCGCCTGCCCGGAACCCGGTGACGGTGAGTCACCCGGTGGCGGGCGCCAACTGCCCTGGAGGGCAGCTCCTCGGAGGAAATCCGACACTTCGGCGTCCACCGCTGGGGTGACACCTCCCGCGCGACACCCGGGCCTGGAGGACACCTTGGAACACCGGGTGGGGCCGCCATGGCGCGCCACACCTGGTGCGTGCTTCAGCGCGAGGAAGGGGTGATTCATCATCCCGGGCTTCCCCATCCGAAAGGAGCCTTGCATGAATGCCTCCCGCCTCGCCGCTTCATGGGCCGCCGCGCTCTCCCTCTCGCTCATCGCCTGCGGAGGCGGAGACGCCTCCCTGGACGTCCCCGAGGGTGAGGCGCCCGCCACCGTCGAGCAGGGCCTGGGCGTTCCGCCGCAATGCCCGAACGGAGACCTCATCTACTGGGTTGAGAACGTGCAGGCCTGTACGATGAAGTGCGGTACCACGCGCAAGCCCGGGAAGCCCTCGACCCAGTACGCCGCCTGTCAGTCCAACATGACGGGCACGCGCACGCTCATCAACGTCCAGTACTGCCTCCCTGACTGCGAAATCGTCATCGACTAGGTCTCCCACCGGGAAGGACAGCGAGGCCTCCGGGCCCACCATCGACATCATTGGCAGCGTCGCAGGCGGTGCTGCCGCTACCTTCGAGTTCGGAGCGCGGTGCGCGCGCCGACCTCGAGAGCTCCGTGCTCCTCTCGTCCAGGAGCAGCGTTCCGCTGGTCGAGCCACGGCGGATGAAGGACTTCCCTGAGTAAGGAGCTCGCTCGTCGGCCGTACGGAGCACGCACACCCCCGGGAGGTCCGTCGAACGGGCTCTGCGCATAGATCCGCGTGCTCGCCTATCCGCACGCTCTGCCGCCCCCGTTCGGGATGATCTCGTCACCGCACGCGGTTCGCACCGCCCATGACGCTCCCAAACTTCTTCAGAGCTTCGTTCATCTCCGCGCTCGTCATTGGCACCGCCGCTCCGGCGCTCGCCGCCCCGGCCACTCCTCCCGCTCCCGTGGCGGAGGTCGGTCCCCACGGAGTGGGGATGCTGTTCCCCTCCGAGCCCTCCGGCAGCAGCTTCCACCTCGGCGACGGCGACCCCACCGACTCCGAGCCATTCTTCGACATGGAAGGCGACGAGGCCACGCCCGGCCTCGAGTCCGGCGTCCCTTACTGGTCGACCACCGGCCACCGCGTCACGTACGCGAGCGGCAAGCCCGCCGGAAAGACGGTGCGGCTCCACCTCCGTCCCGGCGGCGGCGAGCAGTCCTTCACCTGGCGTGACGGCGCCCTCGAGAACGGCTTCATCGGCAGCCCCGACGATCTCCTGAACTTCGAGGCCACCGTCTACGTGCGCGTCCACGAGGACAACGGCACGCACCACTCCATGTCCTGGAAGTTGCGCGGCGGCCAGCACACGAAGCCTGAGGTGGCGCGCTCGAGCTGCGTCGGCATGGACGTCCCGTTCGGCGGCGTCTCGCCCCAGGCCTACCGCGAGCTCGACCACCCGACCTACGACCACCTCTCGCTCACGCCCCACTTCGACTACCAGTTGCAGGAAGGCCGCTGGCTCGGCGTGAAGGTGGTCTCGTATCTGGTCGAGGGTGGCACCCGGAACCTGCTGTTCCTCGACACCAATCCCTTCGACGCCTCCGGCACGCCGCGTAACGAGTTCCGCCTCTTCACCGAATGGCACGACCGCGACGGTGAGAGCACCGGTCACTACAATCGGGCGGCCACGTGGGCCGGCTGGGAGACGACGTTCCGCGTGGACGGCTGGCGGCGGGTCGACTTCGCCTACCCCTCGGCACGCGAGATCGTGCCGCCGACCCCGTAATCGCCCTGGCGCCACGCGCGCTCGCGGTCGTGGGGCTGCTCGCCCCAGCCGATCGCGAGCGCGACGCGTCCGGTCGGCGGTGAAGCGATCGATTCGCGATATGCGCTCGGCAGAGAAGTGACAAAAACAATCACCGCTCATGCTGCGGCAAGCCATCGGTGATTTCGTAGGAGTCGCCCTTCTCTTCGACGAAGAAGTGCATTTTCACCGTCGTGTTCGTGTGTCCCTCGAAGGCGCCATCGCGATGCCGAGCCAGTCGTGCATGCGCGTGTCGAGCGGGTCCCAGAAGAGGGGGGCCCCGCACGTCGAGCAGAAGCCGCGCCGCGCCCTCTCCGACGATCGGAACCCCCTCGCGTGTCCGCACAGTGAACCGTCAGCGCGGAGCGCGGGACGTCGGTCGACACGAACACGTGCCTCTGAGTCTCCCCGGGTCTTGTCGCGCCACCTCGCCTTGTGTGGGCGGCGGTTGCTGGTGTACGTGAAGTGCCTTCGAATAGCGCTTGAAGCTCGAGGATGACCGGCCCGGCAAACTGCATGGCGGGCCGCCGGGCACACACGCCCCAACTGCTTGCGGCCGATGCTGGCGTGGGCTCCTCGCGAGGCGTGAACCGCATTGAGCCAGCGGGCCGACGAGCCAGGCAGCCGCTTCCGAAGGCCCTCGCGAGTCGGCCGCTCCAGCGCCGCGCGGAACTTCGAGCCTGTCGATGCCTCACGCCATGAACAGCATCACGACAGACGGGGTATGGCCGGCAGGCGCCGGGCCGAGGGATGCAACGTCCAGGGCCCGGCGATACCAGCCAACCCACCTCGTATCGTCTGCTTGGAGGCCACGGGCCGCGCGGCCCGTGTGCTCCGCGGCGACACTGCATTACGGAGTCCTTGGACGTGAGCACAAGCAAGGGAACATCCCGGCGGGCACGCTTGACCCAGGCAGATGTCGCGGGCCGCGGTTCGAAGTCACCGGAAACAACGCCCGGGATGTCCACTCCGCCGTCTCAGCGGGCCCCGAGGCCAGCACGTCACCAGCGCGAGCCGGGTGAAGGCCAGCAGGAACGCCGTTGGTCACGCGACGTGACGGAGCGAAGCAACGCACTCGACCTTGAAGAGGGAGTCTTCACGCGGGACCCGAAAGACATGGCCCGCTCACTGAAACGCTCGGCGGAACAAAGCAGCCGACGGAAGGCTTCACCCTTCCAGTCCGCCATGTCGATGCTCACGTTCTTCGAAAACCGAGCGGGCCGCGGCCTGACGCCGGAAAGGCGGCAGGCCCTCGAACAAGCCAAGGATGAACTCCGGAGACTCTACGGCCGGCCGACGAAGGGCACACCACCCGCCTGATGTGATGCCACGTCCTATCTCAAGGCCGAGGAGGTGGCGACGGTGCTTGTCCAGGTGCCTCCCGAGTGGCGGTGCCTGTCCGCCACGGCCGTCGATACCGGAATGCGGCGGGGCGAACTCGTGGCTCTCCAGAAGGGGGAATCCTCGTTACGAGGAGTTGGGAGGCGGGCGCTACGAACTGCGGCCCTACCTCGTCCGGGCGATGCGGGAGAGCCCCTCGGGGGTGGGGTTCCCTCGCCCGGATGGCTCGATGCACTGCCCGAACGTGGACCTTGCCGCGCTGCTCCGGTCAGCGATGAACCAGGGGGCCGGTTGGCAGGGGCGCTCAGCCCCTGGCCGCGCTTCGCAACCCGCGGAAATGATGGGGGGCTTCCCAGAGACATGTTGCGGTGAGGGACAACCTCGCCCCGTCGCTGGCGGAGGCAGGCGAGTTGGGACGCGACCTGCGCCGGTACGTAGAGCGGGATTTCGCCAGGGACGTGGGCTGCCTCGCCGAGGGCTGGTGCCAGGGGACTCTCCCTACGCACTCACTCCTGCTTCGGTTCGGGCGACTCCCACGTGAAGTGCACGGAAGGAGCCTTCACCGCCTTCGCATCCTTCATCAGGAAGCCCTCTTCCCGCTGGGCCGCGCGCTTGAACGCTGGCCGTAGTTCCGCGGGGATGGTCAACAGCACGCCCACCACGAAGCTCCGCCCCCGGCACGCCTCGGCGGCGTAGCCGAACGAGATGCGCACGGCGACCTTGTTGCCCTCGATGTGGTGGAACGCGACCGAGCGCTTCACGGACTCGAGCCCACCGGAGTCGAAACCCACGCAGTCCTCGCCGGGCTCCAGGCTCTGCATCAGCGCCTCCACCGTCCTGGCGTTCTTGAACGCCGCCTCATCATGGATGTGCTTGCGGATGAAGCGGTCCGCCTTGAGCGCCGCGACCACGTCCTTCTCGGGAAACACGCTCAGCAGCGAGAAGGCGCCCTTGGGCTTCGTCACGTCCTCGGTGACGTAGGACGTGCTCGCGTACGGGTGCGCGCCCCCGGTGAAGCCCGAGTCCGAATTCTCGTAGCTCACCCAGTGGCCCACCACGGACAGCACCTTCATGGACTGGGAGCCCTCCCAGCCGAACGTATCGGTGCCCTCCTCGGCCTTGAAGTTGGAGAGGAAGTCTGGCTGACGTGACTGGAGGCCGAACACCTCCTTGCCATCGCGCAGGGCGCGTAGGTCCTTCGCGGACATCTCGAACGTGACGTCCGCTCCTGTCACCTTCCACTTGAGCGGCTGGGTAGGAGCCGCGAGCAGTGCCACCATCAACAGGGCGCTCATGTGCATACGCGCCATTCTGCCCGGATTCCGCTCTTGGGTCAGGCGCTTCCCGAAGCGGGAGCGGAGGAGTCGAGCATGGCACCCCGGGGCAGGGCAGAGGCCGAGGAAGGAGAGGACACCGCGAGTGGAGCGGGGGCGGGACTGAGGTGGCCCGCCTGTGTGGGCGCTACTTGCCCGCGTCCTTCGCGACGTCCTTGGCATCCTCGACGGGTGGGGCCTTGGGGAACGCGAGGTAGCCCTTCTCCGTGTACCAGGCCATGACCTGCACCTTCAGCCGGCCCGCCTTTACCATCGGGTCTTGCTCGGCGAGCTGCTTCGCCTCCGCCTTGGTGGCGGTACGGTAGATACACGCGCCGCGCATGCCCACGTCGTCCTGCTCATCGAAGGGGCCCGCGAGCACCATCTTGCCGCTCTCCCCCATGCGCGTGAGGTGCGCGAGGTGCTCTTTCTGCAGCTGCGCCAGCTCGGCCTCTGGCAGCTTCTTGGCGCCAGGCACGCGCTCGAGTAGGACGAGGTAGTGCCTGTCGAACTCGAACTTCTTCGCGGCGGGCTGGGCCGGCGCGGCGCCGAGGGTGAGCAGGAGCAGGGCGGTCGTGAGCGTCATGGCGAGGGTCCTCGGGAAGCAGGGGCGGGGAACCCTAGAGGCAGCGGCTGACGCGACGCCACTTTCCGGTCGATGAGAGAAGGGCAATCCCACCACCCCGAGGTGGCGATGAAGGTGACGCTGGGCAGCGTGCTCGTGGACGAGCAGGCCAAGGCCCTCGCGTTCCATGCGGACGTGCTCGGCTTCGTGATGAAGCTGGACCTCCCGGCGGGCGAGTACCCGGCTGAGCACGCCACGCCATCGTTAACAACGCGGCGCTGGCGGCGCAGCACCTGCGCGAGCGTGGCGGTGTTGGACGTGGACCACCACCACGGCAACGGCACCCAGGACATCTTCTGGGAGCGCGCCGACGTGCTCGTCGTCTCGCTGCACGGCACGCCGGAGACGGAGTACCCCTACCTCCTCGGCTACGCCGGCGAGGGCTTCACCCACAACTTTCCGCTGCCGCGCGGAACCACCTGGGCGCAGTACAGCGCCGCGCTCGACTCCGCGCTGGACGCCGTGCCCGCTTCGGCCCGGATGCGCTGGTGGTGTCGCTGGGCGTGGACACCCACGTGGGAGACCCCATCAGCACCTTCGCGCTCGAGCGCGAGCACTTCCCTCTCATGGGCCGGCGCCTCGCGCTGCTGCGGCTGCCGACGGTGTTCGTACAGGAGGGCGGCTACGCGGTGGAGGACCTCGGCCTCAACGTGGCCGGCGTGCTCGGGGGCTTCGACGCCGGACGCTGAAGGTGGGCGCAGGCACGCTACTCCCGGATTGGCTCGGCGGGCTGCTCGCTGCGCCGGTGCCGCGCGTAGAGCGCGTCGCGCCAGGCGACGATGTCCGGATAGCGCGTGCAAAGCTGCGGGTGGAAGCCCGCCGCGCGCGTGGCGGGGCCTACCGCGAGGTGCTCGCCGTCCACGGGTGACACGAACTGCAGCGTCACCGCCATCGCGAGGTCCGCGTAGGTGAGGCGGTTCGCGACGAGGTGGCGCTTGCCGCCCGCGAGCGCACGCTGTAGCGCCTCCAGCTCGAATACCAGCGTGGCCTCCGCCGCCGTGCTGTCCGGCATCCCGTACTTCCTGCGCAGGAACGCCATGGCGAAGTCCACCGCGGGCACCGAGAGCTGGCGCACGAAGCCAGGGAAGGCGGGTGGTTGCTGCTCCAGCTTCGCGGCGCGGTCGTTCGCGAGCCGGTCGAGGTAGCGCACCCGCGCCGCGCCGAGCGCGGCCTCGCTGCGGGCGTTCCAGGCGGCGATCTCCTCGGCGTGCTCGGCCGGAAAGAGCGTGGGCGCGCTGCCGTGCGCGTCCGCGTAGCGAGCGATGTGGAAGGAGTCGATGAGCGGACCCTCGGGCGTGAGCAGCATGGGCGTGCTCACGCGCCCCTTCAGTCGCCGCGCCCGCAGCCGCAGCGAGAGTTCACCGATGAGCGGGTAGTGCTCGCGGTACGCATACGCGAGGCGGTGGTGGTCCAGCGCCCAGCGGGCCTTTTCGGACCAGGGAGACGCAGCCTCGCCAATCAGGGTCCACGTCATCACTGCGCCTCCGTGCGCAGCTGCTGCTGCAGGAAGGTGCGCCAGTCTTCAATGAGCTGCGGTGAGAAGTCGTGGCCGAGGTCGGGGTAGACCTTCACATCGATGGCGACACCGGCTGCCTTCAGTGCGTCCACGCGCGCCGCGGTCTGCGGGGCAGTGGTAATGGGGTCGACTTCGCCCTGCAGCACCCACACGCGCCTCGTGGCCGGTGCATCGGGCGTGGGGTCCCCGAGCAAGCGTGAGCCCATGGGCACCGCGACATCCACCTGCTCCGGGTGGCGCAGCGCGAGCGCCCAGGCGAGGTCTCCGCCGTAGGAGAAGCCTGTCACGGCAACGCGGCGGATGCGGGGGTGGGCGGCGCGCAGCTCGCGGATGAGCTCTGCGAGCCGCGCGGCCATCTGCTCTACATCGGCGGTCTTCTCCTCGGTCGCCTTCTGCTCGTGGCCGGCGGCGAACCAGGTGAAGCCCTCCCTGCGCGGGTGTGGGCCGCGCGGCAGCACGATGCGGGTCGGGGTGCGCCAGTCCTCGAGCAGCGGTCTCCAGAACCCGGGTGTGGACCCGGAGTAGTGCAGCGCGACGAGCATCGCCTCGGGCTCGCCTGCTCCGACGGTGTAGGTCTCGTAGGTGAGCGCGGGGGCAGCAACCGGTGCCTCGCGGGGCACCTGGGGCGGGTGGGCACACGCGAGACAGAGCGCAGGCAACATCCGGAGCACGGCGAGGTGCAGGGGCTTCATCATCAGACCTCCGACAGCGGAAGGGGAGACGCGGCGCTCACTGACTCTGCGGGCGTTTCTCGCTTGCCTGCACGCGCAAGGGAAGCCGGTTCTGGCGTGGCGGCAGCGGGCACAGGCTGTAGGCGGAGAAGGTGCAAGTGGGGTTGTATGCCCGGTTGTAGTCCCGCACGACCTGGCCCCCACGGGCGTCTCGGCCTCGCGCACCGCGCCGTTGGTCTCGTTGCGGTGGGCCTCGTCGCCGCCTGCATCGCCGCGAGCCGGTGTTCGAGCCCGCCGCACCGTCAGCCGCTCGCGCGCCACCAACTTGCCCTGGAGGTGGAACACCTCGTCCAGGCGCACGGCCAGCGTCTGGTGGGGGCGCACGTTCTCACCGAGCCGTCCGGCCCCTCGGGCTTCCCGGCGACCACAATCCAGCCCGGCACCGCGAATGCGTGAAGCCTCGGGCCTGCGTCACCCGGTGAAGACGCCCCAGCAGATGTCGTTCCGCGTCCGCTGGTCTTCGAGGACCAGCTCACGGAGGGTGGCGGGGAGCCGTTCCCGCTGCCATCCGAGCTCCTGCAGACGGGCGCCTTCTGCGTTACCCACGGCGACCGACGCGGCGGCGGCCCGGATGGCGTACGCCGCCGCGCCCAAGTAGTGCGCTGCGACGTGGGCGACGGCCACCGCCTGGCCTGCCGCGAGAGCCGCGAACCTGGCCGGGTCAGGCAACCCACGAGCCGCGGCGTTGGCCACGAACGCGGTTTGGTGGGCGTCACGCATCCGCACTTCGCCCCTGATCCACGCCCGTCCCACGGCGATGGCGTCACGTGGGCGCGCGTCCTCAGGGCACGCGCTTTCGAAGAAGGGCAGGACGTGCTCCGCGCAGAGGGCAGCCCACTCCGCGAGCAGGTGGTGGTCCTCGTCGGTCAGGCTCCCGCCACGACGAATCGTGATCAACCTGGGGTCTCGCTCTTTCGGCAGGATCGGCATGGCCAGATTCTCGCCCAGCCTCCTGGTCGACGCGATGGGGTCGGCGATGGGCGGCACGACAGGGACCTCCTGTCGCGCCGTGCTCCCCCAGGCGGGCGAGGAGGCGAGGATGGCGCTTCAGGAGGCGCCGAGGAAGGACAGGACGCGTTGTAGGCCACCGTCCAGCCCTGCCCGAACCCATCCGTCATCTGGAGCGACAACCCCGAGCCCGTGTCCGTGTTCAGCCCCGTGAGCGTTGCCCAGTGCGTCGAGCTCCCAGCAGGAGTATGAGCGCTCCGAGGAGTGGCACCGAGGAGGTGGTGGTGCAGCCAGATTTGGACGGAGCGCCGCCATCGCCGTCAGGGGGGCTGGCACCAGCGTCCGGGACACCCCCGTCAGCCTCCGGCACGCCACCATCGCCGGACGGGACGCCGTCCCCTCCATCCGGGACGCCGCCATCCGTTGAGATGACGCACCCGGGGGTTGGCAGTCCTCGAGGGTAGGTCTCGCAGATGCCTTGGAGCGTGCCAGGGTCGATGATGCGCTTCTGCGTATCGCCCCATGGCAGGACGCGAGACATCGTGGAATCAGTGCGTGTCAGCAGGGCGAACCCCAGCCCCTCGCCGATGGAGCGTGTCACCAGGCTCTGGACATCTCCGATGACGCAGCCGGGCTCGATGACTCCCTCGTCGCAAGGGGGACCGTCCAGCGTCGTGAGCATGCCATTGCTGTTGTTGAGGCTGAGCTCGGTGCCGAGAATCTCACCGGTGGACATCCGGAAATAGCTCGTCTCCTCGACGACGTCCCTTGGCGCGAAGGGCCAACAGTCATACTTGTCGGGACAGGATTCATTCTGCCAGCAGGCATCGTCATCGGGGACGATGTCCGGGCAGTTCACCTGGCGGAAGGTCACCAGCATCTTCCCGTCGAGCGGTCGCGGTGCGGGATGGGGTACATCGTCGCCGGGTGTGAACACCAGGTCCGAGCAACTGGCCACGGCCTGGTTCCAGGTGTTGAACGCGGCGGTAACCGCGGCCCTTTCTTCAGCGGTCGGGTGGCCACCCGAGGTGGTCATCGCATAGGTCACGGTCCTGTCGCCGCGGCACAACTCCAGCCCTTCGTAGCGTGTACGTTCGTATGGCTGTGCCCGCGCGCTGGTCACACCGAAGAGGATGACGGAAGGAATGAGAAGAAAGGCTCTGGAAGGAGGCATGTCCGGATAATCATAGACGGTGCGGTTGACGTGCGGCGCGTTCCGGCCCCGGTCGCACAGATGTTCCGGTGGATGCTGAATGCGGCTTCCAGGTTAGCCGCCGTGGGCCGCGCGGTGGAGGTGGGGGCCTTCGACTTCACCGCGGATGGTGTCGCGTCCCTGCCGCTAGATGGCGTGATGCCGCCGACGCGCCGGACGGAGTTCCCGCTCGAGTGGCGCCTGCCGGCCTATACGGGCAGGGCCGTGGACGCGCACCCGCTCGCGACGCCGTCGATCTCCGCCTTCTACGCCATCCCCGACCCGTTCCACTCTCGGGAGGCACTGCCCAGGGCCCGCGCGGATGCGTTCAGCTCGCTCTTCACCACGCCGTGGTGCGGGCTCGGGGCCCGTGACGCAGGGCCCGTCGTCCCAGGCCCGCTACTTCACCTGCGCGATGCAGTGGCGGGCCTGGCACTTCTGGAACCCCACGTTCACCAGCGCGTGAACCACGAGGTGGTGCGCTCGCCCTTCGGCTTGGGGCTCTCCAGCGTCACCTGCGGCAGATGGGCATAGGCGGGGACTCGCACGTCTTGTACGCGTAGACGCGCTCGACGGCGCGGAGTTGGACCCAGGGCACTACGAGCGTGAGGTACCCAAAGAAGACCTGCCTACCGATAGGCTCCTCGCTTGCGGCGGGAGGCGCACAGGGCCATCACGAACAGCAGGGCCGCCGAGGAGGCTGCGCCGCCCTGGCTGGAGGCGCAGCCGCAGCCGCTGTCCGGCGGCAGGATGAGCGGGAGTTGCTTGTGGATGGTGAGGTCGAGAACGAGATCCGTACTGCCCTCGTCGTCATCCGTCACGCGGATGTGCACGGGAAAGTGGCCCCAAGTGCGGGCCTCGGTCGTCCACGTGTAGAGGCCCTCGGGCGTCACGGTGCCTGGGCCCTCGACGAGGTTCCAGGTCAGAGGGTCCCGTTCGCCCGCCGCGTCCGTGGCCTTCAACTGGAGCGACACTACGTCGCCACCGCGGAGCGTCTGGGCGGGCACTGGCTCGGGGATCGGGGGCCGGTTGGCCACCTGCACTTCGCGCACCTCCTGCGAGAAGGCGCCCGCGTCGTCTGTCACGGTGACCTTCACGGTGTAGAGGCCGTTGTCGGCGTACGTGTGAGTGGCCTCCGGCCCGGAGGCCGGCGCGCTTCCGTCGCCGAAGTCCCAGGTGAAGGTGAGGGTGTCCTGCTCGCCGCTATCGCTCGCCTGGACGTGGAAGGTGAGCGCCTCGCCCTCATCTGCGTGGGCAGGGGCCGCCACCGGCACCAGCACCGGAGCAGCGTTCCGCACTTCCATCACCCAGGACTGCTGCACGGTGTCGATGCCGTCCGTCACGGTGAGCACCGCTTCGTAGGTGCCTTCGTTGGTGTAGGCGTGGATGGGGCTGGCTTCCTCGGAGGTGGCGCCGTCGCCGAAGTCCCACGTGAAGGTGAGGGCGTCGCCATTGGCGTCCGCGGCGGAGGTCTGGAAGTGGAGCGCCTCGCCTTCGAAGGGGCGCTGCGTCTGGAGAGCGACGGCCACCACGGGCGCGCTGTTTCCCACGCGCAGCGTCACCGTGGCCGGTGCCGAGGTGGCGAGGCCGTCCGAGGTTGTGAAGGTGAAGGCCGTGGTGCCGCGGAAGCCCTCTGCCGGGGTGAAGGTCAGCTCGGGCAGGGTGCCGCCGAGCGTGCCGTGCTCGGGCGGTGTGTGGATGGCGAAGGTGAGCGTGTCGCCGTCCACGTCGGTGCCCGCGAGCGTCAGCGCGGTGAGGTTGGGCTCTACCTGCAGCATCTGGTCGAGTGCAATGGGGGCGTCATTCACCGGGCGTACGGTGAGGGACACGGTGGCCGTGGAAGTGGACTCTCCATCGGACACGGTGAATGTGAAACCATCGGCGCCATGGAAGTCCGCGGTCGGGAGGTACGTCACCTCCGGCGGCGTGCCGGTCAGGGTGCCGTGCTTGGGCTGGCTGGCCACCGTGAAGGTGAGTGTCTGTCCATCCGCGTCCGTGCCGGTCAGCGAGAGGGATACGGAGGTGTCCTCGTTCGTCTCGCACGACTGGGCCGCTGCCACGGGGACGTCGCTCGTCGGCCGCACCCTCAGCGACACCGTGGCCGGTTGCGAGGTGGCTCCCTCACTGTCGCGAATGACGAAGGTGAAGCCGTCCTCTCCGTGGAAGTCGGCTGCGGGCGTGTACGTCACCTCGGGAGGGGTGCCGCTCAGCGTGCCGTGCGCGGGCGGAATGGTGATGGTGAAGGTGAGCGTGTCCCCGTCCACATCCGAGCCACGCAGCACCAGGTCCAGCCCCGTGTCCTCGTCCACCGATGCGCTCTGCACGAGAGCCACCGGCGCGTCATTCACGGGTGAGACGGTGAGGGTCACCGTGGCCGGAGCGGACTCGGCGCCCGATTCATCCGAGACGGTGAACGTGAAGCCGTCCTCTCCGTGGAAGTCGGCTGCGGGCGTGTACCGTAGAGCTGGAGGTGTTCCCGTTAGCACACCGTGGAGCGGCTGCGTCCGCACGGTATAGCCGACCGCTTCGCGTTCTGCGTCCTGCCCCTCAAGCACGAAGTCCGTCCACCCGTCCTCATCCACTTGGACGATCTTCGCCTGAGCCACTGGAGTGTCGTTCACCGGCGTCACCGTCACCGATACCCGCGCGGACACGGAGCTGGTGCCCGCGGCGTCCGTCACCTGGAACGTGAAGCCGTCCTCCCCGTGGAAGTCCTCGTGAGGCGTGTACGTCACGTCCGGCGGCGTGCCGCTGAGCGTGCCGTGCTCCGGCAGCGTCGACACCGTGAAGGTGAGCGCATCCCCGTCTACGTCGGAGCCCGCGAGGGTGAGGAGGATCGCCACGTCCTCCTCCGTCTCCGCCGCCTGCGCCTGCGCGACGGGCGCGTCGTTGTCGGCCGTCACGGTGAGGTCCACGGTGGCGGGCGAGGAGGCCACGCCCGACGCATCCCTCACGATGAAGCTGAAGCTGTCACTCCCGTGGAAGTTCGCTGCGGGCGTGTACGTGACCTCCGGATGCGTGCCGCTCAGGGCGCCATGGGCGGGCCCGGTGACGATGGCGTACGTCAGCGCGTCGCCATCCGCGTCGCTCCCGGAGAGCGTGAGCGGCAGGACCGAGTCTTCGCGCAGCGTGGCCGACTGCGCATGGGCCACGGGGGCCACGTTGACGGCCCTTACGGAGAGACTCACCGTGGCGCTCTCCGAACTCCACTCCCCATCCCGCACCCGGAAGGTGAAGGTGTCCGGGCCACGGTAACCCGGGGCCGGCGTGTACCGCACGTTGGGCGCCGTGCCGCTCAGGGTGCCGTGTGCGGGAGCCCTGTCGATGTGGAAGGTGAGCGGGTCCCCGTCCACGTCCAAGCCTTCCAGCATGAGGTCCACGCTCGTGTCCTGGTCCAGCGAGGCGCTCTGCGCGAGCGCTAGGGGAACGTCATTCCAGGGCCGCACGGTGATGGACACCAGGATGGGGTCGGACGCGAGCCCCGAGGCATCCGTCACGATGAACGTGAAGCTGTCCGTGCCGTGGTAGTTCGGCGCGGGCGTGTACCGGAGGTTCGGGGGCGTCCCCGTCAGCGTGCCGTGCTCGGGCAGGGTCTGCACGCTGATGGTGATGGCCTCGCCATCCGGATCGACCCCCACAAGCGGCTGTAGGTCCACCGGCGTGTCCTCGTCTAGCTGGAGGGTGACCGGCACGCCGATGGGCGGGTCGTTCACCGGCGTTATCGTCAGCGACACGGTGACGACCGCGGAGCTCTCTCCCGAGGTATCCGTCGCGCGGTAGGTGAAGCTGTCGGCGCCGTTGAAATTGGGGAAGGGCGTGTACGTGAGAATGGGCATTGTTCCGGAGAGCAGGCCCTGTGACGGAGGCGTGACGGTGGTGAAGGTGACGGCATCACCGTCCGCATCCGTCGCCGCCAGGGGGACGGGGATGGGCACGTCCTCGGTGGTGGTCAGCGTCAGCGCCTCGGCCACCGGCGCACGGTTGAAGGTGACGGTCCGCGCCCGGATGCGCTCGGCTAGCGAGGTGGCTGCCGGGTCGGTGCGCTGGTACATCAGCAGGAATTGGGACGGCGCATGCGAGGCTGCGGCGGGCAGCACCTCGTTTTGCGGCGACGCGGCGATGGGGAAGGGGGCATCAAGGAGCGCCCCTGTGGCGCCGGACACCCGCGCGCCGTGGATGTCCTGGTTGCTGCTGGTGGTCTGCTCCTCCCAGGCGACGAAGTAGTTTGCTCCGTCCGAGGCCACGGTGGGATTGCGCTGGGCGGTGGACGTCGTGGCAATGGCCAACCCAGACGGCTCCATCACTGCGCCCGCGGCGGAGACGCGCGTGCCGTAGATGTCCTGCCCGGCGCTCCGCTCGTCGTGCCAGACGACGAGCCAGTCCCTCCCCGCGGAGGCCACCGCCGGTGCCGCCTGGCTGCCCGAGGCATTGCTGAGCACGAAGCCCCCCACCGCGCTCACCGTGCCTGTGCGGGACACGCGCGCGGCATAGATGTCGTAGCGGGTGGTGGAGCTATTCCGGTAGTCCGTCCAGGCAACTAGATAATCCGTGCCGTTGAAGGCGATGGCGGGGTCCGTCTGCCCTCCTGAGACGCTCGGGGTGAGGTTCGTTCCGTAGGTCGGTGTGATGGTGCCCGCCGCGGTCACCCTCGCGCCGAAGATGTCCCACGAGGCTGCGCCATTGAGCGCGTTCCGTTCGTCCTCCCAGACGACGTACCAGTCCGTGCCGTCGGAGGCCAACGCCGGCTTGCGTATGGCATAGGGAAGCATACTGATGCTCCAGCCCGTGCGGATTTCGCCCGCCCGGGACACGCGCACGCCATGGATGATTTCGTCGTCGTCGTCGCTGCGGTTGTCGTCCCAGGCCACCATCCAGTCCGTGCCGTTGGAGGCGACCGTCGGGTTGTCCTGCTCGCCCCTTACCGTGCACAGGGGCAGGCCCGACGGATCCAGGACCACGCCCTGGCTCGTCACCCGGACGCCGTAGATGTCCGACTCGCCCGCGCGGTTATCCCGCCAGACGACGAGGTAGTCGGTGCCGGTGCGAGCCACCGCGGGGGCGTACTGGTCATTGGGTGAGGTGCTCAGGAGGAGGCTGGTGGTGTCCCTGACCATGTCCTGTGTCGTCACGCGCGCGCCATGGACGTCGTAGCCGCCGGTGTGGGCCTCGTACCATACGACGAGCAGGTCCCCGCCGCTGGACGCCACAGACGGCAGGTACTCGGCCCGAGCCTCCGTAGACACCGCGACGGGGCCCCGGTAGGACGGCGTTCCGTCCCAGCCCACCCCCGTGCCGTAGATGTCCGGGTAGCTGGACCGGGCATCCTCCCAGACGACAAACCATCCGTACCCCCGGGCGGCGACGTCCGGGTAGCTCTGGCTCCCGCTGAGCGGCGCGAGGACCTGTCCATTGGGGGAGAGCACCGAGCCCGTGCCCGACACGACGGTGCCGTAGATGTCCCCTTCAAAGGAGGCGGCGCGCCGGTCCTCCCAGACGACGAGCCACGCGCCGCTGTTGGCGGCGACGGCGGGGTGCCGCTGGTCTCCGTCCATCGCCGAGATAGTCAAGGGTGTCGTGTCCCGCAGCGTGCCCGCCGAGGAGACGCGCGCGCCGCGGATGTTCAAGGCCTGCGTGCTGGTGGTTTCCTGCCAGACGACGAGATAGTCCACGCCGTTGAAGGCGACGTCCGGGGTGGTGGCCCAGCCCGTCGAGGAGCTGATGCGCACCGGGTTTGCCACCGGCTGCCCCGTGGTGGACAGCCGGGTGCCGTAGATGGCCGAAACCCAGTTGTGGCTCTCGCGCCAGACCACGAAGTACTCCGAGCCCGACGAGGCGACGACCGGCTCGGCCGGGGCGGTGGTCGTCGCGGCGATGAGGATGCCGGAGGGGTCCAGCACCTGTCCTCCGAGGCTCACCCTCGTGCCATGGATGCCCGAAGCGTACTCCCAGACGACGAACCACTCGTTCGCCCCCGCGGTGATGGACATGCCGGCGGAGGAACTCGCTGCACGGGGGAGGGTGAAGCCATTGACGTCCAGTACCTGACCCGAACTGGAGACGCGCGTGCCGGTGACCTGCATGGTCGTCGGTGCGTAGTCATGCCAGACGACGAGCCAGGACGAGCCATGGGCCGACACCGCCGGGGTCCGTTGGTCTCTGACCTGCGGGCCGATGACGGGCGTGTCCATGCCAAATTCGGGGGAGATGCGCGGGTTGAGCACCGCCGGGTAGGCGGATGCGTCCAGCACTCCGGCCGGGACGCGAAGTTGGATGTGGCCCTCGGAGAAGCGAGCCTCCACCGGGATGCGATGGCCGCGCCCATCCACCCAGGTGCCGTGCCCGTAGCGGAAGCCCAGGCCCGTGCGGGCGTCGGCGAAGTGAAGGCCCGTGTCGGTGGCGCCCTGGAACGTGAGGCCCTTCACTGGAACCTCCACGATGAGGTCGCCGGAGCCCGCGGGTGCGTGCTCGAAAGCCCAGGATTGCTCCACTCCGTCCTCGGCGTTGCGCAGGTGTTCGGTGACGTCGCCGCGCGTGAGGACGAGGTGGCCGTCCTGCTCGACGCGTCCCTGGGCGGGGGCGTCGCCGAGGGGCCGCGCTCCACGCTTCAGGCCGGGCGTGCCCAGGGTGAGGGGCGCGCCTGCGAGCGGTGCGACGGGAGCGCTTGCATTCGTCACCTCGCCGGGCCCGGGGGGCACGTCCTGCTTCCGGATGTGGTGATAGGGCGTGAGGGTGAGGCCCTCCGCGCCAGAACGGACCGTGTACGTGGAGTGGCCGCCGCTCCACGTACCGTTCTCCGGGCGCCAGGCGAAGTGCACCTGCCGGATGATGGCGCCCACGTCGAAAGGAGCACTCTCCGACTGTGGGGCGCGGGCCTCCGGGGCGGCGTCCGACGGGGTCGCCGTCGCGGCGGAAGTCGGCGCGTCGCGGGTGCAGGCCAGTGCAAGGGACAGCGCTAGCAGGCAGCCGATACGGAAGGACGCTGGGAGCGGAGACGGGGCGGGAGCGCGCATGAGGCTTCTCGGGGAGCGAAGGCAGGGTGGACCGCGGGTTTCCGGAAGCAACGGAGCCGCGCCGTCCAGACAGACGACAGTTGTGTCCCAAGGGCCGTGAGGACTCGCTGCACATCGCATGACTGTAGGGTCCAGGGGAAGGGGGCCTTCCCTGGCAAGACTGTCCAAAAACTCGTCTTCCCTGGATGCTCGGAAAGGCATACGTCCAGGGCGGGTCAGGTCCACCCCAATCCTAGACGTCCGTCCCCGCCTGCGTCAGGCTCGGGCGCGCGGCTCCAGCTCGATGGTGGCCGGCATCTGCTCGATGACGCTCCACCTGACATCAATTCACCTGCAAATGCTTGCGGACGGCGGGCGACTGGCTGGGGGCTTGCCCGCGACGAAGAAGGCGTAGTCGTCGGTGAAGCCTTGGGAGCGCAATTTCAGCCGTACCAGCAATGGATGAGGACCCAAGCCCCCCAGTGTGTCGATGTCTGAAATCAGCTCTCCTTCCTCTCCCGGCGGAAGCTTCCAGTCCGCCCCGCTGTCTGGACGACGATACTGCCTGGTGAGCATCTCAATCCCTCTGCCTCGGTAGGGATGACCATCGACCGTTAGGCAGTCCAGGAGTACCAGCGCGTCATCCGCTCTTCGAGCGGAGCCGCACTCTCATTGCGCACTCACCGTCGCAGGGGATAGGAGGGCGTGCTGCGAGTCGACAATCCGACCTCGCGCCGGGCACAGTGGGCCTCCTTCGAGCAGTCGCCCCAGGCGGCGAGCAGGGCTGCCTGACCTCGCAGTAGCGGGATGGGGGCCCGGGTTGGAAGCCGTGTCGACTTTCGCGCGGACGCGGGGATCCGCCCAGCCCAATAAAGCGGCCACTTCCCGGATGCGCGTCTCTTCCTTCGGGGCGTCGTTCATCAGGGGTGCGAAGTCGTTGTCCTCAAGCGTGGGAGGCCGAGAAGGGGTTCTCGTCAACGCCATCCACGTTGACGCAAGCACCGGCGTGGCTGCCTGCTCGAATCCACACCGATTCAACGTGTCGATACGAAGCTCGTCGCCAGTGTGGCCGTGTCCGCTGTGGGAGTTGGCGTGGCTGCGAGCGCAGGAAGGGAAGTACGCGGAAGCAGAGCCCTTGGCGAAGGTGGGGCGACGCTTCGCACCCGAGAATCCCCATGCGCTCGAGACCTCAGCCCTGGTGGCCTTCCACCAGGGCCATTGCCGGGAAGCGGTCGCGGACCCACAGCAAGCGGTGGCGAAGTTCCCCAAGGAATGGCCCGAGGAAGAGCGAGCGCGGTTCAAGCGGGCGCTGGAGGCGTATCAGCGTGGGTGCTCGTCCAAGGCGGCTCCGGCGGCCCCATTGAATGGATAGCGCGCCAGCCGTGCGTGTCCCGGTGCTCATGCGGGTGGAGGTTCAAGTGCTGTTGTCGCTGGTCGACTGAAGGACATTGGCCGGGGCGTAGAGGGCTTGCATTTCTTGTTTTGCATATATTTCGTGTTAGTTCGTGCCCCTCCATCTGGAGGTGGTTCCATGAGGAAGTTCCCTCGCATCCTGGCGCTCACAGTGGTGTGCGCCGTCTCTGCCTTTGCATCCGGCTGTGGCGACGAGCACATCGACACGCCGCTCGCGGAGGATGCCCCGGTAGGCACCGCCGGTGCGTCGCTCGCATGCAGCACGCGCATCACCTACGGCGAAAGGTGGATTCGCCCCTCGGGGCACACCGCGCAGTACGACATCGCGAGCGGTTTGGTGACGTGGGATGGCACCTGCATCAACGAGGGCAGCAACTCGTATGCGGTGCTCTCGAACGGCTGGCGGCCGTACTTCACCGGCAGCAACGCGTGTGTCATGGCGCTCGACACGGACTGTGCAGGGGCCACCGCGTGCTCGACGCGCGTCACCTATGCCGCGTCGTGGCTGCACCCGTCGGGACACCCCGCTCAGTACGACGACGTGAGCGGGCGCGTGTTCTGGGACCGGGCCTGCACGAACGAGGGCAGCAACTCGTACGCGCTGCTCTCCAACGGGTGGAGGCCGTACTTCAGTGGAACTGGCGCGTGCGGCATGTCCTTCCGCTACACGGGGTGCGGCGGCCTGTACCGGAACCCGGTGGTCCCCGTGGATTGCGCGGACCCAGGCGTCATCCATGATGGGACGCGGTACGTCGCCGCGTGCACGTCCGGCGGCGCGGCGAATGCGTTCCCCCTGCGCACGTCGAAGGACCTGGTGACGTGGACGAGCGCGGGCTCCATCTTCCCGTCGGCGTCGAAGCCCACCTGGGCGACGGGCGACTTCTGGGCGCCGGAAATCCACAAGGTGGGGACGCGCTACGTCGCTTACTTCACCGCGCGGCACTCGAACGGGAAGCTGTCCATCGGCGCGGCGACGTCGGCGAGCGCGCTCGGGCCCTTCACGGACATTGGCCGGCCGCTCGTGCATGACACAGCGATGGGGATGATTGACGCCACCTTCTTCACGAGCACCACCGGGGCGCCCTACCTGGTGTGGAAGGCGGACGGCAATGCGGTGGGGCGGCCGACGCCCATCTACGGGCAGGCGCTGTCCGCGGATGGCCTGTCGCTGGTGGGCTCGCGCCAGACGCTCATCAGCAACAACCTGTCGTGGGAGGGCGGCGTCGTCGAGGCGCCATGGGTCGTCGCTCGGGGCGGCTACTACTACCTCTTCTATAGCGGTAACGCGTACTACAACAGCACCTACGCCGTGGGCGTCGCGCGGGCGACGAGCCCGCTGGGCCCGTACACCAAGCTGGGCTCGCCGATTCTCAAGACGGGTGGTGGCTGGGTGGGGCCGGGACACAACTCCGTCGTCACCGGGCCGCGCGGTGACATGTACATGGTCTACCACGCGTGGAACAGCGCCCACACGGCGCGGGTGATGCTCGTGGATGCAATCACGTGGCCCAATGGCTGGCCCGCGGTTCCGTCCGCGCCGTCGGCGAGCTCACGGCCCATGCCGTAGCGGCTTCGCTGTGACGACTGCCTCCGCGCCGCGGCCTCATGCGCCACGGCGCGGAGGTGCGCGGCGGCGGGGGAGGGCGGTTTGCCCGCCGAAGGCAATCGACAGCTCCGCATGGCTCGAGGCGCCTCGCAGCGCCCGGAAGACGACTCCCTTCGGCCGGAGCATCCGGGCGGACATCGGCGTCATCGTGAACCAGAGTCTCTCTTCCACCACCCGAAGGGCCCACAGCTCGGCCGTCCCCTTCGGCGGCCCTCCTCGTTCCGCTGCTCCAGCCAGCCACCCTCAACAGGGTTGATATCCGTCCCATGCTCTCGACGAAGGTCACGTTGGCCGAACAATTGGCCACGTTCGCTCTCGGCGCGGTTGCGGTTGCGGTTGCTAGCGGCCTTGTCGACGCAGCCGCGGAAGTCGTCGCCATCAGGAAGTTGGGTGGAATGCGCATCGGCGCATCGGCTACGTTGCGCCCTTTCGACGTAACGAAAGGCGGGCAGGAAGCTTCGCGAGGCGGCGACGGTTGCTTGCCGGATCTGCCGCTGGAAGGAGCTGGAGATGGAGCGCAACGACGAGAAGGGGTTCTTTTCCTGGGTCACCAGCCTGGTGCGCGACCATCGCGGCGCGCTCGCGGCGGTGGCTCGAAACGAGGGCCTGCTCGCCGACGATGCGCTCGACGCCGTCCAGGACGCCTTCGCGACCTTCCTCGGCCTGCCCCACGCGCGGAAGCTCGCGTACGAGGAGGACGACAGCCGCAACCTCCTCGCGATCCTCGTGCGAAACCACTCGCGGAACAAGAGGCGGCGCCACGAACTCGCGCGGCCGCATCTCAGCGACAGTGAAGTGGTCGAGAGCCTGGCTGATGATCGGGAGAGCGTCGATTCGCTCATCGCGCATGCCGAGGCGCATGTGCTCGCCTTCCAATGCGTGGAGAAGCTCGCCGCGGTGCAGCGCCAGGTGGTGACGCTGCGCCTGCTCGAGGATCAGCCGGGTGTCCGTGTGGCGGATCTCCTTGGCACCACACCTGGCAACGTCGCCGTGCTCCTGCACCGCGCGAAGCGTGAACTCCGCGCGTGCATGGAGGAGTAGCGCTCTCAGGCGGCGGCGCGGTGGAGCCGCTCGGCCGGCTGCGGCTTGCGCTGCGCCAGCCAGACCCGCGCGGAATCGGCCATGGTGACGATGGCGGCGCCAATCATGATTGCATCCTTGACCACCAGCCGCCCGCGGCCGCTCAGCCACGGAAAGCCGTGGTGGGCGTCGCCGAGCGCCGGCACCCAGCTCTCAGGTGTCGTGACGAGAAAAGAGAGCGTCACTACCGACATGCCGATCACGAGGGCGCTGCCGATCGCGCCGAGCTCCGGGCGCCACCAATGGGCGGCGATGAGCAGGCCGAAGAGCACGATCACGCCGCCGAGCAGGTAGGAGAACCCATAGGTCCCGTTCGCCTCGTGCCACGCGCGGTTGGCGGGAACGAGCGCGCCTTCGGCATTCATATGCTGCCGGTATTCGGGGGCGTCGTACGCATAGACGAAGCTCATGACCGGGCTGTTGGCCACGAAGGGGACGATGCCGTCGGCTTCGTATTCGGCGACCTTGAGCGAGCCAATCCAGACGAGGACGACGATCAGGCCGACGCGAAGGACGTTCATTCCGATGCGGTCGGCACGGGCGGCGAGGCGGAGGAGCGACTCGATACGGGACAAGGATGGATCTCCTGCTGTGGGAAGCGCCCGAGCCCACGGTTTCGGACTCGAACGCTCGCGCTATGCAGTCATGAGGTTTCGTCCCGCCCGGGCATTACACGGCGCATGCGAAAGGCGAGCGCGGCTCCTTGTGGCGCGCGAGCTGCTCGAGCGGCGCGAGCACCTGCGGTGGGCGCCGCCTCCCGCGGAGGTGCCATGCCAGCGTCATGTTGAGCCCGCTTGGCTGCCGCTGCCGCGCGACCTGCGCAATCCGGGACACCCAGTGCATCAGGTTTCTGAGGCGGAGCTCGAGGCCCTCTCCTCCGAGGAGGGGTTTCGCTCCAGCTGCGAGCCGGATTGCTACGCGTACTACCTCGTGACGACGCGAGGGGATGCGGTGGAGGCCCACACCTCTCAAGAGGCGCTCCAGGCCTTCCTGGGCGACATCGACACCCCTCAGGAGGCGCTGCTCCAGGTCTTCGCGGGGCGCTACAACCTGAGCTGCACCGAGTTGGAGAAAGGCGCGGTGAAGGCCAACGCGGACGGGACCTTCAACGTCGTCGCCACGAAGGGGGTTGCATGTGGAGAGGGCTCCAAACTGACGCAGTACCTGCTGGAGGTGACACCCTCGGGCGAGGTGCACGTGAAGCAGACCCACATCCTGGAGCGGGGCACGAAGGGGTGCACCGTGGGGCGCAGGCCCGCGGGGCTCCGCTCGGATGGCTCGATTGCATGCGCGGATGAGCTGGGGCAGCACTTCGCGCTCATCGCCCACCTGGAGGAGGCCTCCATCACGGCCTTCTTGAGGCTGCGGGACGAGCTGGCGCTGCATGGCGCGGCGGTCGAGCTTCAGCAGGCGGCGCTGCGCAGCGCACTCGATGAGGTGGCTCATACGGAGGTGTGTGGACGACTGGCGCGTCGTCATGGCGCGACGCCTGCGCGCGCGGTGGTGGCGCAGCTCCCGCCCAGGCCGCTGCTCGAGGTGGCGCTGGACAACGCGGTGGAGGGCTGCGTGCGCGAGACATACGGCGCGTTGCTGGCTCACCATCAGGCCCTGCACGCGGAGGACGACGAGGTGCGCGAGGCGATGGTCCGTATCGCCGAGGACGAGACCCGGCACGCGGACCTGTCCTGGGCCATCGACCGTTGGGCGGTAGAACAACTGCCGTCCGCAGAGCAGGAGGCGGTGCGCGCGGCACGTCAGCGCGCGGTGGAGGCGCTGCGTGCGGAGGTCTCCGCGCCGACCGATGCGGCGCTCCTGCGGGCGCTGGGGCTGCCGGAACCGGAGGTCGCCGTCGCGATGGTGGACCTGCTCTCGCGCGAGCTCTGGAATTGAGACCCGGGCCTGCTCCTGATGAGGCCTCGGAGTCGAGGCTCGGGTATGGAGCAGGCCGATCCTTGAGGCGGGAGTCCTCGAACGAGGTTGCTCCCGCCCCAAACCTCATGTGGCCCGAGGTGCGAGGCGAGGCCTCACGGGAACGCAATGATCGTCGGTGGCGTGGTGCTGGTGAAGAAGTCCGGATATCTCGCGGTGTAGTGGCTCCCGCTGCCGCTCTCTCCCGAGATGACGCCGGTCTTCGAGCCCGAGACGGTCACCGTGGTGCCGTCCGCGGCAATCGCCACGTTCTCCGACACGATGTTGCCCATCCCCATGAAGACGCCCAAGCCGCTGCTCCGGATGACGGTCAGTGTGGCCGGGTCCACGTGGTGCACGCTGAGGGTGATGGGCGCGCTGCCGCTGAGGCTCGACTTCTTGGTATAGCTCGCGGCGATTCCCAGCGCGTTCCCCGCCACGGACCGCGTCGGCTCATAGACGACGGACGTGCCCAGGGTCACGCTGCCATAACCATACACACACGTCGGAATGGGCTGGCGGAAGAGCTTGACGTCATAGACAGTCGGCGTCACGTTTGGCTGCGGGTACGCGGAGATGCTGTAGATGCATCCGTCAAGCGACACGGATGACACCGCTGACTCCTGCTGCGCCAGTGCGTCGTCCTGCCCGGTCATCCCATCCTCTCCGCCGCAGGCAGGGAAGAGAACGGCGGCACAAAGATAGACAGCCATCTTGAAGAATCGCATCGTGCAATGACTCCTTGGCTCGCGGGGGAAGCGCGGGAAGGGTAACAGCAAAGCCATTCTCTTCGTGGGCAATCTGTACGCATCCACTGGTTCCTTGATGACCCCAGCGGTGGAGAGATGCCACTCAGCGAGCTGCGCCTGGGTCGCGTGGGCATCACCTCGAAGGCGATGTTCAATGACGCGTGCGCGGGAACCCGATGCCTCACACCCAGCGCGGAGGCCCTCTGGATGGAGGGTGTTTGGGGACTCGCCCGCATTCACAGCTCACCCCCGCGGCATGAAGCGTGGTGCCTTCCTCCGTCTGGCCTGGTGTAGCCTGACACCCCCCTCAAATGAGGTGGTGGGACGCGCGAACCCATGGCACTGCGGTTTCGGTTCAGCGACGGGCTCGAAGGCGAGGCGAGCCTCAAGCCCTGCCTCTTCGAATGGGACGCAGCGCGTCCCGCGTTTTCCCTCCGCTGGAAACGACGAAGCCCCCGACCCTCAACAGGGCCAGGGGCTTCATGGGATGCCATCTGCGCGGCAGGCACTATGCGATGGGCATGAAGACCTTGAAGCCCGTGCGCCCGCTGTTGGTCGTGTTGCGCTCGATGAAGTCGCTCGCGGACGAGTGACCATCACCCAGGGTGACGGCCGTGTGGCCGTAGATGCTGCCCAGGCGCGTGGAGGTGCTCTCCCAGGTGAGGACGAGGCCCGGAATCTTCAGCGCCTCCTCCAGCGACATGTTGACCTGCTTGAACTTGTCGCGCGGCAGGTTGTTGTCAATCTGGTTGCCGTTGCCCGACACGCCAATGCCCAGGGCGTTGCGGATGGCCCGGCTGACGCCCGTGGCGCACAGGCCCTGGCTGTTGTAGCCGCCCATGCCCATGGCCGCCGAGCGGGCCGCATCCGCCAGTCGACGCATCGCGGCAGACGCGTTGCTGGGCCCCGCGCCCGTCGGGCCGCCCACGTCCGCTCCACCGCTCACGCCACCCGAGGAACCTCCACCGCGAACGCCCTGAGGGCTGCCACCAGCGTCGAAGCTGTCGCGACCGGAGTGCCCGATGCGCAGCGTGTTCCCAGCGTAGATGAGGTCGGGGTTCGTGATGTTGTTGTCACGGGCCAGCTTCTCCACGGTGGTGCCGAAACGGGCCGCCAGGCCGGAGAGGGTATCGTTGGGACGGATGCGGTAGATGGACATGTAAGCTCCTGCCCTCATTCTCGCGGCTTCCCCGGCGGAGTTGCTTCACCCTTCCAAGATTCTTGGATTGTTTGGGGCGCCTCCAGGTTTCACCCAGAGCGACACTCGCGTCTCTCCATGTGTGGGCGTACCCGTGGCGTGCCAGGAGCCGGACATTCGGAGAAGGTCCCTGCCGAGTCCGCTCCCGTGGAGCGGTCATCGTGCCGCACGTCTACGACTGCCCCCGCTGCGCCTGATGCGGCGACTGGTCAGCGACGTCAATGACTGGAGCGACGGCTCTCTGGCGCGGAGCTCGGCCAACTGTACAGCACCGTGACGTTCATCCTGCCAGGACGCCGTGTGGTGCCGTCACGACTCCGTCACAGCCACCATGCTCTCATCGCATGGTGGCGAGGGCGGACGGTGGGGGAGCCTGCTCCGACGTACCCGCATTCCTTTCATGAAGGCCATCTCCCCCCCAGGGTGCGCGAAGCGAAGTCCTTCGTTTCCTCGTTGCGCGGAGGTATTGGGATGATGACTCGTCTGATGCGCGTCCTGGTCATGGGGCTGGTGTGGGTGCCGCTGCTGGCGCGAGGACAGGGGCTTTCCAAGGAGGAAGTCCGCGAGCCTCCCGTGGACATGGCGTCACAGTCCTCCACTGAGTCACCGTCCACAGCCTCGCCGACGCAGGGCTCCGGGGAGGCGCTGGATGATGACTACTCACTTGGAGGGCACCTGGTCGTTGGGACGCTCCTGGGCGGCGTTGGGCTCGTCACTGGCACGCTGGTGGGAGGATTGGTCGGTGCAGCGCTGGATAACAACTGTTCGCTGACGCGCTGCGGAGACTCATTTACGTTTGCCATTCCAATGAGCCTGGGGACCACGCTCGGAACGTCGCTGGCCATCTACCTCGCGGGGAACAAGTTCAACGGGAGGGGCAACTTCGGCCCCACCTTCCTGGGCGCCGCACTGGGAGCGGTTCCATTCGCCTTGCTCACGACCAGCCGCCACGATCGCGTGGCGAGGATTGGCACCGTCGGGATGCTGGTCACTCCTCTCATCGGTTCGTTCACGGGCTACTGGCTTGCGCGATCATCGAGCCCTTCGCACGGGACAGCGCGCGCTGAGCTGCCGGAAGCCCAGGCTGCTCCGGTGCTCGGCCTGACTCAAGGCGGTGCGCTCGTTGGGGTGATGGGACGCTTCTGAGCCTCCGCGATGCGGATGAGACGCAGTTCCTCTGCGGCGGTTGATGAGCGGCTTCATTTCCTTCGGCGTAGCGATGGGCGGGTGTCTGTGGATGCGCCCAGGGGGAAGGGCTGGGCGTCGACGGAAGCCCGGTTCGGCGGACGCAGCGGGAGCGGGAGCGCCACGTATGCGCACGGACGCTACGATGCCGGCGGGACGGGCTACATCTTCGCGGTGGAGCGCCGGGCACCTCTGGCGCTGGCACGCCGGCACGAGCAGGGCTTCCGGTCCGTCTCGCCGGGCCAGGATCATGGGGGGGCGGTTCAATCCGGCGGAGCCTGGCGAACACCACGACGACCGGTGCGCGCCGCGCCTCAGCGAATCCAGCCCGCCGCGCGAAAGATCCGCGCGTAGAGGTCGCGGATCACCGGCTCCTTTCGGCGGTTGTATTCCATCACATCGTCCAGGCCTTCGGCGGAGGTGTACTTGACCGCCGCGTAGCGCTGCCGGTCGTCGTCGTGCTCGCGCAGCCAGTCGCGGAACATGACGTGGCGAATCACCTCGGGGCAGTCCGGGCCGAACACATGCAGGTTCACGCGTGGCGCGGCGAGCCGCAGGCAGCGGTGCTGATGCCAGGACGGCTCGCGGATGATGAGGTCGTAGCCCAGGCTCTCGAGGGCAGGCACATAGTCGTCCTCACGCGTGGAGTCGGCGACGATGAGATCGATGTCGATGACGGGCTTGGCGGGAAGGCCCGGCACGGCAGTCGAGCCGACGTGCTCGACCTGCATGGCCGATGCGCCCATTACACCCTGGATGGCCACGGCTAGCTCCGCGTAGCGCGTCGGCCATCCGGCATCATAGGGAACGACTGCGACTTTCTCAGGAGCGGGTTTTCCTTTGACCCAGGGGTTCTCGTCTGGGTCGGCATCGTAATGACGCATGATGTCTTCGGGGCGTGGCATGCCGGGCATTCTCGTTCATGACGTGAACTCCGGCGACCGCGTCTACCCGCAGGCAACTGCCATCGTCCAACCAGGACGCCACGAACCGGATGCCCCTCACCTCCGCGCCAGGCCACGAAGCCAGCGGCGAAGCACGGAGCCGCGTCCTCGCGCCTGATGTCGAAGGATGGCTTCAACACCCCATGGGCGCGGGTGAGCGCCCTGCTCGAGGCCATGCGACGCCGACTCCATGGCGGAGTTGCTCGCCCACCGGCACCTCGCCCGGCCGCGGGAGCTGGACCAGGAGTCCGCGGGTGCGCACATGGGCTGAGGCCCGCTCCCGCGCATCCCCCGCTTCGGTGCCACCACCGAAGCGGGGGCCGTACCCGAGGACGCTTCAGGGCAGGCAGCTCGTCGTCAGCATCGTGAGGGAGGTGCTGCCTTCCTGGCTCACCATCAGCTCGAGCTTGTCACCGCCGCTGAAGTTCCCAGCCGCGAGCCCCAGCGGCGCGCCGTCCAGGACCACGTCTTGTCTCGCCGAGAGCGAACCATCGCCCATGCCGCGCAGGAAGCTGACCGTGTTCTTGGCCGTATTCGTCACGGCGACGTCCAACCAACCGTCCTGGTCGAAGTCCGCCACGGCCAGCTCACCCACCTCTCCCAGCACGTCGAAGTCCTTCGCGGCCTCGAACGTGCCGTCGCCGCGTCCCAGTCTCACGCTCACCGCGGGCTCGTTGAAGGAATCTCCCTTGCTGGTCACCAACAGGTCCGCCCTGCCATCGTTGTTGAAGTCCGCCGCGGCCACATGCCTGGGGGCGTTCTGGGCGGAATACCGGAACGCCGCGCGGAACGAGCCATCACCCGCGCCAAAGTAGACATAGAACTCGGAGACGAGCGAGGCGGGCATCACCACGTCCAGGTGACCGTCCCCATCGAAGTCCGCGGTGGTGACGGTGAGCGCGGCGAAGGACAGGGGGAAATCCAGCCGGGTGAGCGAGCCCATCCCGTTGCCTTTCATCCAGCTCAGCGTCGAGGACCCCGTCGCGAGGCTCGTATTGACGGTGAAGACATCCCGGTTCCCATCTCCATCGAAGTCCGCCGTCGTCATCGCCCAGGGGCCCGCGCCCGTGAGGGTGGTGCGTCCCGCCCCGAAGTCGCCATTCCCCAGGCCGGTTAGCACGCTCACCGACTGACTCCGGGTGTTGAGCACCACCAGGTCCAGCAGCGTGTCGCCGTCGAAGTCCCCCGTGAGGACGCTCTTCGGGTCCGCGCCCACCGCGAACTCCCCATGCCTGCGGAGGCTCCCATCCCCCTGCCCGAGAAAGGTGGCGACGGTCCTCTCGGCCATCCGCGTCCCGGCGAGGTCCAGCTTCCCGTCCTTGTCGAAGTCCCCCGCCACCAATCCCCGGAGCTCGGCCTCCACGGAGACCTGGGGGAGCTTCGTCAGTCCGACATTGTCACAGCGTGTCTTCGACAGTCGCGGCGCCGAGGGGGGCCCCATTCCCACTGCATTCACCGCCCGGACCACGACCTGGTACTCCGTATCCGGTCTCAGCCCCGTGAACTCCACGCGCGTGTCCATCGCGGACAGGGAGCGCTGGAACGTCCCCGAGAGGAGTTCGACGGAATAGGCGTGAACCGTCGCCCGTCCGTCCGAGGTCGGAGGCTCCCAGCTCACCTGCAGCGCCGTGTTGAGGGAGACGACATCGATGATTCGTGGGGCGCTCGGGAGGTCGTGAGTCGTCACGGCGACCGAAGCGCCTGACTCAGGACCCTCTCCAGCCGCGTTGGTGGCGCGAACCTGGAAGGTATAGCTCGTGCCGTCGGAGAGGCCGGACACCACCACCTGCGTGGCGCCTGTCGTCGTGGCGGTGGTGCCCCCGGAGCCCGTCACCGTGTACTTCACGATGGCGCCGCCGCCGTTCGAGGTGGGCGCCTGCCAACTCACCTGCGCGGACCGGATGCCTGGCGTGGCCTGGACGTCCCTTGGTGCCCCTGGAGTCGTCACCTCGGGCTCCGGCCTCGGCGGAGGGTCCTTGTCCCCACCCTCCGAGCTGGAACCGGAGCACGCCGCGAGGAGTCCCATCAACAGTGCGGCAATGAGGCCGCGCTCATGCACCTGAAGCATCATCCATCCCTGGTCAGTTGGCTCCGGCCGGCCATGCGTGGCCTGTAAAGGCAAACCACATGCCCCAGGCGGCGTGAGGCACAGCTCGGAAGTCCGCCCGCGTGGCGTGCAGCGCGTGACACAGGGACTGTGAAGGTCAAGGCACGACTGCCCATTCCCTGCACAAAGGCAAAAGCCCCTGCTCGTGCCACTGTGGTCTGCCCCCCGATTTTCGGACCCGTTGAAGCGTGAGAGAGTCCTCGCGGCCAGGAGGTCGGTTGGTCGTGAGGAAGAACAGGTTTACCGAGGAGCAGATGGTCCGCATCCTGCGGGAGGCGGAGGCGCCTGGGGCCAGCGTGGTGGATGTGGCCGGCGCGCACGCGTGGCCCGAGGGATGAGTCCGGGCGCGACCGTCAGGTGTCCTGGACGCGGAGCTCGAGTGGGGGTGGCGCCTGAAGCTGAACGTGCTCGCCCGAGCGCGGATGCAGGAAGGTGAGCGACTCCGCGTGCAGCAGATAGCCGCCGTCTCCGGGCAGGCCGGGGTGCTCCGCCAGCGGCAGGCCGCCCACGCCGAAGAGCGGGTCCCCTACGAGCGGGTGGCCGATGAAGGCGAGGTGGATGCGGATCTGCTCGGAGCGCCCCGTGTGGATGTCCACCTCGAAGAGGGTGTGCTCGGTGCGCCGCTCCAGCACCCGGGCCGTGCTGTGTGAGGGCTTTCCCCGCGCACTGGCACCATGGACTTCGCCCAGCCGCGGATGGGGTACCAACCCAATGGGCGCGCGGATGTCGTAGGCCTCCTGGGCGGCGAGTCCCTGGGAGAGTGCGCGGTAGCGCTTGTGCACGCGGCCCTCGCGCCAATCGCTCGCCAGGCGCGCGGCAGCGTCGCGGGTGCGGGTGAAGAGCACGAGGCCCGACGTCGCGCGTCCCAGGCGGTGCATGGGAACCGCCTCCGGCCATCGTGCCTGGACGAAGGAGAGCAGGGTGTTCTTCAGGAAGCCTCCCGAGGGCAGGGTCGGCAGTCCGCTCGGCTTCACCACGACGACCAACTCCGCGTCCTCGTACACGAGCTCGAAGGACTGCGGAGTGTCCGCCTCCTCCCATGGCGGGCGGTGCCAGCACAGCCACTGTCCCGGCCTCAGCGGCTCCGAGCCGTCGGCCGTGACGTCGTCGAGTCGCACCTCGCCCCGAGCGAAGCGTGCCCGCCACTCCTCCTCCGAGGAGTGACGATACTTGTCCGTTAGATGGGCGAGCGCGCTGCTGCCCGGTCGGCGCCCGAGCTTCTCGCGATACACATAGCCGTCGTTGAGCAGCACTCGCGTACCCTACACCGCGTGGGCTCGCGGTGGGAGGCACTCCGCCTCCCGTCGCCGTACTCCGCGTCTGACTTCCCTCCAACGAAGGGGGCACCACGGGGACTCACCCGGGATGACACCGGGGCCGGGCTACCGTCAAAGCGGTGGCAGCTTGTCCAGGAAGCCTGACTTCGACAGCCACATCACCAGCGCGAAGCTGATGGTGTTGAAGGCCGCGTGCGCGACAACCAGGGGCAGCAGGCGTCCCCGGAACCAGAAGACGAACCCGAACCATGCTCCCATCACGAAGGTCTGGAAGACGGCGAGCGTGCCTTCGTAGAAGTGGCCCACGGAGAACAGCACGGCCGCGACCAGCACCGCGGGCACCCAGCGGCCCAGCACCACGCGCAGGCGGGGCACGAGGAAGCCCCGGAAGACGAACTCCTCGAAGCCTGTCACCAGCACCATGATGGCCGCGAAGGCGGGCACGTCCAGGCCGGTGTCCATGAGCGCGGCGGCCAAGCCCTTGCGCGCCAGCATCTCCTTGTCGGCCAGCTTCAACGCCACGGCGACGGCCGCCATGGGCACCGACGCGGCGATGTGCACCGCGTAGGTGGCGACGAGCACCGGTACGCCGAGCAGCAGCTCCTTCGCCCAGCCCTCGCGCGCCAGCCCTACCTGCGCGGGCCCCTGGCCGTCGCGCCACACCAGCACCGCCACCAGCAGGATCATCCCCACTGCGCGGATGCACAGGGGCGCCATGGACAGGGAGAAGCCCTTCTCCTGCTCCGCCGCGGTGGCGACCCAGGCGCCCGCGCCCGTGCCGCCCAGCGCCACCAGGAGCCCCAGGACGCCCAGCCAGGCGCCCGCGCGCGTGGCCTCCCAGGGGCGCAGCAGGGCCAGTCCCCAGGCGAGCAGCGCGACCGCGAGCACGGCCAGGACGACCCGACCCGCGGGGCCCGCCGACGAGGGCCCGAGGACGGCGAGGAACACGAACGCCGCTTCTGACAGGGCCCGGCGCCGCGGCGGGGCGTTCTCCAGCAGCACGGCGACATCACGACGCACGGGGCGTTCCTCCTCCGGTCCAGGGCCACGGGACTGGGGCCTCGAGGGATTCCGGACAGGCTACCGGCTTCGCCCTCAGGTTTCTGATCCCTCCTCGGTTTTCCGTTCATGCGGCGCACGTGTTCAAAGGGGAGCACCCGGGGAGGGAAGGGTGGCGTCCTCATTGACGGCCGCGAAATCGCACGGGGCCTTGCTGGACACGCGGGAGCAGGAGCCGCTACGGCCCCTGCTTCGGAGGGCGAGTGGCGGCGGCAGCGGCGGCTTCGCGCAGCTTGTCCTTCTTGCTCTTGCGCCGCCCCTTCACGCCGCCGTTCGGATCCAGGGGCGGCGTGAGCGTCGAGACCTCTTCCGTCGGCTCGAAGCCCGGCACCTGCTCGCGTGGGAGGTCGAGCTGGTGGCGTTTCTCGATGAGTCGGAAGTGGGCTTCGGTGCCCGCGCTGACGAAGCTGATCGCCACGCCCTTGTCGCCCGCGCGCCCCGTGCGGCCGATGCGATGCACGTAGTCCGCGGTCGAGCGGGGCAGGTCGTAGTTCACGACCGCCGGCAACTGCGCGATGTCCAGGCCGCGAGCGGCGACGTCCGTGGCCACGAGCACGCGCACGCGCTTCGCCTTGAAGTCCGCGAGCGCCTGCGTGCGCGCGCCCTGGCTGAGTTCCCCATGCAATGACGTCGCGACGATGCCGGCCCGGTTCAGCTTCAGCGCGACATGGTCCGCCGCGTAGCGACTGGCCACGAACGTGAGCACATGGCTCCACGCATGTGTTTCCAACAGGTGCCGCAGCAGCATCGTGCGCCGGGGCACATCCACCAGGAGGGCCCGCTGGAGGATGAACTCCGTCGAGGGCAGCTCCCCCTCATCGACGTCGATGCGCGTGGGCTCGTGCAGCAACTGCTCCGCGAACTTCCGCACCGCAGGAGGGAAGGTGGCGGAGAACAACAGGTTCTGGCGGCGCGTGGGCAGCAGCGCCAGCAGGCTGTTGAGCTCATCGGCGAAGCCCAGCGAGAACAGCCGGTCGGCCTCGTCGAGCACCAGCGTCTCCACCTGGTCCAGCCGGAGCGCGTTCTGATGCACCAGGTCCAGCGCGCGGCCGGGCGTGGCCACGACGATGTCCGCGCCGCCCCGCAGCGCCAGCATCTGCGGGTTGGCGGAGACGCCACCGACCGCGATGCAGGTCTTCAGCGGCTTCTTCAGGTGTTGGCCGTACCGCTGGATGGAATCGACGATCTGCGCGGCGAGCTCCCGCGTGGGCACCAGGATGAAGGCCCGCACCGGTCGGACCGACCCTCCGGGACGCGCCCGCAGGGCTTCCAGGATGGGCAGCAGGAACGCGGCGGTCTTCCCCGAGCCCGTCTTCGCCGAAGCCCAGACGTCGCCACCTCGCAGGACCACGGGGATGGTCGCGCGCTGCACCGGCGTGGGTTCGTCGTATCCGAGTCCGGCCACGGCGCGGGTGAGCGCGTCCGACAGGCCGAGCGAAGCGAATGTCATGGGATGGAAGCCTTGGGTGGCGCGAGGATGCGGAAGCCTACCCTGCCCGGGAGGTCCGCCCCCGGTATTCCTGCCCCCTCCCCATCCAGGCAAGGTGTCGCCCGGACCCAGTGGGGGGCGGGGGGCGTGGACTCGCCCCGTCGCGGGACGGCCCGACGTGTTACGAGGATGCGCATGGCGATATCTACCCTCCCTGAACGTCTGCGTGCCGTCCTCGTCGGTGTCCAGCTTCCGGGCGTCTCGGACGAAGAGCACGCCGCGGACTTCGCGGAGCTGCGCCGGCTGGTGCACACGCTGGGGTATGACACGGTGGCGACCGTGTCCCAGAAGCGGGCGCGGCTGGCCACGGGCACGGTGCTCGGGACGGGCAAGCTCAAGGAGCTGGCGGCCCTCACCGGAGGCTCGGGCGTGATTACGTCCGGGGCGAGCGACCGGACGTCGAAGGCCCGCGAGAAGTGGGAGGCCGCCGCCAACACGGAGCTCGGTCCCGAGGGCGAGGCCGTCGAAGAGGACGCCGACGACGTGGAGCCGGGGGACGCGTTGCTGCCTCCGTCTTTGGAAGAAGACGACAAGGCGGGGCCCCGGCCTACCGTGGTGGTCGTGGACCACGAGCTGTCGCCCGGCCAGTTGCGCAACCTGGAGAAGGCCACGGGCGCGATGGTGCTGGACCGCGCGGGCGTGATTGTCGACATCTTCCACCGGCACGCGAAGAGCCACGAAGCACGGATGCAGGTGGAGATCGCCCGGCTCAACTACCTGGCCCCCCGGCTGCGCGAATCCACCGGAGGCCGCGAGCGGCAGCAGGGGCGTGGCGCGGGTGACTCGGCGCTGGAGCTGGACCGCCGCAAGATTCGCGACCGGCTGGCGGAGCTGCGCGAGGGACTGGCGGCCATCCAGAAGGACCAGGACCACCGCCGCTATGCGCGAAGGGACCTGCTGCGGGTGGCTTTGGTGGGCTACACGAACGCGGGCAAGTCTTCGCTGATGCGTGCGTTGACGGGCAGCACGGTGCTGGTCGCGGACCAGCTCTTCGCCACGCTCGACACCACGGTGCGCGCGATGCAGCCGGAGACCCGTCCGCGCATCCTGGTCTCTGACACGGTGGGCTTCATCCAGAAGCTGCCACATGATCTGGTCGCGTCCTTCCGCTCCACGCTGGACGAGGCCCTGGAAGCGTCACTGCTGCTCTACGTGGTGGATGCGTCGGACCCCACGTGGGCCGCGCAGCTGGAGGTCACCCGCACGGTGCTCCGGGATATCGGCGCGGACGCCGTACCGAGCAAGCTGCTCTTCAACAAGGCGGACCGGCTGGACGCGGCGGCGAAGGAAGCGCTGCTCGCAATGCACCCGGATGCCCTGATGCTCTCCGCGCACCTGCCGGACGACGTGGCGATGCTGCGCAAGAACATCATCGCCTTCTTCGAGTCCTCGATGGTGGAGGCGGACCTGGTGATTCCCTACTCCCGGCAGGGGCGCATCAGCGAGGTGTACGAGCACACCACGGTGGTGTCCCAGGCCTACGACGAGAGCGGCAGCCGGCTGCGCGTGCGGGGCCTTCCAGGGGCCATCGCGAAGCTCACCCAGGCGTTCCAGGAGTAGGCCTTCCCCGGCGCCACCCCAGCCAAGGGCGTCCACTCCGCCTGCCTCACGGGCTGGGAAACCGGAGGCCGCTGACGCCCGCGCTCCGGCACGGCACCGGAGGCGGGCTGTTCCAGCGGACTACTCGGCGCGGCAGACGGCCGGCGCGGAGAGGTTGGGGCGAATCATCTTGAACGGCTGAATCAGGTCCGGGACGCGGAGCAGCGCGTCACGGCAGCCCGCCTCGTCGTTGCCGGACATCTCCACCTTGAAGCTGCAGTCCTGCGCGCCCTCGCAGACCGTCTTGGCCAGCCGCGCATAGCAGTCTACGGCGCGGGCGCAGGTGCCCTCGCCCAGGTCCACCGACGCGGAGGAGGACGTCGTCGAGGCAGAAGCCGTGTTCGTGTTCGTCGACACCGACGCGCCAGCGGACAGGGCGTCCTGCGAGTTCTCGCCCGGGGCGTTCAGGTTGATGGTGACGTTCGTCTGCGCGGGCGCGTGGGTAGGGGCGGCGACGTAGCGCGGCTTGATGCGGTCCTGGGCGCAGAGGTACAGCTCTTCGCCCTTCTTGCGCACCGTGGCGAGCTTCGCCTCCAGTTCCTCCGGAGGAACCTGCTTGTCGTCCACGGAGACATGGAAGGTGTACGCGTCCATCCCATTGTAACGGAAGTACATCATGGAGGTCGCATCGTAGGTGACGGCGATGGCCGTGTTGTCCATGGACTGCGACTCGAGACCGCTCTCCAGGGCGCAGACGCCGATGGACGTCTTGGTCGTCGAGGCGTCATGCGAGTCGACGGGCAGCGTGTAGTACTTGTTGGCACCACAAGCCGCCAGAGAGAGACATAGAGACGTCAGGGACAGCCCCTGGATGAGCCGCTTCATGAGGTTTGCTCCTAGGAAGAGGAATGGGTCCGCGCTGGTGAAGTCCGGCGGAGTGGCGCATCGACGCGTGCACCGGTTGCTCATTCAATCCTGACACGAAAAGGCCCACCCTCGGAAGTCTCGGGACGGGCCTGTCGCGCGCGTTTCTCGAAGCCTGGGACTGTTTCTCCCCCAAGCAGGAGGTGTGGAGGCAGGTTTGAGGGGGCTGGCGAACGTGAAGGAGGCGGGAGGGGGCGAGCGATTCTGGAGCACCTGGGACTGCCCACGACGAGTGTAAGGCTGGCCCCGGCGCGAGGACCACCCCAGGCCGCGTGGTGTTGAGGCTCAAGCCATCGCCAACAAGCCCAGGCCCCTGCCGCGCCCCTCGTGGGAGGGCGGCCTGGACAGGCGTGTATCCCAAGGGGGCTGCTCGGCCTCTCCACCGGCCCGGCACACAGCACGGACGCCCCCGTCAGCTGCCCTCCTCGGCCCCTCTGCTTCTGCCCTCCACCCTCAACTGAGTCCCAATTCGTCTTGATGCGCGCCTGATGTACTGGGCGGATCCCCGCAGCGGCCGTTGGCGCACGTCCCACCTTCAAGGAAAGGCCGTGCATGCAACGCATGAAGCAGGGGACGCGGTGGGCATCGTCGCCTGAGCGCTCTCGCAGCGCTCGCGCGACCTCTTCTGTGACGTTCAAATCGCGCTCGATGAGGCGCTACGCCACACCTACGTCGCAGACTCGACATGGGCGTTGTGCACTCGCGGGACATCCGGGGCGTTGGGCTTGCAGTGAGTGGCCTGCGTGCCCAACTCACCTCTTTGCCAGGGGCGCGGACCAACGCCTGCGGAAGGTGCCGGATGATTGATGTTCGCCAGTCGCTGGAGCCGCCCGCGCGACACGGGCCGCCGAGCCTTGCGAAGGGGAGCGCATGCAGTCCATTGGTGAGTTCAATGAAGACCGCCCGCATGACGCCTCGCGACGCTTGCATCCGTGGCGGTCCACGGTCGGGCTGAAGGTGCTCATGGCAGCGACTGGCATCGTGCTGGTCGTGTTCCTCGTCTTCCACCTGCTCGGCAATCTCCTCGTTTACCGAGGGCGGGATGCCCTCAACGAATACTCCGCGTTTCTCGTTCGGGAGCCCCCGCTCCTGTGGGCCGCTCGCGCGGTGCTCCTGGCCTCCGCCGTCATCCACATCGGCGCGGCGGCGCTGCTCTGGAATCGTGACCGCTTCGCGCGCCCGGTGGCCTACCGCCGACTCAGGCCACGCTCCACGACCGTGCCCGCTCGGACGATGCGCCTCACGGGCGTCGTGCTCGCGGGGTTCATCGTCTTCCACATTCTCCATCTGACCACTGGGACCATCGCGCCGGTGCCGTTCGAGAAGCATGACGTCTACCACAACGTGGTGGAGGGCTTCCGCGTCCCCTGGGTGGTGGCCATCTATCTCGGCGCGCTGGCCATCGTCGGGATGCATGTCTGGCACGGTGCATGGGCCTCGCTGCGGAGCCTCGGGAGGTCGCGACCCTCGCCTCGGCCGAAACGGCGACCGGTTGCGTGGATCCTCGCCCTGGTGCTCTGGGGCGGCTTCAGCAGCATTCCGCTCGCGATCTGGCTCGGAGGTGGGCGCTAGCCATGGATCTCGGCGCGAGGATTCCGAGCGGGCCGCTCGAGCAAAAGTGGGAGCGCCGACTGCGCGAAGGACGCCTGGTCGGGCCGAGCAACCGGCGCAAGTACACACTGCTCGTGGTGGGCTCCGGGCTGGCGGGGGCTTCCGCCGCGGCGACGCTCGCCGAGCTTGGCTACCGTGTGCACTGCTTCTCCTTCCACGACTCGCCGAGGCGCGCGCACAGCATCGCCGCGCAGGGCGGCATCAATGCCGCGAAGAATTACCGCAACGACGGCGACAGCGTGTGGAGGCTGTTCTACGACACGCTGAAAGGCGGCGACTTCCGCTCCCGCGAGGCGAATGTCTACAGGCTTGCGCAGGTGAGCAACCGCATCATCGACCAATGCGTGGCCCAGGGAGTCCCTTTCGCCCGCGAATATGGAGGGCTCCTCGCCACCCGCTCCTTCGGGGGCGCGCTCGTCTCGCGCACCTTCTATGCGCGTGGACAGACCGGGCAGCAGCTCCTCCTCGGCGCCTACCAGGCGCTCGAGCGGCAAATCAGCGCGGGCCAGGTTCGCATGCATCCGAGGACCGAAATGCTCGATCTCGTCAGGGTCGACGGACGGGCGCGGGGAATCATCGCGCGCGACCTCCGGACGGGCGAGCTGGGGTCGTTCGCCGGCGATGCCGTGATCCTCGCAACAGGAGGCTACGGCAACATCTACCATCTCTCGACCAACGCGCGAGGCTCGAACGCGACCGCGATCTGGCGCGCGTACCGAAGGGGCGCCGGCTTCGCCAACCCTTGCTTCACGCAGATCCATCCGACCTGCATCCCGGTCAGCGGGCCCCATCAGTCGAAGCTCACCCTGATGAGCGAGTCCTTGCGCAATGACGGGCGTGTCTGGGTGCCGAAGCTCAAGGGGGACCCGCGGACACCGCGCGATATCCCGGAGAGCGAACGGGACTACTTCCTCGAGCGGCGGTACCCAACCTACGGCAACCTCGCGCCGCGTGACATCGCCTCGCGCGCGGCCAAGGAAATCTGTGACCAGGGCAGGGGCGTCGGCCCCGGCGGGCGCGGCGTGTATCTGGACCTCGGTGATGCCATTGAGCGTCTCGGGGCCGGTACCATTCGCGAACGCTACGGGAACGTCCTCGAGATGTATGAGCGCATCACGGGCGAGCACCCGTACCGGGCGCCGATGCGGATCTACCCCGCCGTCCACTACGCCATGGGTGGGCTCTGGGTGGACTACGACCTGCGCAGCACCCTGCCGGGCCTCTACGTGATCGGCGAGGCGAACTTCTCCGACCACGGCGCGAACCGCCTCGGCGCGAGCGCCCTCATGCAGGGGCTCGCCGACGGCTACTTCATCGTCCCGAACACCATCGCTGACGAGCTGGCGCGTTTCGGGCCAGGGCCGGTCGACCTTGACCATCCCGCGTTTCGAGACGCCGAGCACAACGTGCAGCTCAAGCTCGAGCGCCTGCTCGCCTCGCGAGGCACGCGAACCGTCGAGGACCACTTCCGCGCGCTGGGTAGCCTCCTCTGGGAACAATGCGGCATGGCGCGCAGCGAGCGCGGGCTGTCCTCCGCGCTCGAGAGCATCCAGGCGCTTCAGGGCGAGTTCGAGCGAGATCTCCGGCTGCCGGACACCGGCATCGAGCTGAACGACTCGCTCGAGCGAGCAGGGCGGCTCGCCGATTACTACGAGCTCGCGGAGCTGATGTGCCGCGACGCGCTCGAGCGGCGCGAATCGTGTGGAGCGCACTTCCGCGAGGAGTTTCAAACGGCGGAAGGTGAGGCGCGCCGAGATGACGAGCACTTCTGCCATGTGTCGGTATGGGAATACCGCGGCAAGGATCGACCTCCCGCGCTCCACAAGGAGCCACTCTTCTTCGAGTCGGTCGCGGCCGAGACCAGGAGCTACAAATGAGCACGAACCGAAAGGTGGTCCGGACCTGGGTGCGCAGCCGCCCGCGTACGCTCTGCCACCGTTACCGATAGGAGACCTTCGGCATGGAACAGCGACTCGATTTCCTCCAGAAATCATCCAACGCCTATCAGGCGATGCTCGGCCTGGAACGCTTCGTCCGCAACTGTGGGCTCGAGCACCCCCTGCTCGATCTGGTCAAGACTCGTGCGTCGCAGCTCAACGGCTGCGCCTATTGCATCGACATGCACACGAAGGATGCCCGTGTCGCCGGGGAAACCGAGCAGCGGCTCTACGCGCTGTCGGCCTGGCGCGAGACACCGTTCTACACCGAACGCGAGCGCGCCGCGCTCGAATGGACGGAAGCTCTGACGCTCATCTCGCAGAACGATGTCACGGATGAGCTGTACGACCGCGTGCGCCAACACTTCAGCGAAGAAGCGCTCGTCAGCCTCACGATGGCGGTCATCACCATCAATGGCTGGAACCGGATCGCCATCCCGTTCCGCTCCGTGCCCGGCAGCTACCAACCGCCGGCCCGCGCGGCGGCGCATCCGTGATGGGCAATCTGCTGAACATCCGCGCGACGAGTACCTCCATCCCGAGGCGCTCGTGGGCGAAGGGGGAGGGAGAACAGCGTGCGCTTCGTTCTGCAGATCTGGAGACAGGAGAGGCCGCAATCCCAGGGCGCCTTCCGCCGCTACGAGGTCTCTGACATCACCGCCGACATGTCCTTTCTCGAGATGCTCGATGTCCTGAACGAGCAACTCGCCGCCAAAGGCGAGGCCCCGGTCGCGTTCGAGAGCGACTGTCGCGAGGGCATCTGCGGGACGTGCGGGGTGACGATCAATGGCGCGGCGCATGGTCCCCTCGGCGGCGCGGCGGTGTGTCAGCTCCACATGCGCCGCTTTCCGGACGGCGCGCTGCTCGTGATCGAGCCCTGGCGCGCGCGGGCATTTCCTGTGCTCAAGGATCTCATCGTCGATCGCAGCGCGCTCGACCGCATCATCGGTGCTGGCGGGTTCATCTCGGTGCCAACGGGGGCCGCGCCCGAGGCGAGCACGCGGGCCATCTCGAAACAGCACGCTGACGGGGCGATGGACGCCGCGGCTTGCATCGGCTGTGGGGCCTGCGTCGCCGCCTGCCCGAACGCCTCGGCCGCGCTCTTCACCGGCGCGAAGGTCTCTCACCTGGCGCTCCTGCCTCAGGGGCGGCCGGAGCGGGAGCGGCGGGTGCTCTCCATGGTCGCGCGCATGGATGAGGAGGGCTTTGGCAACTGCACCTGGCACGGCGAGTGCCAGGCGGCGTGCCCGAAGTCGATCAGCATCGATGCCATCGCGCTCATGAACCATGAATGGCTCCGGGCATCGCTCGCATCCCAACGCGAAGTGTGGCGCGAGCCTGAGGCGGACGCCCAGAGGCAAGACCCAGAAAGAGGAGGAACGGCATGACCCAACCGACACATCTCGGGGGCGGGACCACGTTCGACCTGGCGGCAATCGAGCGTGAAATGCGGCGAGAAGACGTTTACCTGCGGGAGGGCCACACGGCGCGGACTCTGGTGCGCGAGCCCGACCTGCGCATCGTCCTCATCGCAATGAAGGCCGGCGCACGGATGGCGGAGCATCGCGCCAGCGAAACCGTCTCGGTCCACGCGCTCTCCGGGCACGTGCGGCTGCGCCTGCCCGAAAAGACGGTGGAGCTGCCGTTCGGGCGGTTGCTCGTCCTCGAGAAAGGCCTGCGCCATGACGTGGAGGCGATCGAGGAGAGCGCGTTCCTGCTCACGCTCGGATGGAAGAGCCCATGAGAGAGGGGTAGAAAGTCGATGCGCGGGGCAAAGAGCTGGCAAGGCCTCCAACTCTATACCGTCGGCCACTCGACGCGAACGCTCGACGAGCTCATCGCGCTCCTTCGACCGTTCGGCGTCTCCACCGTGGCTGACATCAGGACCATCCCGCGCTCGCGCCACAATCCGCAATTCGAACGCGAGGCGCTTCGCTCCGCGCTTCGCCGGCATCACCTCCGTTACGTCCATCTCCCCGCGCTCGGAGGGCTGCGGCACGCGCGCGGTGACTCACCGAACGCGGGGTGGCGCAATGCGAGCTTCCGCGGGTACGCGGACTACATGCTGACGGGCGAGTTCGAGTCTGGGCTGGCCGAGCTGCGTGAGCTGGTCGTGGAAGGCACGGTCGCGTTGATGTGCGCCGAAGCCGTGCCATGGCGTTGCCATCGCTCCCTGGTCGCAGACGCCCTGACAGTTCGCGGTGCGCAGGTCGAGCACATCACCAGCCGAACCCGGTCGACGCCGCACCGGATGACCGACTTCGCTCATGTCGATGGCACGCGGCTCACGTATCCGGCGGGCCTCGGCTCATCCCTTGATACGCGCGCGCCGTTTCACCTCGAGGCGACCGTGCGCGTGCTGCAGCGGCGGCCGACGAACCTCGTCGACGTCTGGGAGGACGGACGGTACCTGCGAGCGCTCACGGTCTCCGATGGCCTCGTGCTGGTCGAGGTCTCGAATCAGGGGACGATGGACGCGCCGCAGGTCCGGTTCCGCGTGCTCGCTGGGGATGACTCGCGCGGCGCGCATGCCGAGATCGCTCGGGTGTTGCGGCGGGGGCTCGGACTCGATGTGGATCCGGAGCCGCTCGATCGGCTGCTCCAAGCCGAGCGCAAGCTCGGCCCCATTGCGCGCGCGCTGCGCGGTATGCGGCCGCCACGGTTCCCCAGCCTCTTCGAGACGTTCGCGAACGTCATCCCGTTCCAGCAGGTCAGCCTGGACGCCGGGGTCGCAGTCGTTCGCCGTTTGGTAGCGCGCTTCGGCCGGTCCTTGCCGCATGAGGGGCAAGAACGGTACGCATTTCCGACTGCTGCTGCGATCGCCGAGGCGCGGCTCGATGCGATTCGCTCCTGTGGCTTGAGCGCGAGGAAGGCCGAGGCGCTCCGCGCGGCGGCCGCCGCCATTCAAGCGGGCGATGTGACAGAGGCCATGCTCTCGCAAATGAGCAGCGCCGAGGCGATGCGGATGCTCACTGGGCTTCGCGGTATTGGACCCTGGAGCGCGGCCTTGGTTCTCCTGCGCGGCTTCGGCCGGCTGGACGTGTTCCCGGAGGGCGATGTCGGGGTCATTCGCGGGCTCTCGGGATTGATGGATGTCGAGCCGGGACCTGCTCTCGAGCGCCTGATCCGCCGCTTCGGCGAGCTGCGTGGATATTTGTATTTCTGCTCGCTCGGTAGCGCGCTCTTAGCCCGAGGCCTCATTCATGCCGCCGACGCTGGGCCACGGCGAAGCCTTATGAGCGCGCTGGAGGCGCACGATTGACAGTGCCTGACAAATGTCAGGGCCGAGGCGGCGAAAGCGCATGAGGCAACAACCGAGGACGAGGAATCCGAAGTGGACGTCGTCCCTGCGTTCGTAGCGGCCTCGAAGGCGGCGAAGCGGGTTCTTCCAAGCCAGTGTGCGCTCCACCACCCACCGGTAGCGCCCAAGCCGTTCCTTGGACTCGACGCCTGGACGTGCGATTCGATGGGCGATGCCGCGGAGGCGGAGCCCCCGCCGGTTCTTCCGGGAGGCGTAGGCCTTGTCGCCAAGCGGCTTTCTGGGCCGGTGTCGCCGCTGGCCCGAAGGCATCCTCACCGCAGCCACGGAGTCGACCAGCGGGAAGAGTTCGTGCGTGCCGTGTACGTTGGCAGCCGTCACCGACTCGGTGAGCGGCAGGCCTTGGGGCTCGGCTTCTTCTTGGGACGCGGTGGCGGCAGCCAGGGGCCACACGCCGCCAGAAGGCGTCCGGGACGCGTTCGCGAACCATGCCTCTCAACATTAAAAAGAGTCATGTCTCCGGATGATTCAGTGAGTCAAGTCAGGAGTTCGACTGGCGATGTGCGCCGCATGAACGGACTGGCGCCTTCTCGACACACCGGGATGCCTTTAGTACGCGTGTCCGGGTGCGTTCGTCGAATCTCTCTACTCCCCGTTTCCACCTGCCCTGGTGGCCCCTGGTGCTCATCGCTTCAGGGGCGTGGCTGCTGCGCATCGCGGGCTTCTTCCACCGGGGAGGCGCTTTCGGGCATCCCGTGGACTACGACGAGGGCGTCTACTTCAGTGCCGCCGCACTTCTCGCCCACGGTGTGTTGCCCTACCGTGACTACTTCTTCGTCCACCCTCCTGGGATTGCCATGTTGCTGGCGCCAGTGGCCGCGCTCGCACGTGGCTTCGACGCAGCGCTGGCATTCGCAGTGGTCCGTTGGCTCGTCCCCGGGATTGGGGCACTGAGCACGCTCCTGTGCGGACGCATTGCTCAGGAGCAATGGGGCGTCAGGGCAGGCGTCGTGGCCGCGCTCGCCTATGCCGTCTTCCCAGAAGCGGCCGCCACCGAGCGCGGGCCCTTCCTGGAGCCACTGCTCAACCTCACCTGTCTTGGCATGGCATGGGTTTGGCTGCGGCATGGGGTTGATGCCTCACGGTGGAAGGGGGATCTGCTGGCCGGAGCCCTTCTTGCCACCGCGTGCGCCATCAAGCTGACAGCCGGCGCCTGGGTCATCGCCGCGGTGTGGGCTCGCGGCATGGAGGGCCAGGGACGGCGTGCCCTACGAGTCGTGCTTGTCGCGGCAGCCGTGGGGCTGGTCTGGCTGGGCCCCTTCTTCGCGCTCGCCCCCGCCGCGATGCTCGATGGCCTTCTTCGGTTCCAGTTGCTCCGCCCACCCGATGGCGAGTCAGATGTCTGGCGCCGACTTCTCATGGTCCTGGGAGACGGGCGCATGGGCTTCTCCGTCCTCTGTGTATGGGGCTTGGTCGTGGCCCTGGCCCGAACGCGTCGAAGGGAGGCCGTCGCCGAGCGACTCTTCGCGGCCGCCTGGGCTCTAACGGTCGTGACCTTCTTGTCGTCGAAGAGCTATTGGGCCCAGTACAACGCCCACCTTGCGCCTACGATGGCGGTCCTCGCGGGGTTGGGGGCCTCCGTGGTGTTGAGTTGGGCGGACACGCGCACGCGCACGCAAGCCGCGCTCGTCACCGCCACGGTGATGCTCATCGCACTCTCTCCGTTGCCGGCGGCCATCCGCTCTGCGAATCAGCGAGACCGTTTCCTGCTCACGCTCGGGAGCTCACTCCGGGCCTCCGTCCCCCCGGATTCAGCCCTTTGCACCTTCGAACCGGCTTGGGCAATCGCCGCCGGTCGGCTTCCCGGAATCCCAGAGGGGACTCCCATCCTCGTCGACCCCTATGGCCTCATGCTGAATGATGCACTGGGCGCCCCCGGGCGCTTCGCTCACGCAGGAGCCGCTTTCGAGGATGAGCGCTCGCAGCGGACCATGCTCCCCATGCTTGCGCGCTGTGACATCCTGGTCCTCGAGGGACGTGGCGAATGGCAGCTGTCCTCCGCCAGCGAGCGCTGGGTCCATGAGCACTTCGTGCGAGAAGGGCTCTTCTGGCGGCGTGCTTCTGAGTGAAGTCTCCCGGATTCCCCAAGCCGGAAGGAAGCTGGAGGGGCGAGCGACTCTCGAGCACCGGGACTGCCCACTGCGGGTGCAAGGCTGCCCCTGGCGCGAGGGCCACCCAGGGCCGCGCGGTGTTGAGAGTCCCTATCCGTCTCATGCCTGATGTCACACACGAGAAGCCCGGGTTGCGGCCCGCAACCCGATCTAGAATCGCCGATATGAGCACTGCACCGTACCCTATTGGTTCCCCCGGAAGCCCCTGGGGTGAGGCGGAAGTCACGGCCTGGCGGTCCCACCAGACCCGCAAGCGCAGCTACGCGGCCGACGTGCTGAGCGCGATAGAGCGCCTGCGCGCGCGCTTCGACGTGGTGCAGTACGGTCTGCTGGACTACCCGCCGGACACGTACCCGCTGTTCGCGCTCGCGAGCCGCGACTGGCGCGATGGGTTGCCGGTGGCGCTGGTCACGGGTGGGGTACACGGCTACGAGACGAGCGGCGTTCACGGCGCGCTGCAGTTCGTCGAGCGGCATGCGGCTGACTACGTGGGCCGCTTCAACCTGCTCGTCGTCCCGTGCGTCAGCCCGTGGGCCTACGAGCGGATCCACCGCTGGAACATGAATGCCATCGACCCGAACCGCTCCTTCCGCGAGCCCAGCCCCGCGGAGGAGTCGGCGGCCCTCATGCGGTTGGTCGCCCCGCTGCGCGACCGCGTGCTCGTGCACGTGGACCTGCACGAGACCACCGACTCGGACGAGGCGGAGTTCCGCCCCGCTTTGGCCGCGCGCGACGGCAAGCCCTTCGAGCCCGGCCACACCCCCGACGGATTCTACGTCGTGGGCGACACCGAGAACCCGCGGCTCGACTTCCAGCAGGCGGTCATCGCCGCGGTCGCGAAGGTCACCCACATCGCCCCGCCAGACGCCGACGGCAAGATCATTGGCTCTCCCGTCGTCGCCCCGGGCGTCATCCACTACGCACTCCGCCAGCTCGGACTGTGCGCTGGCATCACGCTCGCCCGCTACGTGACGACCACCGAGGTCTACCCCGACAGCCCGCGCGCGACGCCCGCGCAGTGCTGCGACGCGCAGGTGGCGGCGGTCACGGCGGCGCTCGATTACGCGTTGGCGCATCCGTAGGGGAGGTGCCAATCCAATCTCGACGTCGAGCGCACGCCACGCTCGACCTCGTGGCCGTCACGGCTCACGTGGGCGAGCCGACGCAGGCGGCGCCGATGGCAGCGGCGCAGGGCCCGCTGGAGTGGGAGTAGGGCTTCAGGGTGGCGTGTCGTGCCTATCGCGCCCCGGTGGCCGCGTCCCGGGGGGCAGGCTTCGGTGCATCGCCTGCCGCCTCGGCGATGGGCCGGGCGTACCTGACCAGCGACAGCAGCATCTTGCCCGGCTCTTCGTTCATGATCTCGTGAGCCGAGTTTTCGAACCAGACCAGGTGCTTGATGGGTGCGTGAAGGCGCTCGAACCATTCGGCCGCGACGCTTGCCGACACGTTGTAGTCGTGCCGGCCATTGAAGAGGAGCATCGGGCACTCGAGCCGGGTCACGTTGCTGAAGTCGGCCCGCAACACGGCGGGGAACAGCTTCTCCTCGGAGAGCTCGTTGGCGGTCCACACCGAGGCCAGCTCGGCATCCGTGTACTCCGGAGAGAGTGCGAAGCCCTCCGCTTCGGCCTGGCCACCCGTCCGCCCGTGCACCTGGCCACCATAGAAGCCGAGCCACTTGCGCTGGATCGCGACGACGGGCAGCTCGAGCGCAGCGCCATGCGCCGCGTAGGGCGCAATCGATTGCAGCTCCCTGATCGCCTCCTCGTTTCCGGCTGCGCGTGCCCTGTCCATGGCAAAGCGCCATCCGCGCCGTTCGCTCTCCAGAACATCGGTCGCCTGTCCCATTCCGATATACGCGTGCAGCCATTCCGGGTGACGTTGCGCTACGGACAGGCCGAGGTAGCTGCCCCATGAATGTCCGAGCAGGAAGATCTTCTCCTTGCCGAGCTCCTTGCGTGCCCAGCGAATCATCTCCTCGGTATCGGCGATCAACCGCTCCGCCGTCATGGTCGCCGCGACCGCGGAGGGGTCATTCGCCAGGTAGGTTTTTCCAGCACCGCGCTGATCCCACTGGATGACGGTGAAGTACTCCTCCCACCCCCGCTGGAAGTACCAGCTCGTCGGCATCGACACGAAGCCGGGACCTCCGTGGAGCATCAGCAACACGGGATTCGCCCGGTCGACGCCGCGGATCGAGACCCATTGGTCGATCCCGCCGATGCGGACCTTCTCCAGCCGCTCCACACCCGTGGGGGTCACGATCCGGCGCAGGTTGGCGACGATGGCGGTCGCTTCGCGCCGGCTGCCGGGTCCAGCCTGCTCCCTGGCCGTAGGGGTGCCCGCACAGCTCGCCAGGAGGATGGCCAGGCAGCAATTACGGAAGAGGTTCGTCATCTCGGTCCCAGGACAGTACGCAGGTGCTCGCATAGGGGGCATCGCCCACCTCCTTCCATTCTCTTCTGGCAGCGCAGGCTTGCACGAGCCTGACAGTCGCTGATTGTCGCGGCGCCTTCGCCCTGGGAGGAGTAGCGTCCGCCGACACGGAGGGGACTCATGCGTGCGCTCCTTGTCGAGGATGAGCCGGAACTCGCGCGGCTGGTGGCAAATGAAGCGACGTCCCAGGGCTTCTCGGTCGACGCCGTGGCTTCGGTCACCGAGGCCCGTAGCGCGATCCACCTGGGCGCCTACGCGATCGTGCTTCTGGACCGCCGCCTGCCCGATGGCGACGGCCTGTGCCTGATTCCCGAGCTCCGTGCCATGCAGCCGGAGGCGGGCGTGCTGGTGATCAGCGCGATGGGAGATGTCCCCGAGAGAGTCGCAGGCCTGGATGCGGGTGCGGATGACTACATGGGAAAGCCTTTCCATGCAGACGAGCTGCGGGCGCGCATCCGCTCGGTGCTGCGACGGCCTGCACAGGCGCGACAGCTGCAGCCGGTACGCTGCGGCGCCATCGAGTACGACCTCGGCTCCAGGCAGATGACGGTGCAGGGAAGGCCGCTGCTGCTTCGCCGGCGCGAGGCCTCGCTGCTGGCCGCCCTGATGCGCCGCGCGCGGCGGGTCGTCCAGCGCGACACCCTCATCAAGGAGGTCTACGGGTTCGACGAGGAGCCCAGTGCCAACACCCTGGAAGCACACATCTCCAGGCTGCGACGGCGGCTCGAGGATTGTGGTGCGGGTGTGGTGCTGCACCCGGTTCGGGGCGTCGGCTATCTTATCGACGAGCCATGAAGCGTCTCACGGACTCCCTGGCGCCGCGCCTGATCGTGGCCGTCCTCGCAACGCAGCTCATCGTCATCACCGGGCTGATGCTGTTCTGGATGGTGTTCTCCCACTCCGTCTCGCACGACGATCTGTCCGCCGCGACCTCCCAACGTCGCGTGGCCGAGTCGATCACGCTGGACCCGGCAGGCGCCCCTCGCATCGAGCCCTCGAGCGCTCTGCGCGCCTATCAGGCACAACGTCCGCAGCTGGCCTACGCCGTGTACCTGGACGGCCGCCTGGTGCCCGGATCATCGCAGCAGCTTGCCCACGCGATCTCTCCACGCGGCTGGGCCGCACCTGGCGCGAACCTCGAACCGGCGCCCGCCCTGACCGACCTGTACCGGCACTTCCCCGATCTGCGGTGCGTGCAGCTGCTCGGTGAGTGCGGAGACCCGGTGATCGCCCTCGGAGAGGGCCAGCGCGCGAACGTCTCGATGTTCCCGGTCCCCGGCATCGGGACTGCGGTCGTCGTGACGAGTGGCAATCGCCTCGGACTGGATGACCTGCCAACCGCGTTGCGGACGCTGATTCCGCGCGTGATGAAGCTGTTTGGTTCGGCCGTCCTCGCCACCGTCCTCGTGCTGCCACTGATGCTGCGTCGCGCGCTACAACCCCTCACGAGGGCCGCCAACGCCGCATCCGGCATCGGCCTCGAGACGCTGGACCAGCGGCTGTCGCCCGATGGCGTGCCCAAGGAGATCCAGCCCTTCGTCACGGCCATCAATCAGCTGCTGGAAAGGCTCAAGCGCGGCGTCTCCCGCCAGCAACTGTTCGTCGCCAATGCCGCGCACGAGTTGCGCACCCCTGTGGCGATTCTCTGCGCCCGGCTCGACTCCCTGGGCGACAGCCCCGCCACGCGCGACCTGCGGCGTGATGCGACGCGGCTGGGGCTGATGGTCGACCAGCTGCTCGCGGCTTTCCGCATGCAGGGACAGACCCCGGCGGATTGGAGAGCGCTGGATCTCGTCCAGCAGCTGCGTGATCTAATCGGCGACATGGCGCCGCTGGCGCTGCGGAGCGGACGAGCCATCGCCCTGGAAGCCGCATCGCCCTCCGAGATGGTGCTGGGACAGGCCGATGGCCTTCGGTCGGCGTTGGCCAACCTGCTCGACAATGCGCTGCGCGCCGAGCCCGCTGGCGGGACGGTGATCGTCAGGATGGAAGCCAGCACGTCCAGCGTCACGGTCGACGTCGTCGATCACGGCCCCGGCGTCGAGGCGTCCGACCGAGAGAACATCTTCGAGCCCTTTTGGCGCCGGGAAGGTCAGTGGAGTGGAACCGGGTTGGGTCTGGCCATCGCCCGCCGCATCTCGGAAGGCCACGGCGGTAGCCTGCAGCACCTGCCCACAGAAGGCGGCGGCGCGACATTCCGGATGCGGGTGCGAAGAGCTCCCGCAGGAAGAAGCATCGACCCGTCAGCGTGTTGCAAGGATTGAGGCGCGTACTGGCTGGAGTTGCCCCCGTCAAAGCGGACAGCTCAGGGTTGAGAGTTCGCAGTGCGGAACTCGCTGAGCTTCGTTGGGTCAAAGAAGCGTGAGATGTATTCGCTCATGTCGGCCAAGCGAGCATCGCGGCATCGATGATGGCGGCGAGCTTCTTCGCGGAGGCGCCATCGCGAGACTGTATCGACAAGCCCTCCAGCACCGTGGTGTAGAACGCGGCGAGCTTCCCCACCTCGGCGGATGCAGGGAGGTCTCCATCGAGAATGCCTCGCTCGAGTCGCTGCTTCAGCGCACGCTCGCCCCTGAGGCGATTCTCCGCGAGGAAGGTCCTGACCCGCTCGTTCTCCGGCGAGCCCAGGAGCGAAGACAGGACGATCATGCACCCCCGAGGTTTGTCGCTGGCGGTGTAGGCCCGCGCATTGGCGCGCAGCATCTCCTCCACCGCCGCGCGTGCGGACGGAGCATCCTCCAGGCTGCGGGTGGTGTGAATGCCTTCGAGCCGGTCGTAGAGCTCAACGGCTTCGCGGAAGAGCTCTTCCTTGCAGCCGAAGATGGAATAGAGGCTGGGCTTGTTGACGCCCATCGCATCGACCAGATCCTGGATGGACGTGCCCTCGTAGCCGCGCGCCCAAAACACCCGCATCGCCTCCACGAGTGCCTCGTCGCGGTCGAACCCGCGGGGGCGGCCCATCACAGCGGAGGGCTTCTTCGTCTTCACCTTGCGCGGAGTCATCGTTCGATTGCCCGCAGGCCAGCGACGCCGATACCGATCATCACCAGGAAGAAGATACGTGGTGCCGAGACCTGTTCGCCGAGAAATAGCATGCCGAACACCGCGACGCCGCACATGCCCATCCCCACCCAGACAGCGTAGGCCGTTCCGACGGGCAGTTGCTTCAAGGCGAGCGACAGCAGCACCAGGCTGACCATGGCGAGGCCAATGCCGATGACGCTGGGCCAGAACCGGGTCAGGCCGTCGGCTCGCTTGAGCGCGAGCGCCCAGGCGATCTCCAGACACCCGGCCAATATCAACACAGTCCATGCCATGAACGCCTCTTGCTGTCGCGGCTTCAAGCCGAAAAGCCACCATCGACCGCGATGGAGGTGCCTGTGATGAATCGCCCGCTGGCACCCGCCAGGTGCCCGACGGTGGCGGCGATGTCCTCGGGCTGCGCGTAGTGCTTAAGGGACATGAGCGCCAACTCGGCCGCGACGGCGGGCCCGGTCGCCGGATTCATGTCGGTATCCGTCGACCCGGGGTCGATCACGTTCACGGTGATGCCGCGCTCGCCGACTTCCCGTGCCAGGCCCTTCGTCAGGCCGATCAAGGCGGACTTGCTCATCGAGTAGAGCGTGACTCCGCCATAGGGCACGCGCTGCGCGAAGCAGGAACCAATCGAAATGATGCGGCCACCCTGCGGCATGTGCGCGAGCGCGGCTTGAGACGCGACGAACACGCCTCGAACGTGGATTGCCAGTGTCCTGTCGAGTTCCTCGAGTGTGACCTTTTCGAACGGTCCGGAAGGGAAGATGCCGGCGTTGTTGACCAAGATGTCCAGGCGGCCCAACTCGGACGCCGCGCGGTCGACTGCGCCACGGACGGCGTCGGGGTCTCCGTTGTCCGCCTGGATGGCCACTGCCCGTCGGCCGAGTGTCTTGAGTTCACCGACCAGCGTGGCCGCTTTGTCGCCAGAGTTCGCATAGGTGAAGGCGACGTCCGCCCCCCCCTTTGCCAGATGCCGAACGATGGCGGCGCCGATGCCACGCGTGCCACCTGTCACCAACGCCGCCTTGCCACTGAACGCCATCATGTCCACCCTCTACTTTGAAACCGGTCGTTTAAAATGTCTACGCAGCGAGGGAGTCTCCGTCAAGACTTTCTTAATGACCGGTTCATATGTCCCCAGTAGGGCCCTTTGCGGGAAAGAGCCCGCGCTCTCTCCGCCAAGGTGAGTGAGCCAGTTCCCTCAAGCAGGTGAGGAGGAGGCGAGCGAGGGGCTTGAGGCAGCGTAGCCAACCTGTCCACCGAAGCGGGTGATGTTCACCTTCGGCCCCGCCTGGGTGCGTTGACGCTCCCCGAGGTGAACCGCAGCCCGCCTTGATGGGGCGTTCTCCGCCGCAGCCGCCGAGCTCTCGCCCAAGTCGATCAACAACCTGTGCGGCTTCGCACAGTGCCTCTTCTCCAAGGCCATCCAGCGCGGGCTCTGGAAAGGTGACAACCCTGCGGCTGCCGTCCGCCCGGCGCAAGGTGCCCAAGCGCGCCCCGTCCTATCTCAATGCCAAGGGAGGGCGCCGGTGGTGCGGAACACCGCGGATGCCGCTCAATGGACAGACGCACTTGAAGAGATTGCCAAGGAATTGAGCGGCATTGAGGGAAGTGGGCCCTCCTGGATTCGAACCAGGGACCAATCGGTTATGAGCCGACAGCTCTAACCGCTGAGCTAAGGGCCCTCATGCGCCAACCAACCGCGTGACGGATTGCATATCGCCGGGTGCGCAGTCCTGGCAAGGGGCGTCGTTTTACCCGGCTTCAGCGCTTCCGCTTCGTTGCCAGTCCAGGGGCCGGCGCCTCGCGGGGCACCTTCACGCGGAAGGTGTCCCCACGCTGCGTCACCTCCACGCCTTCGGCCCGCAGGCGCCCTGCCTGCTCTTGGGCCACCTGGGGCGCCAGCGTCCCGTCCGAGCGGGTGACGCGCCACCAGGGCAGCGGCAGCTCGGGCTGCTGGGGCAGGGTGGCCATCTCCCGGCCCACGCCTCGTGCCGCGCCCGGACGGCCCGCGTAGAGCGCCACCTGGGCATAGGAGCGCACCTGCCCGCGCGGAATGGCCCGGACCGCCTGCCACACCGCCTTGGAGAAGGGGAGGGGAGCCTTCTTCACTTCGGCCTTCGGTGTCTTCGTCTTCGCTCGGAGCGCCACGGCCCCGGACTCTAGAAACACGAAGGCCCCCGGTCCACGAATGGAGCGGGGGCCTACTTTTCAGCTCAGCTCAAGCCCGGCTCAGCTCTCCACGAAGGAGCGCAGGCGCTTGGAGCGGCTCGGGTGGCGCAGCTTGCGCAGCGCCTTGGCCTCAATCTGACGGATGCGCTCGCGCGTCACCTCGAAGTCCTGGCCCACCTCTTCCAGCGTGTGGTCGGACTTCTCGCCGATGCCGAAGCGCATGCGGAGCACCTTCTCCTCGCGCGGCGTCAGCGTGGCGAGCACCTTCCGGGTCTGCTCCGCCAGGTTCATGTTGATGACCGCGTCGGCCGGCGACACGAGGCTCTTGTCCTCGATGAAGTCGCCCAGATGGCTGTCCTCTTCCTCGCCAATCGGCGTCTCGAGGGAGATGGGCTCCTTGGCGATCTTCAGGACCTTGCGGACCTTGTCGAGCGGCAGCTCCATCTTCTCCGCGATCTCCTCCGGCGTCGGCTCGCGGCCAATCTCCTGCACCAGGTAGCGGCTGGTGCGGATGAGCTTGTTGATGGTCTCGATCATGTGCACCGGGATGCGGATGGTGCGGGCCTGGTCCGCGATGGCGCGGGTGATGGCCTGACGAATCCACCAGGTGGCGTAGGTCGAGAACTTGTAGCCGCGCTTGTACTCGAACTTGTCCACGGCCTTCATCAGGCCGATGTTGCCCTCCTGGATGAGGTCCAGGAACTGCAGGCCGCGGTTCGTGTACTTCTTCGCGATGGACACCACGAGGCGCAGGTTGGCCTCCACCAGCTCGCTCTTGGCGCGCTCGGCGCGGCGCTCACCCAGACGGATGGCGTCGTAGTTGCGGCGCAGCGACTCGACGGGGAGGTTGGCCTCCTCCTCGACCTTCTTGATCTTCCGCACCGCCGTGCGCACGTCGCGGTCCAGGACCTCCAACTGCTCCGGCGTGAGGTTGAGCTGCTTCTGCAGCTTCTTGCCGATGTTGGGGTTCTCCCGCGACTCCTTCAGCTGCGGGCGCAGCTCCTTCATGGAGCAGTCGTAGCGGCGCTCCAAATCCCGCAGCTCGTCCTCGGCCTTGTCGACGCGCTCGATGAGGGCCTTGAGGTTGATGACGATGCGGTCCACCTGCTTCTTGTTGAGCCGCATCTCCTCCAGGACCTCCATCATCTTGGTCCGGAGGTCCTTGATCTCCTGCTTCACTTCCTTCTTGCGGACCTCGGTCAGCTTCTTCTTGGAGGACAGCTCCTCCTCCAAGACGTCGCAGTCCTGGGCGAACTTGCGGAAGCGCTCGATCTGCTTGCAGATCTGCTCAATCTTGTTGAGCTCGCTCTGCGCCAGCTGCGCCGGAGCGTCACCCTCGCCGACCTCCTCGGGCGCCTCTTCGGCACCTTCGGACTGCGTCTCCTCCGGCGCGTCCTTGATGACGTCGCGCACGCGCAGCTTGGCCGTCTTCAGCTTGTTGCCGATGTCGAGTATCTCCTCGACGGCCACCTTGCACGCCAGCAGCGCGCGGAGGACTTCCTTCTCACCGTCCTCGATGCGCTTGGCGATTTCGACCTCGCCCTCGCGGGTGAGCAGGCTGACGCTGCCCATCTTGCGCAGGTACAGGCGCACCGGGTCGTTCGACTTGCCGCCCGGCTCGTCGTCCTCGTCCTTCTCGTCCTCGTCGGCGTCTTCCTTCTCTTCCTCGACGGTGACGGTGGGCTTGATTTCGTTGTTCTGAGCGGCCTTCTGCGCGTCGACAATCTCGATGTCGTTGTCGCCGAACATGCTCATCACGTCGTCGATCTGATCGGACGACACGATGTCGGCGGGGAGCGCGTCATTGACCTCGTCGTACGTGAGGAAGCCCTTCTCACGGCCCGCGGCGAGCAGGTCCTTGACCTCCTTGCGCTCGGCGACCGGATCCTCCTCGATGTCGTCCTCGACGGCGTCGGGGTCGACCTGGACGGCGGCGGCGGCCTCTTCCGCGGCCTCCTCCGGGTCCACGTCATCGCCCATGGCCGGCGCCACGCCCTTCTTCTTCTTCTTGAGCTTCTCCGTCGCCTCGGCGACGACGTCCCTCGCGACGAGTTCTTCCTTCTCCTCGGCGCCCGTCTTGGCCCCCTTCGCCGCGGCACCGTCCGGAGCCTTCTTCTTGCGGATCACCGGATCCACTTTCTTCTTGGTCGGCTTCACGGACGCCTTCGAGGGCTTCTGCGTCGGCATTCGGGTACTTCTCCTTGAGCAAATTCAGGGGCTTGAGGCCTGGGCGAGCCGGCCGATCTACCGCAAAGTCAGGGTTTCTTACAAACGCGAACTCAAACCGGTTGCATGGGCGCCTTTGTTCCCGAGGAGGCAGGCTTGAGCTCCTCCAGGACACGCTTCTTGAGCGCCAACAGTTCCACGCGCTCCGCCAGGAGCTGGCGCGTCTCCTCTGTCAGGTCGAACGCCCCCGGCGTCTGCTCCGTCGCCCGCTTTATATAAACGAGCCGCTCGTCGATGCGCCGCACCATGATTTCCCTGCAGATGGAGAGGAACGCCGCCTCCAGGGGAACCGGTTCCGAGGGGAGCTGCCGCAGCGCGCTTTCAATGCCGCGCTTCACGGCTTCCGAGGATTCAAAGAGCGCATCGTTTGCGCCGTGTCCCGACGTCGCATGCGCCAGCGCCATGCGCAGGCCCATGTGGGACAGCTCGTCACACACGCGGAAGGTGTCCCGCGCCATCAACCGTGGCTCTTTCAACACCGCGCCCACGTAGAAGCACTCCAGCGCGGGGGGCGGTTTCTCCAGGGGCGGGGCGGGACGGTTGGGGCTCGAAGGAGGTGCGTCCCCGCTGGCGGGCTTGGGTAGGGGCACCTTGCTGCGCAGGGCCGCCTCCACGTCCGCAGGCCGCCAGCCGAAGTGCTCGGCCACCGCGCTGAAGAGGGTGGCGCGCACCAGGCCCACGGGGACCTGTCCCACCACCGGCTTGAGCCGCTCGAGCGCTGCCATCTTCTCCTCGAAGCTCGCGGCCTTGCCCTCCGGGAGGAGCGAGGCGAACAGGTGGCTGGTGAGCGGGTGGGCGCCTTCCAGCAGCCGTTCCACGCCTTCCTGGCCCTCTCGACGCGCGAAGGTGTCTGGATCATCCCCTTGCGGCAGCAGGGCAACTCGCGCGGTCGCCCCCGCGGCGAGCAGGGGACCGGAAAGCCGTTCGACAGCGGCAAGGCCGGCCGAGTCTCCGTCCAACAGCAGGATCAGCTCGCGGGCCTCGGCGCGTTTCAGCACCTGCATGTGTCCGGCGGTGAGGTTGGTGGAGCACAGCGCCACCGCGTGCCGCACGCCCACCTGGTGCAGGCCAATGGCGTCGAAGTAGCCCTCTACCAGCACGGCGGCCTTGCGCTTGCGAATCTCGTCGCGGGACTGGTCCATGCCGAAGAGCGTCTCGCTCTTGTTGTAGAGCCGGGACTCGCGCGAGTTGAGGTACTTGGGCCCTTCGTCCGCGCCAATCAGACGGCCACCGAAGGCGATGGGGCGGCCCTCCGGCGCGCGGATGGGCACCATCACTCGGCTGCGGAAGAAGTCGTAGTAGCCGTCACCGCTGTTGCGCTTGAGGACCAGGCCGGCCTTCGCCGCCCACTCCAGCATGCCCAGCTTCTGGAAGCGCTCCGTCAGTGAGGCCCATTCGAGGGGCGCCCAGCCCAGGCCGAACGCCATGGCCGTCTCTTCGGAGACGCCGCGGCTGGCGATGTAGGCGCGGGCGGAGCGGCCTTCGTCCTGCTGCCACAGCATGGCGCGGAAGTGCTCGGCGGCCTGGTCCGTGGCCTCCTTGATTTGCTGCCGCTCCCGCATGCTGGGGTCCTGCTCGGCTTCCAGGTCCACGCCCAGCTCGCGCGCCAGGTCCCGCACCGCGTCCAGGAACGTCTTGCCCAGGTAGCGCTGGACGAAGGACACCGCGTCACCGCTCGCGCGGCAGCCATGGCAGAAATAGAAGCGCTTCTCCGGCACCACGTAGAACGAGGGGGTCTTCTCCTGATGGAAGGGACAGCAGGCCTTCCATTCACGCCCGGCCTTCTTCAGGTCGACATGCCGGGAGATGAGCCCGACGAGGTCCACCCGTTCGAGGACCTCCTGGATCTTGTGCTCCGGAATCACGACTCCCACCCCCTGGCCCACCCCTGGGCGGGCCCAGCCCCTGCATCCTGCCTGACAGGGCTGACGTCGCCTGCCCACCGGCCGACCTGGCGGATCATCCCCATGGGGGCTGAAGCCGGAGCGCTCGCGAGGGCAGGGAGTGGTTGCGGCATGGGGTGGACTCCTGAGGCCCCTGCACGCGACTTCCGCTGGGGGGAGCGGGGGACACGGCGGGACTGACCCAGGCACTTAATGACGAGGGGCCGAGGGAGCAAGTTTCCGCATCCCTGTCCAGCCCTTCAATGCAAAGGCGCCGCCGGTTTCCCGACAGCGCCAGCGCTGACCTCAGAACGGTGGAAGGCTCAAGAGAGCTTCGCGAGCTCCGACTTCACGGCCTCGGAGATGGCTCGGCCTTCCGCCTTGCCGTGAATCTTGGCGTTCAGGTTCTTCATCACCGCGCCCATGTCCTTGGGACCCTTGGCGCCCGTCTCGGCGATGGCGGCACGGACCTCGGCGGCCAGCTCGTCGGCGGTCAGCTGCTTGGGCAGGTAGTTCTGAAGGATGCTGATTTCAGCCTCTTCCTTCTCCGCCAGCTCCGGGCGGCCACCCGTCTTGAACTGCTCCACGGAATCACGGCGCTGCTTGATGAGGCCGGCGATGATGGTGAGGACTCCCGCGTCATCCAGTGCGGACGCGCCGGGCTCCACTTCCTTGTACTTCACCGCGCTCTTGAGCATCCGCAGCACGCTGAGCGTCAGCTCGTTCTTGGACCGCATCGCGTCCTTCAGGTCCGCGTCGATCCGCTCCTTCAGGGTGGCCATGGTCGCAGCTCCGGAGGGTAAGACGTTGTTCAGGGGGACTTCGACGGCGGGAGCCAGGGCACCTGACATCGGTGGCGCCCCGGCTCCACGCGCGAGGCACGCGCCTAGAACGACTTGCGGGCCTTCTTCACAGCGCGCTTCTTGGCGGCGAGGGCCTTCTTCTTCCGCTTCACGGAAGGCTTCTCGTAGTGCTCGCGCTTACGGATCTCGGAAAGGATTCCAGCCTTCTCGGTGGCCTTCTTGAAGCGCTTGAGGGCGCTCTCGATGGACTCTCCTTCCTTCACTCGGATACCGGGCATGCAGTCACCTCCTTCCGCCGTACGTAGATGTGGGTGTAGATCAAAAGGGGCAGCGGGTATGACCCACTGAGAGGGAAAACGCAAGGACGCTGGACGAAAAGGCTAAGCCGGATGGACTACACTGTCCGCCTCGTGAGCCCAGCCCTCCTCCTGGTGGTACTCCTGACGACCGGCCAGCAGCAGGGAGGGACGCCCACCCGTGAGTGCTGGATGTCCTGCCAGCGGCACGTGACGGATCCGGCCCTGCGCGCTCGGACCTGCGGTAGCTGCCTGCCGGGTGGCCGCGTGGATTCCTGGGTGCAGGGCCTGGCGGGGCAGCGGCCCATTCCCCGGGCGCCGCTCGTCTCCGCGATGAAGGACCCGGATTGGCGGGTGAGGTGGGCGGCAGTGCGCGCGGATGCCAGACGTCAGGGCGTCACGGATCGCCGGGCCCTGGCGGATTGGGTCATGGAGGCGCCGGTGTCGTCCAACCTGACGGCGTGTCTGACGGCGGCGCGCGCCGCGGCGGAGGCCGGGGCTTCCTCCGCGAAGTTCCTGCGAGATGCCGGACCTCGCGGCGCCAACGCCGCGGCCCGCGTGTGGGGGCGGCGGGAGGCCATTCGCGAGGCGCTGGAGCTGGAGCTGTACGCGGAGGACCTGGCGGTTCGGGGCTCGGCGCTGGCCCACCTGGCCGCGTTCCTGAGCCGCAAGCCCGCACGCGTCCTGCTGGACGCCATGGCGACGCGGCCGGAGAGCGTGGATGCGGTCAGCGCCAGCGCGCTCAAGGTGGTGGCCGGGCGCAGCCGGTCGTCGGTGGGACGGATGCTGCTGGATGAGGCGAAGCCCGCGGAGGAGGCGCGCATCAACCGGCTCTTCGCTGTGTATTCGAAGGAGCTGGAGGGCATGCAGCCGGAGCTGACCGTGGCGGATCCACTTCAGCGCCGACGCGCGGTGGAGTCGTTGCGAGTGTATGGGCCGCTGGCGATGCGGGAGCTGGAGCGGGCGCTCGGTGATTCCGACCGGTGGGTGCGCCGGGATGCGGCGCGAGCGCTGGCCGAGGCGGAAGGCGTCCCGCTGCGCACGGCGGCGGAGCGGCGCATCGAGTCGAGTGACGCGATGCAGGCTCGGCCGTGGCTGGAGGCCATGGCGAGGGAGAAGGGGTGTGCGGCGTTCTTCCTGGGGACGGCTCGGGACAAGGCGCTGGCCGCGTCCGTCCGAGGGGCCGCGCTGGCACAGCTGGCGGACTGTGGCGAGGGGGCTCGGGACCGGGTGTCCTCGGTGGAGCCGTTTCTCGCGGATGAGCAGCCGCTGTTGCGGGCAGGGGCCGTGCGGGCCTTGAGCGGTTTGACGACGCGGCAGCCAGGAGTGTCGGAGGCCACCTCGCGTGCGCTGGGGGACGGGGCTCCCGAGGTGGTGAGCGCCGCACTGGAGTTGCTGGCGCTTCAACGGCAGACGTCCCGCGGCGATGAGGCCGCGCTGCTGCTGGAGTCGGACCATGTGGTGGTGCGCACCGCCGCCGCCGAGGCACTGGAGCAGATTGGCCGCGCGTCCCATGTGAAGGCGCTGGCCGGGTGTCTGCGGGAGGACGCGGAGGCCGCTGTGCGGGTGGCCGCGGCAACGGCCCTGGGCCGGATTGGTGGAGCGCAGGCGGCGGCCGCGCTATCGGACGCAGCGGCGCGCGACCCGGATTCCCATGTGAAGCACGTATCGCGCGAGGCGCTCCGGCGACTGGGCTTCGGCCAGTAGGCGCGGGGGGCCGCGCCCGAAACTCAGAGCCCGCTGATGGCCTTCGCGTCCACGCGGTTCCGGCCCGCGCGCTTGGCCCGGTACAGGTACTTGTCCGCCGCGGCGATGAGGTCCTCGGGCTGGGAGAAGTCCGAGTCCAGCAGCGTGGCCACGCCCAGGCTGATGGTCACCTTGATGGGCGTGCCACTGAAGACGAAGTCGGCCTTGTCCACGGCGTACCGGCAGCGCTCCGCGCACGCCAGGGCCTGGTCCTCGGCGGACTCGCGCAGCATCAGCGCGAACTCCTCGCCGCCGTAGCGCGCGAGCAGGTCCTCGGTGCGCACCGTGTCGCTCACCCGCTGGGCGATGCGCGTCAGCACGTAGTCACCGGCCGGGTGGCCATACGCGTCGTTGATCTTCTTGAAGTGGTCCACGTCGAAGAGGACCAGCGACAGCGGCACCCGGTGGCGCAGGCAGTAGCTGAACTCCTTGCGCACCGTCTCCAGGAAGTACTTCTTGTTGTAGACGCGGGTGAGGCCGTCACGCGTGGCGGACTCATAGATGCTGCGTTGGTACTGCTCCTCCAGCGCGTCCTGGATGGAGAACTTGAGGACGGTGTTGGAGCCGATCTGGATCTTGTCGCCGTCGTAGAGCGGGGCGGCGTTGACCTTCAGGCCGTTGAGGTACGTCCCGTTCGTGCTGGCCAGGTCCACCAGTTGGAACCGGCCGTCTCCCAGCGCCACCACCTTGGCGTGCTTGCGGGAGATGCCGTCATCCTCGACCTGGAACTGCGCCTCGGAGCTGCGCCCCAGGACGACCTCGGAGCGGTCCAGCTTGAACATCCGCCCGATGCCCGCCGCGGACTTGGCGCTGATGACGATCAGATACGCGCTCTGCTGCTGGGCACTGCCCAGCAGGTCCGAAATCGAATGGACGGAAGTTTTCTCCTCGGACATCGCGGCACCCATCTTACGGGCCGCCTTTTCGCGGCGGCAAGCATACTGCCCGACTCTCCACTACTCTCCTCGGGGCCGCCGAGTGGCGGGGGGGCCGGCGGGGGCCTCCGGGGCGACTGTCGGCCTTCCGACGGTCAATTCTCCGGCCACCGGGCTCTGGATGTAGCGCGCCAGGGCCCCGGACGCGCCGGAGTGATAGGCCAACCCCTGCATCAGCTTCACCAGTGCCGCCGACGGCGTCATGTCCGCGCCGCCCATCGCCCCGGCCTCCAGTGCCGCCGCCCCGGACTCATACAAGGAAAGGTCCACGCCGTTCCGGTGCGCCTGGCTCACCACCACCACCGGGACGCCTCGCTCGCGCGCCTGGAGGAAGAGGGGCGTCAGCGAGCGCCCCAGCTCCGGGTCGATGGGGAAGTTACCTGCCCCGTAGGCCTCCAGCACCAGTCCCCGGACGTGCGGTAGCAGCTGGAGCGGCAGCGCGGGGTCCAGCCCCGGGTACACCTTGAGGAGGAAGACCTTGGCGTCCAACCGCTCATAGAGGCGGAAGGCCCCGCGGGACTTGAGGCCCGGCTCGAAGGTGGTGTCCACACCCAGGGTGCCCAGCACGGGGAAGTTGGGGCTGTCGAAAGCGTCGTACTCGGACACCTTCACCTTGCGCGCCCGGTTGCCCCGGTACAGGCGCGAGTCGAAGCAGATGGTGACCTCGCGGGGCCCGTGCAGCGCGGACAGCACCGCGTCGATGAGGTTGAGCCGCGCGTCCGAGCGAATCTTGCCCAACGGCCGCTGCGAACCCGTCAACACCACGGGGCAGGGCGGGTTGCGCAACATGAAGGAGAGGGCGCTCGCGGTGTATGCGAGCGTGTCCGTGCCATGGGTCACCACGGCCCCGTCGAAGTGGGGCAGGCGCGCGTGGAGGTGCGCGGCCATCCGGCTCCAGAGCTCCGGCTGCATCTCCGAGCTGTCCAGGTTGCTGAACAGCTCCAGCTCGATGTCGGCCAGCTCGAACAGCTCCGGCACGCGGGCCTTGAGTGTCTTGAAGAAGGCCGCGGGCTTCAGGGCGGACGGGCGCCCCCCGGCCATTCCGAGCGTACCCCCGGTATGCAGCAGCAGGACTCTGGGCATGATGAACAGGCGCTTCCCTGCCAAGGCTGGCGTTGCTTTACAAGCCCCGCGCGCGTCGCTAAGACCCGCCGCGTGCTCCTTTTCTGCTGGAAGCGTGTCGTTCCCCTGCTGGCCGTCGCGGTCCTGACGGCCCCAGGGTGCAAGAATCCCGAGAGCGCGGCCCCGACGGGTGGGCAGTCGGCGTCGCCCGCCCCGCAGGCTCCTGCCGCTCCGGCCCCGGCCGAGCCCGCCACCGCGCCCGTGGACCCGGCCGCGGCCGTGTCGGGCATCCCGGGCATGGACTTCTCCTCGCTGTCGCCCACGGCGAAGCGGGAGTTGGGCACGGTCTTCAATGACGAGTTCTGCTACTGCGGCTGCCCCCACACGCTGGGCACCTGTCTGAAGTCGCACACTCCCTGCAAGCACGCCCGGCGCATGGCGCAGCTGGCCGCGCGCAGGGTGTCCGAGGGCAGCCCGGCCACCGAGGTCATCCTCTCCCTGTCGACGTACTACTCCGCCTTCCGCGACCCGCGGGCGCAGTTCAAGGTGGATGACCGGATGTGCATGGGCCCGGCCGGCGCGCCGGTGACGGTGGTGGAGTTCTCCGACTTCGAGTGCCCGTATTGCGCCAAGGCCCGCCCGGTGCTGGAGGCCTTCGCCAAGAAGCACGCGCAGCAGGTGCGCTTCTGCTACCTGCCGTTCCCCCTGTCCATGCACGCCAACGCGAAGCCGGCGGCGCAGGCTGCGCTGTGGGCGAGGGACCAGGGCAAGTTCTGGCAGATGCACGACGCCCTCTTCGAGCACCAGTCCAACCTCAAGCCAGATGCGATTGCCGCCCTGGCGACGTCGCTGGGCCTGGATGGCGCAAAGCTGGCGGCGCTGCTGAAGACGGACGCGTATAAGGAAGAGCTGGACGGCTACCGCAGCCAGGGCCGCGCGGCGGGCATCAGCGGCACGCCCTCCGTGTACTTCAACGGACGTGCGCTGGACCTGTCCTTCGTGGAGGCGGAGATGCTGTCGCACAGCCTGGAAGACGAGCTGGAGTGGTCCGCCAACAAGAACGCCTGGGCGGCTGACTGACGCCGCCATGACACCCCGCTTCCGCATCGACGCGTCGGCGCAGCTCGTCCCCGAGGACCGGCATGTGCCTTCACCGCTGGCGGGGCGCTCGGGAACGTACGCGCTGATGGCGACGGCGCCCGACCTGCTGGTGTTCTCCCGCACGCCCGCGGAGGGCGGCTCCATCCCAGTGCCGCGCGTGGTGCTGGCGGGGGACGCGGGCGGCTTCCCGCTGTCGGACCTCATCGCCTTCCTCAGCCAGTCGCGCTGGAGCGGCGTGGTGCGCGTCCACTCGCCGGGCGGAGAGCGCTCCGTCACCCTGCGCGAGGGTGAGGTGCGCGGCGCCTCCTCCGACGACCCGGCCGACCGGCTGGGCGAGGTGCTGGTGCGGATGGGCTACGTGGAGCGCGCCCAGGTGGAGGCGGCGCTGCGTGAGCAACCGCCCTCCAAGGTGGGGCGCTCGCTGGTGGAGAAGGGGCTGCTCAAGTCGCACGACCTCTTCAAGTGCGTCACCCACCAGGTGAGCGAAATCTTCCACGCCATCGTCCTGTGCCGGGAGGGGACCTTCTTCCTCATCGACCAGCCGGTGGAGGACAAGTCCGGTCACATCATCCAGCTGTCCACGCAGAGCCTGCTGATGGACAGCATCCGGAAGATTGACGAGATGGCGCACTTCCGGAAGCGCATCCCCCACGGCCGGCTGTACGTGACGCGCAAGCGCGCCTCGGACGGCAAGCTGGAGGAGGACGAGGACCGGGTGCTGGGCCTGCTCGACGGCCGGCGCACGATTCTGGAGCTGGGGCACGCAGCGCGCCTGTCGGAATTCGACGTCACCAAGGTGGTCTTCCGCCTGCTGGAGGGCGGCTTCGCCTCGGTGACGGACAAGCCGCTGATGGTTCCTGGCCCGGGCGTCCCGACGCCGATTCCCCAGCCGTCCGAGCGCACGGCGCAGGCCCCGGCCCGCGCGCCCGCGCGCCCGGTGGTGACGGTGGATCCGCGCCCGGTGGCCCGCGTCTTCAACTTCATCTTCCGGGAGATTCGCGACGAGGTGGCCAAGCAGGGCATGGATCGCGAGTTCATCGCCGCGGCCAACGCCGCCCTCTCCGGTCAGGGCCTGTCGTCGTCGCCGGTGCTGGAAGGGCTGGCCTTCGCTCCGGACGGCAGCCTCCCGGAGAACAAGCTCATCGAGAGCTTCGAGCGCCACCGCGCGCAGCTGGGCAGTGAGCCCCTGGCGACCTTCCGGCAGGCGCTCAGCGACATGATGTTCTTCCTGCTCTTCCAGGCCGGTGAGTTGCTGGAGTCACGCGCGGACGAGGACCTGGCCCGCCGCGTGAAGGAACTGCTGTCCACGCTCGAGGTATCGTGACGGATTCTGGTTGGCCGCGCCTGACGGCGGAGGTGCCCGGCTGTGGGGGCGCCTTCAAGCTGGTTCCCGAGGACTTCGAGGTCGAGGAGGTTCCCGCCTACCTGCCTTCCGGCGAGGGCGAGCACCTCTACCTCTGGGTGGAGAAGCGGGGCCGCGACACGCGTGAGCTGGTGCGCGCGCTGGCCGCGTCGCTGGGCGTGTCCGAGGACGACATCGGCGTGGCGGGGATGAAGGACCGGCACGCCATCACCCGGCAGCTGGTGTCCGTGCCCGCGCGCGCCGAGCCGAAGGTGCCGGAGTTCGCCCTGGACGGCGTCCAGGTGCTGTGGACGAAGCGCCACGGCAACAAGCTCCGCACCGGACACCTGCGGGGCAACCGCTTCCGCCTGCGCCTGCGCGACGTGAAGGATTCGGGCGCGGCGCGGGAGACGTTCTCCCGGCTGGTGGCGCAGGGCGTGCCCAACTACTTCGGCGAGCAGCGCTTCGGCCGGGCAGGGGACAACGCCGACCTGGGCCGGTTGCTGGTGCTGGGCCAGCGGCTGCCGAAGCGGCCGGACCGTTTCCAGCGCAAGTTGTACCTGTCCGCCTTCCAGTCGCGCCTCTTCAACCAGGCGCTGGCTGCGCGGCTGCACGCGGGGACGCTGGCCACCGCGCTCGCCGGCGACGTGCTGCGCAAGGAGGAGACGGGCGGCCTCTTCGCGTGCGAGTCACCCGAGGTGGACGGCCCCCGCGTGGCCGCCTTCGAGGTGAGCCCGGCAGGCCCGCTCTTCGGGCCGAAGATGACGGCCTCCGCCGGAGCCGTGGCTGAGCTCGAGGCGCGGTTGCTGGCGGAAGCGGGCGTCACACCGGAGGACTTCAAGCGCGGCGGTGGTGAGACGGAAGGCAGCCGCCGCCCCTACCGCGTCCGCCTGGGCTCGCCCGAGCTGACCGCGGAGAAGACGGCGGACGGCGAGGACCTCTGGCTCACCTTCGAGCTGCCTCGGGGCGCGTATGCCACCGAGGTCCTCCACGAGCTGCTCAAGGACGGCTGAGCCCCGAAACGACGACGCCTCCGCGGGCGCGAGGCCCCGGAGGCGTCTGGTGCGTCGTGCCCCGGCCAGGTGCGGCCGGGGCAGGGCGGTTGCTACTCCGCCACCTTGAACTCGGTCCGGCGGTTCATCGCGCGGCCCGTCTTGGTGCTGTTGGGGGCAATGGGCTGCGTCTCGCCAAAGCCCACGGCCTGGATGCGGCCCGGGTCGATGCCGCGGCGGAGGAGCTGCGCCATGACGGCGTCCGCGCGGCGCTGGGACAGCCGCAGGTTGGAGGCGTCGTTGCCCATCGAGTCGGTGTGGCCCTCGATGCGGATGCGCTTGATCCACGGCGCGTCGCGCAGGGCCTGCGCCACGTCGTCGAGCACCGCGGTGCTCTGCTTGCCGTAGATCTTGTGCGAGCCGGAGCTGAAGAGGATCTGCTTCTTGATTTCAATCCGGTCGCGCTTGATGACGACCATCTTGTACTGCTTGGCGCAGCCGCGCTCCTCCTGGACGCCCGGCTCCTCGGGGCATGCATCCAGCCGGTCCACGATGCCGTCACCGTCGGTGTCCTTGTCCGGGCAGCCGCCGTTCTCCGTCGGGCCGGCCTCGTTCGGGCACTTGTCCTGGACGTCCGGCGTACCGTCGCCGTCATTGTCCAGGTCGGGGCAGCCGTCCTCGTCCTGGAAGCCGTCCTTGTCCTCGGGCTCGTCCGGGCACTTGTCGTCCACGTCGAGGACGCCGTCACCGTCCTTGTCGACGATGGGGCAGCCCAGGTTCTGCATGGGGCCGGCCTCGTTGGGGCACTTGTCGGCCGTGTCGACGATGCCGTCGCTGTCGTTGTCCAGCTCGGGGCAGCCGTCCTCGTCCTGGAAGCCGTCCTTGTCCTCGGCCTGGTCGGGGCACTTGTCCTCGGAGTCGATGATGCCGTCGCCGTCGCGGTCCTTGGGCGCCTCGGCCGGGCAGCCCTGGTTCTCCGGCACGCCGGGGGTGAGCGGGCACTTGTCGTTGCCGTCCAGCACGCCGTCGTTGTCGTTGTCCGGGTCGGGGCAGCCGTCCTCGTCCTGGAACCCGTCCATGTCCTCGGCCTGGTCGGGGCAGGGGTCGTCCTTGTCCAGGATGCCGTCGCCGTCGCTGTCCGTCTCCTCGATACGGACCACCACTTGCGGCTGTTGCGGCTGCTGGGGCTGTTGCGCCTGCGAAGCCTCCGGCCGGTCGCGGACCAGCACCTGGCGCGGGCCACAGTTCTTGGAGAGCTCCAGCGCGCGGTTCACCGCGGCGTCGGCGGTGCGCGCGTGGGTGTCGGCGCGGCCGCTGTTGCCCTGACTCAGTTCGCCACGGGCGAAGTCGAGGTGGGCCTCGGCGGTGGCCAGCTCCACGGGCGCGCAGCGCAGGGCGCCGCTACGGCGGGCTCGCTCCACGTTGGCCGCGAGCACCTCCGTGTCCGCGCGAATCTTGCTGCCGCTGACACAGGAGAGAGAGAGGAGGAGGGGAAGCAGCGTGACCAGGGAAGGACGCGTCATCGGGAAGCGCTCGGTCATCACGGGTTCGGAGTCCGGCCGCCGGGCTCGGTGCTTCCGGCCACGGCCATGGCCTTCTCGCGGGCCTCGTTGGCGTAGCGGGAGGCCTTCACGGCGAAGTCGACGCCGGCTTGATAGTCGGAGTACCCCACCTCCTCGCGGGCCTTGCCGATGTACAGGTTGGCGGCGGTCCACTCGTAGGGCGCGAGCTTCTCCGCCCCGGCGGTGCGCGCGGCCTGAATCTGCACTTCAGCGTCGAGGATGTTCGCGGTGGACTTCACGGGGCCGCACGCGGTGAGCGTCCCCGACACCGCCACCAACGCCATCAGCTTCTTCATAGGGTGGCGCCTTGAGAGAGAGGTGAAACCTGGCGGTCGTATCAATCGCTCCCTGGAGGGTCAAGAATCGGGCAGACGTGCCGGCCGGGGAACCGGGCATGTGGTGGGACTTTGACGGCCGGCGCCGCCCTTGCCATCGTCGGGGGCCCGTGCCTCCGTCCGTCCGACTCGTCCTCCTGCTCTCGCTGCTCCTCCCCTGGACCGCCCTGTCCGGACCCGCGTCCGCCGCCAAACGGAGCTCCCGGCGCGCGGACACGGACGCGGTCATCCAGACCGTGGTGCAGGGGGGCGCCGTCCCCGCGGCCGTCTCCCGCCTGCGTTTCCTGCGCGAGGAAGCCTACGCGGCCCGGGAAATCGCCTCCACGCTGCGCACCGTCCACGAGGAGCGGCTGCGCCGCAACCTCACCGCGGTGCTTGCGGGGCTGGGAACGCGCGCCGCCGAGCCCACCCTTGCGGGCCTGGCGTCGGATGAGGACAGCGCGGTGCGGATGTATGCCGCGCAGGGCCTGGCGAAGCTCAACAGCCGGCATACCCAGGTGCTGGTGCCGCTGCTGGAGGACAAGAGCAGCGGGGTCCGCCGCGAGGCGGCGCGGGCCCTGGGCGCCTCGCGCAATCCGAAGATGGGCGCCCTGTTGGTGAAGACCGCCCGGAAGGAGCCGGAGGTGGAGGTGCGCGCGGCCCTGCTCGCCGCCGCGGGAGAGGCCGGGGACGCCAAGCAGGCGTCGGCCCTCAAGGAGTTCCTCGCCAGCGATTCGGAGAGCACCCGCTTCGCGGCGGCGCGCGGCCTGTGCCGGCTGGGCTCGCCGGAGGGCTTCGCCTTCGCGGGCAAGCTGCTCGGCTCGGACGACCGCTTCGTGCGCCGGCAGGGCCTGGAGCTCTACGAAGGCGTCAGCGCGAAGAAGGCTTCCCCCGCGCTCAAGCCGCTGCTGGAGGACAAGGACCGCGCGCTGGCCGCCAGCGCCGCCCGCATCCTCCACGAGGGCGGGGACGCGTCGATGTTGGAGTGGCTGGTGCTGGCGTCGTGGAACGCGAAGTCCGACGAGAAGCTCGCGTACGAGCGGGAGCTGGAGACGCTCCAGCTGCGTGACGACCGGCGCAAGGCCATCCTCCGCAAGGCGGGTGTCGCGCAATGAAGGTCGTCGCGGTCCTGGCCGCGGCCCTGCTGTCGCAGGCGCCCGCGGTCCCCACGCCCCCGGAGGACGTGGACACCCGGCCCGGTGCCGAAGTGCTCCTGGAGTCGCCCTCGGCGTCCAAGCAGCTCGCCACGGCCCGTCCGGTGAAGCCCAATGGCTGGGTGGGGCTCAGCGCGGAGGCGCGCGCCGCGCTCGTGTCGGAGGACGCGGACGCGCCGCTGGCCGGGCGGCTGCTGCGGATGAGCGAGCGCTTCATCAACACCCCCTATGTCCTGTCGCCGCTGGGCGAGGGCCAGGGCGTGGACCCCGACCCCACCTTCCGGCTGGACGCGGTGGACTGCCTCACCTTCGTGGAGCAGTCGATGGCGCTGAGCCTCGCGGGCAGCGAGGACGAGGTGGCGCCGCTGCTCGAGCGCATCCGCTACGCGAGCTCTCCCACCTATGAGGACCGCAACCACCTCATGGAAGCGCAGTGGCTGCCCAACAACATCCGCAAGGGCTTCCTGACGGACGTGACGCGGCGCTACGCGGGGGATGACGCCGTCACGGTGACGAAGTCGCTGACGAAGGTCACCTGGCAGTCGCGCTCGTCGCAGGCGCTGGGCCTGCCCAAGGCGCAGCAGGTGGTGGGCACGTACCCGCTGAACATGCTGCCCCTGGAGCGGGTGATGGCGCACGCGCGCGACATCCCCTCGGGCACCATCCTGGTGGTGATGCGCGAGGACCTGCCGCTGAAGGCCACCCGCATCACCCACCTGGGCTTCGTGGTGCAGCGCAAGAAGCGCACGTACCTGCGCCACGCCTCACGCGGCGGCTACAATCGCGTGGTGGACGAGGACCTGGAGACGTTCCTGGCCCGCAACGGCCGCTACTCGAAGTGGAAGGTGACGGGCGTCAGCCTCTTCGAGCCACGCCGCCCCGATACGGCGAGCGGCGGCTCGGTGGCGCGCCCGGTGCCCTGAGCGCGTTCAGTAGGCCGGTGGCGGCACGGCGGGGGATTCGGTCTCCCGCTCCTCGGCCTCCGCGGCAGGGGATTCGGTCTCCCGCTCCTCGGCCTCCGCGGCGGCGGCGGCCTCGTCGTTGGTGGCCAGCTCCCGCAGGCGCTCCTGCTCAATCAGCGTCGTGGCCCGGACCTGCTGGTCGGCGGGGACGTGGATTTCCCACCAGGGCAGCACGTTGCCGGTGGTCAGCTTGTCCACGACACCCGAGCGGCCCGCGCGCACCAGGACGGGGATGTTCGCGTCCTGGAGGAGCTGCGTGTAGACCTCGGCGGTGAAGGGGTCCTCCGCGGAGCCGGCCCGGACGAAGACACGGGTATCCAGCTCATGCGGGAGCGGCAGCCCCCTGCTGCGCATCTCCTCCGCGCTCACGAGGAGCGGGTTGCCTGGACAGTCAGCACACGCGTTGACGCTGTCCTGATACTCGGAGCCGCACCTGGCACAGTATTTCATCGCCGTCCCTCCAGCCCGTGGGTGTCTGGAGGAAAATAGTAGGTCCGGGGGCCGTAGACGGCACCCGGGGCTCGTCACTTCGTTCAGTGTCGTGCTTCGTCGCCCAGCCTGCACACCGCGGCGCTGAGGCGCTCCACGTCGATGGGCTTGCGCAGCACCACGTCACAGTGTTCAGAGCCCTGCACCTGTGTGTAACCGGACACGAGGATGACGCGGGCCCGGGGTTCGCGCTCCTTGACCTTCTGCGCGAGCTCGGTGCCGCACATGCCTGGGAGGGATTCGTCCGTCACCACCACGTCCGGGTGCTCGGCCTCGAACATCTCGAGGCCGGCCAGGCCATCCGTGGCCGTCTTCACGTCGAACTCCGACTCCAGCAGCTCCGCCAGCAGCTCCCGGCTGTCCCCGTCGTCCTCGACCAGCAAGACCTTGATTCGTTCAGCGCCCATGCCCTTGAGAAACCCGCGCGGCGGTGGGGATTCGTCCATCCCGGATGCGAGCGCTTCGCTGCCCACCCGGCCGGAGAGCAGGGGAGCGTCAGGCGGGCTCCATTAATGGGCAGGGGGTGGCTCACCACCGGGCGTCAGGCTGCCCATCTTTGGGCTCGGAGGAAATGCCATGAAGGTGTTGCTGCGTGGAGTGCACCTGAACCTGTCGGATGCTCTCAAGTCGTATGTCGACGAACACCTGGTGCGCCATATCGAACGGTTCGCGGATGACGAGGCAGCGGAAATCGACATCTCGCTGGTGGACACCAACGGGCCCAAGGGCGGCATGGACAAGGAATGCCGGGTCACGGTGCGACTGCCCGGGCTCTCCTCGGTGCATGTGACGGAGACGGCGGACTCGTTGTTCCCCGCCATCGACGCATCGCGTGACCGGTTGGAGACGAGCCTCAAGCGCATGCTGGGGAAACGGCGCGACGTTCATACCAACGGCCTGCCCGAGGACGTGGCGGCCGACGTTCCCACCTACTAATCGCGGTTGGCAGCGGCAAGAGCCCGGCCCCTCAGGTCGTACACCTGGCGGCCGGGCTCGTCGTGTCCAGTGCCCGAATCTTGCTGGGGCCGAACGGTGAACGCTATAAGCGGAACCCTTCAACCTCGGGCTAAAAGGACGGCGATGGTCCGCCTCAAGTTCCTCGTCTTCGCATTCCTGGTCATCGGACTGGGCGTTGCTCATCTGCCGATGCTGTCGGGACCGCTGCGCGAGCGCGCCGTCGCCGGTGCATCGGCCCAGGCTTCCGCGGGCGCCGCCGAGGTGGCGCGCCGTGTGGATTCTCGTCGTGCCGAAGTGCAGTCGCTGGCGCTGAAGCTCGCGGCCATGCCGGAGGTGGTGTCCGCCGCCGCGCCGCCGCTTCCGGAGCAGCCCGCGCCGCGCAACCCGCGTGAGCGTGAGCGTGAGCGCGCCGAGGTGGATGCCACCGCCGCCCGCGCATTCACCGCCGAGCGCTTCGCCGCGGTGCGCAGCGCCGTCGAAGCCTTGATTCCCCAGGAACTCAAGGGCGCGGTGGTGGCCGTGGTCGCCCAGGACACGCAGTTCCATGCGGTGGCCGGGGCCGAGCCGTCCTCGGACGCGGCGAAGCTGGACGTGGTGAGCCTCGTCAAGTCCGGGGCCAGCGTGGTGGATGCCTTCGGTGCGCCGCATGCCTTCGCCGTGGTGCCGCTGTCGTGGAACGCCGGAGCGCCGGCGGTGACGCTGGTGCTGGGCGCGCCGCTGCTGGACGAGGCCGGGCTGGAGGCCGCCGTCCAGGCGTCGGACGCGGCCGCGCTGGCGCTGGTGAAGGGCGACGCGCTGGCGGGCGTCGCCGGTCCGCAGAAGCTGCTGGCGGAAGGCTCGCTGACGAAGGTCGCCGCGGATGCCTCAGGCGTGGTGCTGAGCACGGGCAAGTTCCTGGAGCTGGGCCCGGTGGCGCTGCCTGTCTTCACCCAGAATGACCCCCTGGGTGGGAACGCGCCGTTGATGGTGGGCTCGCGCCGCGCGCTGGCCGGCACGCCGCTGGAGGTGCTCGCCATCGCCAGCACGCAGCCGGTGCTGGGGACGCTGGCCGCGTATCAGCAGAACGCGCTGTTCGCCCTGGCGGGCCTGCTGGGCCTGAGCCTCCTGTGGACGCTGATGATGGGCTCTGGCCGCAAGGCGGCTGACGCGGAGGCGTCCAGTGGCAGCTTCGACACGCTGAGCCTGTCGGCCGCCATGGCCTCGGCGCCCGCAACGGCCGCCGTCACGCCGCCGCCGGCCCCTGTGCCCGCCGCGGACCCGTTCGCTTTCGCGCCGCCGCCCGCCGCTCCGGCCCCCGCCGCGGACCCGTTCGCCTTCGCGCCGCCGCCCGCCGCTCCGGCACCCGCTGCGGACCCGTTCGCCTTTGCGCCGCCGCCCGCGGCTCCCGCCCCTGCCGCCGACCCGTTCGCTTTTGCTCCTCCGGCCCCCGCGCCCGCCGCCGACCCGTTCGCGCTGCAGGCGCCGCCGCCGGCGGGAGACCCGTTCGCGATGTCGCGCCCGGCGCAGGCGCCGGTGGGCGACCCATTCGCGTTCGCCCCGCCGGCTCCGCCTCCAGTCCCCGCGGCGGACCCGTTTGCTTTTGCCCCTCCGGCGCCCGCGCCCGCGGCGGACCCCTTCGGCTCGGCCGAGGCGTTCCCGTTCCCCGCGCCGCCGCAGCAGCCCGCGCACGCGGGGGCGATGCCGTTCGAGTCCTCACCCGAGTCCTTCGGTGGGCCCGAGCCGCTGTCGCCCGCGTCGCCTCGCCGGGGCGCGTTCGCCTTCGAGGACCAGCCCACGGCGGCGTACTCGCTGCAACAGGCGGCGGACCCCTTTGCCCTGGCGGCCTCCCAGGCCGCACCGGACAGCCCGGAGACGACGCGCGTGGCGGCGATTCCGCGCGAGCTGCTCCAGGCCAGCGCGCGGCCTCCGACGTCGGACGCCATCCCCATGCCGCCGCCGCGCTCCGCCCCTCAGCCCGCCGCGATTCCGCTGCCGGGCCTGGGCAACTCCGCGGTGGCGCTCACCGACGAGCAGCACTTCCAGGAGGTCTTCCGCGAGTTCCTCACCACCCGTGAGCGGTGTGGCGAGGCGGCCGACGGCCTGACGTACGACAAGTTCGTGCAGAAGCTCCGCAAGAACAAGGAGCAGCTCGTCCAGAAGTACGCGTGCAAGACGGTGCGCTTCCAGGTCTACGTGAAGGAAGGCAAGGCGGCCCTCAAGGCCACGCCCGTCAAGGACTGAGCCCGAGCGCGGCCCTGGCCGCTGCTGAAGCGCAGAAGGCCCGTGGTCTCCTCGAGAGGCCGCGGGCCTTCTCGTTTCGGACGTTCGCGCGGGCCGCCTTCGGAGCCCGTGGTTATAGAGGCCCGCGGAGGCGGTTCATGCACAACGCGGTCTACCTGGGGATTGCCATCGTGGCCGAGGTGGTGGCGACCTCGGCGCTCAAGAGCTCCAACGGCTTCACGCGGCTGGGGCCGTCCATCCTCGTGGTGCTGGGCTATGGCGTGGCCTTCTTCTGCCTGTCCTTCGCGCTGAGGACCATCCCCACGGGCATCGCCTACGCCATCTGGTCCGGGGCGGGCATCGTCCTCGTCTCCGGTGTGGCGTGGCTCCTTCACGGCCAGCGGTTGGACGTCCCCGCGCTCGTGGGCATCGGGCTCATCCTGGCGGGCGTCATCGTCATCAACACCTTCTCCAGGTCGGCGGCGCACTGAGGCGCCTGGCGGAGCTCGCGCGGGAGATGTCGTTGATATCAGGAGGGGGACGATGCAGACGCGGTACGTGCCGAACCTCACGGGGATTCCGGAGACGATGCTCTGGACGCTGCACTCCCGGGCAGGGGAGGCGAAGCGGCCGGACGGCGTCCTGAAGGACGCGGAGGCGCTGCGCATCTACGGCGCCATCGACTACGACTTCGAGAAGTCCTTTGGCCGCGCGGAGCCGTCCCTCGCGATTCGCGCGGTGGCGATGGACCGGACCATTCGCGCGTGGCTGGCCACGCACCCTGACGGCTTCGTGGTGTCGCTGGGAGAAGGACTGGAGACGCAGGCGCATCGGCTGGACAACGGGCAGCTGCGCTGGCTGAGCGTGGACCTTCCGGAAGCCGTGGCCATCCGGGAGCGCTTCCTCACGCCGAACGAGCGGCTGATGCACTGCCCGGTGAGCGCCCTGGACCGCGCATGGATGGACCGCGTGGACGCCAGCAAGGGCGTGTTCATCGTCGCGCAGGGCCTCTTCATGTACTTCGAGGAAGACGACGTCCGTCGGCTCATCGTGGACATCGCCGAGCGCTTCCCGGGCGCCGAGCTCCTCTTCGACACGATTCCCCGCTGGTTCTCGCGGCGCACGCTCAAGGGGCTGCGCCGCACCCTCGCGTACCAGCTGCCACCCATGCCCTGGGGCATCAACCGCGACGCGCTGGAGGCGACGCTGCGGCGGTGGGCGCCGCGAATCCGCCAGGTGGAATTGAAGCCCTACACCTTCCCGCGGGGCTTCTTCCGGTACGGCTACAACGGTCTCAACAGGCTGCCCTGGGTGAAGGAGCGGTTGCCCGCGCTGGTCCACGTCCGCTTCGCGGAGCGCCGCGTCTGAGTCAGGCCGCGCGCGGCAGCACGAGGCTGAAGCGCGCGCCGTGGCCGGGCTCCCCGCCAAGCTCCAGCTTGCCGCCGTGCTCCTGGAGGATGCGCGAGGCGATGGCCAATCCCAGGCCGGTGCCGCCGTCCTTGGTGGTGAAGTAGGGCTCGAAGATCCGGGCGCGGTGCTCCAGGGGAATGCCGGGGCCGCTGTCCTCTACCTCGACGATGGCGTCGGCTTCGGTGGAGCGCACGCGCACGCGCAGGGTGCCACCCGTGGATGCCATGGCCTCCTCGGCGTTCTTCACCAGGTTCACCAGCACCTGGGTGAGCTGGTCGCGGTCCGCCCGCGCCACCACGCCCGTCTGGAGCGTGGGCAGAATCTGGATGCCGGCCGGAGGCGTGGCGTACAGCGCCAGCACGCTCTGCGCCAGCTCGCCCAGGTCCACGGGCGCCAGCTGCGGCTTGGGCATCCGCGCGAAGTGGCTGAACTCGTCGACGATGCGGCGCAGCCGGTCCACTTCCTCCAGCACCACGCCCGCGCTCTCCTTGAACATGTCGGGGAAGCGCGGGTGCTTCGCTTCTTGCGCGGCCTGGAGCGTCTCCAGCGACATGCGGATGGGCGTCAGCGGGTTCTTGATTTCGTGGGCCAGTCGCCGCGCCACTTCCTGCCACGCGGCGATGCGCTCGCTGGCCATCAGCCGCTCGGTGGTGGCCTTCAGCTCGGACGTCATGCGGTTGAACGTCCGCACCAGCTCGCCCACCTCGCCGCTGGCCTCCACCGTCACCTGGGACTCCAGCGCGCCTTCGGCCACGCGCCGGGCGCCCTCGGTGAGGGCCTCCACCGGCCGCGTCATCCACCGGGACACCAGCAGGCCCAGCAGCACCGCGAAAGTGCCGCCCAGCGCCGCCAGCAGGAGGAAGGCGCGCATGACGCCCTGTTCCGCTTCACGCGCGGCGGCGCGGCTGAAGACGAGCCGCACCGTGGCCGCTTCTCCCAGCGGCAGCACCTTCGTCACCGTCGGTGGTTCGGCCGTGCCCGCGCTGGCCAGGGGCGTGTCACCCGCCAGCAGCGTCACCTGCGTCTGGGTGAGGCGGGCCAGGTGCTGCGCCAGGCTCTCATCGAGCAGCACGCCGCCCACGGCCCACAGCCGCAGGTCCCCGAAGTCCACCGGGCGCGCGGTGACGAGCGCCGGAAGCTGACGGAGTCCGGAGGCCGTGCGCACCTCCACGCGCACTGGCACGGGCCGGGGTGACTTCTGCTGGGTGACGGCGAAGAGGGCCGGGTCCGGGTCTCCCCGGCGCGCGGGCAGGTGGCCGGAGGAGAGCACCCTTCCTTCGCGGTCGAAGAGGGCCAGCACGCTCAGGCCGCGACTCTTCATCAGGGCCTCGGCGGTGCCGGCCTGGATGGCGCGGGTGGGGCGGTCGCGGGCCTCGCGGGCCAGGTCCTCCATGCTGGTGCTGTCCACCAGCTCCTCCACCGCGCGGCGGGCCGTGGCGCTGGAGCGCTCCAGGGACTCCTGCGCGGAGGCGGTGGCGGCCTCCATGCGCGCGTCCAGCTCGCGCGACAACGTGTCGCGCAAGCGGGTGAGGGTGGGGGGCACGACGACCGCGAGCGGAACCAGGGCCAGCAGGGCGAAGGCGAGCGCCAGCCGCGTCCTCAAGCGCATGCCGTTCTCCTCAAGGACGTCCTCCCATCGCCGTCCCCTCCGGTGGAAGCACGTGCAGTCCGTCCAGCGAGGGGAGGCCTTGTGCATCCATCATCACCCCGCCCACGTCCGGAGCGAAGCGCATTCCCAGCCCCTGCACGTACAGGGGGACCAGGGGCACGGACGCGGCCAGGGCCAGGGCTCGCTCGCGCGCCCGCGCGTCCCGCGCAGCGGAGGATGCAAGCGCGCCGATGGCGGGCAACTCCACGCCCAGCAAGTCCTTGCGCCCACCGGCATCCAGCACCACCGCCAGCGCAGGCCCGGGGATGGGGGGCAGCAGCAGCGCGTGCAGCATCAGCTCGAAGTCGCCCTGGGCCCAGCGGGCGCGCAGGGCCGCGCGCGGGAGCGCCTCCAGCGCCACGGTGTAGCCTCGCTCGTGCAGCTTCACCTGGATGCGCTCCGCCACCGCGCGCTGGTCCTCCACCGATGCGTCGTAGCGCAGCGTCACCGTCCGCGCGGGGCTCGCCGGCAGCGCGGACGGCCGGGGGCGCGCGGGCGCGTCCAGCATCACCGGCGGGAGCAGGTGCGGCATGGGCTGCGCGGGCGCCTGGACGAAGAGTCGGGTCAGGTCCTCGCGGTCGATGGCGCTCTCCACGGCCTGCCGGAAGTCCGGGGGCAGCCGCCGAGGGGAGAACGCCAGGAAGGTGGCGTAGAGCGGCGCGCCGGCCGTGGTGTCCGTCTCCGACGCGACGCCCAGCTCCACCTGGACCTGCCGGGACGACCACAGCCGGGAGAGGCCGCGCTGGTCCGTGGCGGTGAGCAGCAACCGGTCCAGGTACGGGCGCCCCTGGGGCCAGGCCGTCTGCGCTTCCAGGGCCCCGCGTCCCGCGGCGGTGAAGGGGCCCAGCGCGTTGGGGGCGGCGGGCGGCGCCAGCGCCGGATGGCACAACGCGCGCTCGAGGTCCGGCCAGGGGTAGGCGAGCGTCAGCTCCAGCGTGGCGCCCTGGGGCGTCACCTGCCGCGCTTCACCGCGCAGCGGATGGAAGAGGGCCCGGTACGGGGATGCGCCGTCGTTGCTCGCCAGCCGCATCCATGCACGCGCGAGCGCGGTGGCGGACGCGGGGTTGGGCAGGGTGATGCGCAGGGACTGGGGCGTGGGGCGTGACAGCTCCCGCGCGAGCGCGGGCTCGAAGCCGCCGTCCCGTGTGGCACGGCACACCGGCGGGGAAAGCAGCCCCAGCAGTGTTGCTTCCAGGGGCGTGTCGGCCAGCGCGGGCTCGGCCACTTCCGGCGGGCCGCCATGGGCGACGCGCAGCTCACCCCCGTAACGAGGACGGCCGGCCGCCTGCGCGGACGCGGACGCGAGCAACGCGAGGCAGGCAAGGGTGGAGCGGAGTCTCATGGCGCCCCCTGGCGCAGGAGGAACAGCTCGCTGGTGCCGTCCGGCTTCCAGAGGCCCACGATGACCTCGCGGCGCTTGTCGCCGTCCAGGCGGGCCGTCACCACGTACAGCGCGCGGCCCGTGGGCAGGGCGCCCTGCCACAGCGGTTCGTGCGTGCCGGGGTCGTCCCCGGAGGTTCCGTGCACGCGCAGCACATCGGGGGCGGGGGTGAGCTGAGTCGAGGTGGTGATGAGCTCCGGCACGCCGTCCCCATCCAGGTCTCCCAGCGCGCTGCCAGCGCCCAGGTTCGTCCAGCGCGCCGGTGCCGCGCCCGCGTGCGCGTAGAAGGCCGCGGTGCCATCTGGGTGGACGAACAGCATCCGCTGGGCATCCATGCTCGCGGTGGTGAAGGGCGCGGGCACCGTCAGCGTGCGGCCCTCCGCCAGCTTCAGGGTGGGCGCGAAGGCTGTCTGTCCCGGGACGAAGGTGCCTCGCTCGGTGGCGCCCAGCGGCGCCGTGTCCAGCGTCCCCACGGCGCGCAGGGTGGCGCGGGTCTTGTCCAGCGCCAGGAGCTCGCCGTGCGCATGGCGGGTGCTCCACGCGGCCAGCCGAGGGGGCCCCGGCAGGAACGCCAACGCGCCAAAGGGCTCCCGGGTGGTGGCGCTTCCAGCAGGCAGGGAGTCCAGCTCCTTGCGTGCGACGAGCCGCCCCTCCGCGTCGAAGACGGAGACGTCATGCTCCGTCAGGGCCGCCACTTCATCCCGGCCATCCCCGTCCAGGTCCCCGGCGGCGAGCGCCGCCAGGGGATGCTCCAGTCGCGCCAGCGCCGCGCCCAGCAGCCGGATGCCTTGAGGGCCCGTTTCCGGGGGCGACGTGGGCGAAGCGCCTGCACCCTCCAACGCGAGCGCCAACACGGTCGGGTCCGCGGGCACCGTCTCCACCAGCGTGGCGGCGGGCTTGGGCGGCCGCGTGGGCGTGCGGCCGGACCAGAAGTTCACCCAGGTGCCAATCACATCACCTCGGGCGCGCAGCGCGCCGCCTTCGACGTCCAGCGAGAGCCGCACCAGCGTCCGGGCACCTTGCGCGCGCGCCAGCGCCTCGGCGGCATCGGCCGTGGGCGCCTCCAGCACCACGGGCGGCAGGCCCGCGGAGGAGAGCTGCGAGGCGAGCATCGTGCTCACCGCGCGGCGGAGCTCGGCCGAGCCGCCCGTGACATTCACCGCCACCGGCGACTCCACGCCACGCTGCGCGCGCACGGCCCCCGTCACCTGCCGGGCGAGCCGGGGAATGGCGGCGGTGGTGTCGGACGCCGGCGCCGCCGGCGCCACGAGCGTGGCCAGCGCGGGGGCGAGCAGCAGGGCCCGGGCGGGGCTCACAGTCCCCGCCTGTTGCCTTCGTCGAGGAAGAACTGGTCGGTGGTCACCTGTCCCGGCGGCGGCGCCTCCGCGGTGGGCTGCGTGCCTTCGAGGAAGGGCTCCAGCCGGCCCGGGACGGAGTTGCCCGCCAGCAGTCCGCTGATGGGGTCGATGCGCACTTGCACGACGCCGGGGGGAACCTCGAACTCCCGCGTGGGCAGTCCTTCGTGGGCCACGCGCATGAACTGGAGCCAGATGGGCAGCGCGGCGCGGCCACCCGTCTCACTGCCGCCCAGCGGCGCGTTGTTGTCGAAGCCCACCCACGCGCTGGCCACCCAGTCCGCCGTGTAGCCGGAGAACCACGTGTCGCGGGACTGCTGCGTGGTGCCCGTCTTGCCAGCGGCGGGGCGCTCCAGCGCGAGCACGGCCCGGCCTGAACCGTCCTCCACCACGCTGCGCATCAGCGACGTGGTGAGGTAGGCCACCGCGGGCGGCAGCGTCTCCTCGAAGGCCGGCTGATGCTCCTCCAGCACCTTGCCGCGCGCGTCGCGCACGCGCAGCAGCATCAGGGGCTCCGCATAGCGGCCACTGGCCTGGAGCGTGGCGTAGGCGTTGGCGGCCTCCAGCATCGTGACTTCGCCGGTGCCCAGGGCCAGCGTGAGGTTCTCCGGCAGCGGGGAGTGGATGCCAGCCCGGCGCGCGAAGTCGATGGTGGTGGCCGGAGTGAGCGCTTCGATGAGGCGCACGGACACCGTGTTCTTCGACTTGGTGAGCGCCTCGCGCAGCGTCATCGGCCCGTGGAACTGGCGGTCGTAGTTCTGCGGCTTCCACGTCTTGCCCGTGTACGGGTCGCGGACGGCTTCGGGGGCGTCATTGACCTTGGACAGCGGCGTGTAGCGGCCACTGCCCATGGCGGCGGCGTAGAGGAACGGCTTGAAGGACGAGCCAGGCTGCCGCTTCGCCTGCGTGGCGCGGTTGAAGGACGAGCGCTCCGCGTCGTAGCCGCCCACCAGCGCCACCACGTGCCGGTTCTCCGGACGGATGACCACCAGCCCGCCCTGCACCTCGGGCACCTGGTCCAGCGTCGCTTCCACGAAGGCTGGCGCGGGTGGTGCCTTGAGCACGCGCACGAAGACGAGCTGCCCCTCCGTGAAGACGTCGGAAATCTTCTTCGGTGCGCTCTTGCCCTTCTGCCGCGCCCAGGAGACGGTCGTGAAGGCCACTTCGGCGGTGCGGCCCACCAGGTCCACGCGCGCCACGTTGCGCTTGTCATCCACCTGCATGACGTAGCCCGTGAGGCGCAGGCCTTCCTCCATGGGCTTGAGGCGCACGGACTGCGCCAGGAGTTGGTCCGCGGAGAGGGGCGCCTCGTCTTCGGGCGACAGGTCCGGCCGCTGCTCCTCGGTGCCTTCCTCTTCCAGCGGGTCCAGGGGCGCACCCGCGGTCTCGGGCGTCTTCGGCTCTTCCTTCTCCACCTTCGCCAGCGAGGACAGGTCCGCGACGTAGCCCTGGTCCTTCTGCCGGCGGCCCGCCTCCTCGATGCGCGTGGCGATGAGGGCCCGGTAGCGCTCCCACTGGCCCTTCTCCAGCGCGCCACGGGGACCGCGGTAGCCCTGGCGCCGGTCCACCGCCTCCAGGCCGTCACGCACCGCCTGCTCCGCCGCGAGCTGGAGCTTGGGCACCATGGCGATGTCCACGCGCAGCCCGCCCTCCATCACCGCCTGCTCGCCGTAGCGCGCGATGAGCGTGCGGCGAATCTCCTCCGTGTAATACGGCCCCACCACCTTGCCCCGCCGGGGAGCCAGGACGATGGGCTTCTCCTTCTCCGCCTCCGCGACGTCCGCGGACACGAAGCCGTTGCGCGCCATCTGGTCCAGCACGTAGCGCTGACGCGACTTCGCCCGCGTGATGTTCGTCACCGGGTTGATGCGGTGCGGGAGCTGCACCGTGCCCGCGAGCACGGCGGCCTCGCCCACGTTCAAGTCCTTGGCGTGCTTGCCGAAGTAGAAGAGCGCCGCCTCCTCCATGCCGTAGCGGCGCTGCCCGTAGTAGGACTGGTTGATGTAGAGCGAGAGAATCTGGTCCTTGGTGAGCGCTTCCTCCACGCGTGGCGTGAGAATCCACTCGCGCGCCTTGCGGGAGAAGCTGCGCTCTGGGGACAGCAGCAGGTTCTTCACCACCTGCTGGGTGATGGTGGACGCGCCGGACTTGCGGCTGTTGGGGATGAGGTTCTTGATGGCCGCGCGGGTGATGCCGAAGAAGTCCAGGCCCTCGTGCTTGTAGAAGTCCGCGTCCTCGGCGGCCAGGAAGGCATTGCGGACGTGGGGCGGCAGGTCCTCCACGCGAATCAACGTGCGCCGCTCGTGCGCGAACTCGGCGCAGAGCGTGCCGTCGCCACACGTCACCTTCGTCACCTGCGGCGGCTGGTAGTTGCGCAGCGCGTCCACGGAGGGCAGGTCCTGGCTGTAGTACGCGTAGCCGCCCGCCACGGTGATGGCGCCGAGCACCAGGCACACGAGGCCGGTGATGAGCAGCCGCTTCGTCCAGCGCCACAGCCGGGCACCGAACCCCGGTCGCGAAGGCGGCGCGGGGGGAGTGGGTGTGGAGGAATCAGGCGAAGAGGGCATCTGGGGAGCCGTGGTCATTGCGCTGGAAAGAAAGTCCGCAGGTTAGACCGGGGGACACCGAACGGGAACCGCTCTGGAGGCCCGCCCGGCGCAGGGCCTCCAGGCAGGAAGGCGCTACCGGGAAGCAGGCGCCTCTCCCTGGGTGGGGCGCGGCTGCTCACGCACCGTCCGGGCGCCGGCCATGTCCGCGTGGGCCGTGCGGCGCATCCGGTCCGCGTTGACGCGGGCCTGGACGTAGCGCGGTGACAGGTGCATGGCGGCGGCATAGGCCGCCCGGGCCTCCTCCACCTGTCCGAGCCGCTCGTAGGCCACGCCCAGGTTGTTGTGCACATAGGCCACGTGCGGGAGCAGCTCCGCCGCCCGGACGAGCACATCCGCGGCCTTCTGGGCTTCTCCGGCACGCAGGTAGGTGAGGCCCAGGTTGTTGAGAGCGTAGCCGTGCTCGGGGTGGAGGTGGACGGCCTGCTCGAAGCGCAGCATCGCTTTCGCCAGCGCCCCCTGCGCCAGGTGCGCGCGCCCGAGCACCTGATAGGCCTCCACGTACTCGGGATTGCGCAGCACGGCTTCTTCGCCCACGGACACCGCTTCGGCATGGCGGCCCAGGGACACCAGCAGCCTCGCCTGACGCACCAGGGGGCGGGCATCCAGGGGAAGCAGGCGGCCGAGCTGGGCATGGGCACGCACGGCCAGCTCCGTCCGGCCCGTGAGCCCGGCGAGCTCCGCCGCCAGCGCCAAGGCGGCCACGTCGTCGGGGGCGTCATGAATCGCACGGCGGCACTCGGTGAGCGCGCCAGCGAGGTCGTCCCAGTCGCGCAACAGGTGGGCCCGGCTCAAGTGGTCCACGCGCCGTCCATGTCTGTGTGGCAACGCGAGCTCGGCTTCTGGCGCGATGTTCGAACCTTCCGACGCGGCGCCGGACGCGGCGCCGAGGCGCGCGATGCTGATGTCTCCACGCGGCGCGCGCGGCTCGAAAGCCGGCGGAAACGCGGCGGCGTCTCCCCGAGGACTGGCTGCATCCGGCGCCGCGGCGTCCGCGTTGGACGTGGACTGCTCCTCCGCGGCCAGCCACGCGCGCAGCGCCCGGGGCAGCGGCGCATCCGCCCACGCCAGGGCCAGGCCGAGCACCACGAGGCTTGCCAGCACCAGCGCGCGCCGCACGGAGGCCGGCGGGCGGAAGCGGGTGTGGGACGTGGGCTTCGTGTGGTTGCGGCGCATGGCGGCGACCTCGACTGCTGGCGGAGTTCCCGGGACGGGGACTCCGGGGCGCCGGGTGCCGGCCTCCCACCCGGCGTCATTGCGACTGGCGTGCCACGCATGCTCCCAGAGGGACGGAGGGGGCTGTGTGGCCCTGTGGCCACAGGGCCGGGGAAAAGCATGGCGGGGGGCGCGGGCGGCATGCGACGGTCCGCGCGATGAAGATCGCCACCTGGAACGTGAACTCGGTGCGGGCCCGTCAGGAACGGCTGCTCGCCTGGTTGAAGAAGGCCCAGCCGGATGTCCTCTGCCTGCAGGAGCTCAAGTGCGTGGACGACGACTTCCCCATGGAGGCCGTGCGGGAGCTGGGCTACCACGCCGCCGTCCACGGGCAGAAGACGTACAACGGCGTCGCCATCCTCGCGAAGGAGGAGCCGAAGGACGTCGTGAAGGGCCTGTCCGACGGCGTGGATGATTCGCATGCGCGCCTCATCGCGGCGACCGTGGGCGGCATCCGCGTGGTGAGCGCGTACGCGCCCAATGGCCAGTCGGTGGACTCGCCGCAGTACCAGTACAAGCTGGAGTGGTACGGCCGCCTGCGGCGCTACCTGGACACACGGCACAAGCCGGACGAGCCCCTGGTGCTGGGCGGGGACTGGAACGTGGCGCCCGAGGACATCGACACCTATGACCCGAAGTTGTGGGAAGGCCAGACGCTCTTCACGCTGAAGGAGCGGGATGCGCTCCAGCGCCTGGGCGCCTTCGGGCTTTCGGATGCCTTCCGCAGGCTGCACCCTGACGTTCAGAAGTTCACCTGGTGGGATTACCGCATGCTCGGCTTCCCGAAGAACCTGGGCCTGCGCATCGACCACCTCTACGTGACGGCGCCCGTGGCCGAGCGACTGACGGTCGTGGACGTGGACCGCGAGGAGCGCAAGGGCAAGCAGCCCTCGGACCACGCTCCCGTGTGGCTCGAGCTGCGCGACTGAAGCGGTATTCGCGAGCGGCCATGTCATCACTGGCATGGCCGCTCTCCACGAGCACCAGGCACGTGGTGGGTTTCGTGCGATGCTCCAGGACCGAAGGCCATGACGACGCCCCCGCCCGAATCGCTGCCGTTTCCCGACAGCCTTTGCCACCGCTGCGCCGCGCCACCTCGCTACGTCCAATCGAGGACCACGACCTTCATCCTCTGCCCGCTGCTGCCTCAGAAGTACCCGCCGCAGCCGGTCCGCGCGTGCGCGCTCTTCAAGCCGAAGCCGCCGGAGACGCCCCCGGTGTCCCGCTGACGCCGGACTCGATATTCCAGGAATCCTGGGCCCATCCTGAATGCCGGGCGCCCCGACTTCCGGCAGGGTAGATTCCGCGCTGTGTCCGAGGAGAAAAACCGGAGTGCGCCACCCGAGGGGACCGATGCGACGTTGCTATCGCCGCACCCGCGTCCCGCCATCACCGACGTGACGGAGGGCGCGCTGTTCGCCGGGCGCTATGTCCTCGAGGAGTTGGCCGGGCGCGGTGGAATGGGCGCGGTGTACCGGGCGCGGGACACGCTGGTGGGCGACGTGGTGGCGTTGAAGCTGCTGGAGCTGGGCGCCTCGCCCGCGCCGGAGTGGCTGGAGCGCTTCCGCCGCGAGGTCCGTCTGGCCCGGCGCATCACCCATCGGCACGTGGCGCGGACCTTCGATCTGGGCGAGCACTCGGGCCGCCTCTACCTGACCATGGAGTACGTGGCGGGAGAGAGCCTTCAAACGTTGATGGAACGCGAGCACACGGTGCCTCCCGCGCGGGCGGCGCGGCTGGTCCTGGCGCTTTGTGAGGGCCTGGCGGCGGCGCATGCCGCGGGCGTCGTGCACCGGGACTTGAAGCCGGCCAACGTCCTGGTGGAGGTCCGTGGCCGCGTGGTGCTCACCGACTTCGGCATTGCCCGGGCATTGGCGGGCGAGGGGGCTTCGCGCACGCAGGGACTGGTGGGCACGCCCATGTACATGGCGCCCGAGCAGTTGGAGAGTGGCGAGGTGGATGCCCGCGCCGACCTCTACGCCACGGGCCTGGTGCTCTACCAGTTGCTCACCGGAGCGTCTCCGTTCGCCGGTGATTCGCCCATGGCCGTGGCCATGGCCCGTCTGCGGCAGCCGCCGCCCGATCCACGCCTGCTGGCGGCGGTGCCGGATGCGCTGGCGGAGTTGGTGCTCGCGTGCTTGTCGCGTGAGCCCTCCGGCCGGCCGCGGGACGCGGCCTGTGTGGCGGACGCGCTGAGGCAGTGGCTTGGTTCTGTCGGTGAGGCCATCGAGCCCGAACATGCCCATGGCGCATCCACACCACAGCCCAGCGGTTTCAGCCACGCTTCGATGTCCTCGGGCGGGCTGGTATCTCGCACGCCATTGCGCCCTGATGAGCAGTCGCTGGCGGTGCTGCCGCTGCGCTTCCTGGGTGCTTCGGACCAGGCGTTTCTGGGCGACGGTGTGACGGAGGCGCTCATCGACGTGCTGTCGAAGACGCGGGGGCTCCGGGTGCAGAGCAGCGGGGCCACGGAGCGTTTCCGGCAGGAGCGGGACCCTCGCGTCGCGGCGCGCGAGCTGGGAGTGGAGTTGCTGGTGGATGGGACGCTCCAGGCCGCGGGCAAGACGGTGCGCGTGACGCTCCGGGTGGTGGAGGGCGCGTCGGGCACGCAGCTGTGGAGCGGCCGTTTCGACGATGCGGATGACGACCCATTCCAGCTCCAGGACCGGCTGGGGCAGCGTCTGGCGGAAGCCCTCCGCGGCGAGCTGACCATCCTGGCCTACCGCTCCACCGTGCCAGCGGAGGCCCTGGCCCTCTACCGGCAGGCGCTCTCCCGGATGCTCGCGCACTCGATGACGCGGGAATTGAAGGACGAGGTCATCACGCCGCTCGAACAGCTTCACGACTCGGTGCCTGGCTTCCCGCACGCGGCGGCGCAGCATGCGGTGGCGACGCTTCGGGCGGGCTTCATCAGCACCCTGGCGGACGAGGTCGACTGGGATGCCCTGGCGCGGACCAGCCTGGAACGGGCCCGACAGGTGGCGCCGGAGCTCGTGGAGACGAAGCTGGCCCAGGCCATCCTGGCCACCCGCGAAGGCCGGTGGCGGGACGCGGTGGTGGCCTTGCGCACGGCGCTCGATACGGCTCCCACGTTCGCGCCCGCGCTCCAACTCCTCGGCAACCTCCAATGTGAGGCGGGGCGCGCGGATGAAGGCCTGCCGCGCTTGAAGCTGGCCTACGCACTGGAGCCGGCCATGGCCATCTGCCTGGTCGAGGTGGCGCGTTGCAGCGCGCTGCGTGGCGACGATGCGACCTACCAGTGGTGCATGGCGCGTCTGAACAGTCAGCCCCTGCTGGGCATGGCGGTCCTCATCCTCCGCATGCGGGTCGCGGCCTGGAGGGGCGACATGGACGACGTCCGCCAGTGCCGGGACGCGTTGAACGAAGACCCGAGCCACATGGCCTCCTACGTGGCCACCTACTGCTCGGCGGCGCTGGGCGAGGTATCGGTGGAGGCCGCGATGGCCACCCTGGACGGCATGCTCACCCGGCAGCAGGTGAACTCGCGCTTCGCGTCGATGGTGTGTCAGCTCGCGGCGGAGTTGATGTGCATCCGGGGCGCGCCCGCCGAGGCGCTGCGTTATCTCCAGCAGGCGGCGAACCTGGCGCTCATCGATCTGGAGTGGATGGACCGCTGCCCGGCGCTGACGCCCCTGCGCGCGCAGCCCGGCTTCGCGGAGGCGCGGCGCAAGGTGCGCTCCCGCGTGGAAGCCATCTGGTCCGCATGACGCGCTCCTCGGCGCCTGTCCGCGCATCCCCCGTGACGGCGGGGCGCTGGACGTAGCGCGCGGGGGACACCCGCTTCGCCAGCCGAGGCATGCGGCCGTGCTTGCACTCCACCAGGAACCCGTGGAGCGACTCCTCTGACAATTCGTGCAACAGCAGCCGGAAACCCCCGCGCGCAACACCCGCATCGGCTTCACGCTGGAGGACACGTCGTCCCGCCAGGGGCCCGGTGCGTGTCTCGCGCTGGGCTTCGGGCCTTCGCTGACGGGTGGAGGATGTGCCGCCGCGAGAGTATCAGTTCGCCAATTTTACAAGGAGTGGGGGTCTAAATTGATTTCAGCAATTTACATGGAGAGGTGATTGACCCTGAGCTTCGCGCTCGGGCACGCTTTGAGTCCATTCGCCAGCGTTGCTCGGAGGAAGCCCGTGTCTGTTCAGAGTCCAGGAGAGCCAATCCGGCCCACGGCAGAAATGCTGGATGGCGCGATTGGCGCGGCGGTTGCCGCACTGGAGCAGCTTCCCGTCGCGGAGATGCTGGCTTCCACGGGAGCGGGCGTTCACTCGGTGGATTCGCCGGCGGCGGCAACGCTGGTTCTCCTCGCGCTGGCTGAGAGTGAGGGGGCTGCGAATGCGCATGGGGCGTCCTGCGTGCGGCGGCTGCTCTCCAGTCGCGCGTCGACCGGCTGCTGGCGTTTCTCCCCGGATTCGGCACGGTCGGAAGCGGGGGAGTCGGCCCGCGCGCTGGTGGCGTTGAGGCAATGGAACATGCCGCTGGACCCACCCTCGGCGCTCGCTGTGCTCCTGTCGCGCGACGCAACGAGGGCGCCTGGCCAGACATCGTCCGAGTCAGGGGCGGCGGCCATCGAGGGCGTTCCTCCTGAAGCGGACGTCGCCACGACCGCGGACCTCCTGCTCCTGGCGGCGCACGAAGGGCGGTCGCTACCGGGTCGCGCCGCGCTTGTTTCCGAGAAGGTTCGAACCCAGGGGCTTCTGGGCTGCGCACGCGGCGAGCCCGCGGTTTCGCCTTTCCTGCTGGGCTACCTGCTGACGCGCTGGGTTCGTCACGTGGGTGACCACTGGCAGCTCGCGGTCCCCCTTCGGGCAGAACTCATTTCGCTCTGGGAGAAGGGGGAGGTGCGCGGCGCGGTGAATGTCGCCCTCGCGATGAGCGCCTTGATGAACCTGGGGCGCCCCACGGACGTCAACCTCTTCGAGCGGACGTTGGATTCCATGGCGTCCCTGCTGCTGCGCGAGCAGAGCGAGGAGGGGCTCTGGCCCGTGGCGCCGCTGTACGAGGCCGAGGACGTCGTCTACGGCTCGCTCGAGGCATCGGCGGCGCTGTGTGTCGAAGCGCTCGTTCGGTACGTCCGAATCGCGCGCATCGCGGCGGACCGGACCGACAACTTCCTCCCAGGGGCGCTCCCGCCTCGGTCGGGCACCTGGAAGGAGACGTTGGCGGCCTTCGACGATGATTACCCGCCCGCGCTGTTTTCTCCCGAGTCGCGAGCCCGCCTGCTCGCGCTGGGCGAATGGCTGCCCGCGGCGCTAGAGGGCGATGGGGGCTTCGAGGTCCGGTTGCTGGAGGGGACGCCTCGGGTGGACTTCATCCTGGGGATCAAACACGACGGTCAGGAGCTGCTTGCTGGCAGGCATCCCCACTCAGAACTCCCAGCGCCCTTGTTCGCCGCTCCCGAGTGGCGGCGCATTCGCGACTTCGCGCGAGCGTGGGCTGAGCCGGGCGGGCTGCTCGACCGGGAAGTCGACGCGTTCTGGCTGGAGTTCGACCTGGATGCGCCAGTCGCCTCGCCTCCGCTGCCCATCGTGTTCCTCTGCACACGGGACCAGCCTGTCGCCGTCAACGAAGCGCTCCACCGGCAGAAGTCGGATACCTACCGCGCGACGCTCCACGCGGGGCTTCCGCTCTTGCGTGGGGATGAGGCGCCGCTCACGCCCGAGCTTCAGCGGGGAATGGATGTCTGCATCGAGGCGCTGCCTCCCGGTGCACACCTCTATGCGGCCTGCGTGATGATGTCGCGGCGCAGCAAGAACCTGCGCTTCACGCTCAAGAACGTGCCTCCCGAGCGTGTGGTGGCGTACCTGGAAGCGGTGGCGTGGCCAGGAGACTTCCAGCAGCTGCGGGACACCCTCGCGTGGGTCCTCCCGCTCGGCGTCAATCGCTTCATGCTCAACCTGGACCTGGCGCCGCAGCTGTTGCCGACGCTGGGGCTCGAGTGCTCGTTCCAGGGACGTGCGCAGCCCGCCGAGGAGCCCCGGTGGCAACGCCTGCTCGACGAGCTCGTGACGCGGGGGCTCTGCGCACCCTCACGGCGTGACGCGCTGCTGGCGTGGCCGGGGCGCACGCAGGTCAACCTGCCCGCTGGCTCGGCCACGCGAGAGAGTGTCTTCGATAAGCGGCTCGCGCACGTCAAGCTGGGCTTGACGGGGGCTCCGGTGATTGAGGCCAAGGCCTATCTGGCCACACATCGCACGTCCGAGCTGCTCCGGCCGCGCTGAGTCGTCATCCCCGGGGCCTGCATTGACGCTCGGGGATATGAATTGATACGTTGAATTCTGAATATTCATAATGGGCAGGCTGTGCAGACTTTCATCGAGCACCTGGGCCACACTTCATTTGTCATTCAGCGCGGTCCTCTGAGGGTTCTCATCGACCCGGTGCTGGTGCTGCGGGAGCTGGAGTTTCGGCAGCCTGCGTGTCCCGCGTGGTTCTTCGATGACCTGTCGTCGGTGGACGCGGTCTTCTTCTCCCACGCGCACGACGACCATCTCCATCCACCCAGCCTGTTGGGGCTTCGCGAAGACGTCGCCCTCTACTTCCTCGACAGGCCGAAGCCGGGCGCGGCGCCCGAGTCGAGCGCTCGCGCGACTCTCACGGCGCTGGGCTTTCGCAATCTCCACCCCTTCCAGGAGGGGGACGTCGTCGAGCTGGCCCAGGACCTGCGCATCCACATCCTGCCCGCGCAGTGTTCGGGGGAGGGCGAGGAGCAGTGTGCCCTGCTGGTGGAGACGCCGGATGTGCTGGCGCTGGACGCGGTGGACGTGACGGATTCACCCCGGACGCGCGAAGCGCTGGAGGCCTTCCGGGGCCGGGTTGATGTCGCCTTCGTCCCCACGGGGGCCTCGGTCCAGTGGCAGGGCTTCTGGAATCAGATGGACTCCGTGGGAGCGCTCGCGTTCTGCGACTGGTTGAAGCCAGCGCGTATCGCGACCTGTGGGGGCACGCTGTCCATGGCGGGGCGGCCGCGGGAAGACCGCCTGGAGCGCTACCCGGTCGACCGGGCGCATTGGATGGCCGCCGCGGTGACGCGCGCGCATGACTCGGCGCTCCTGCCCTGGAAGCCCCCGTATCGGCTCGTCTATGGCGAGCACGTCCTGGAGCGCTGCGCGCTGCTGCAGCCCGGCCGTCGTTTCGAACCGGCGCGGGGGCAGCGGCGTCCTCAGGCCCTGTTGACGACCTTCTTCACGGGATATCACCCGAGCAAACCCATTCAGCGTTGGGGATGGGGAGACAACAACGACCTCGTGCGTTGGCTGGAGCCGTTCGAGGCCATCCGGGAAGTGCTGCGCGCATCCACCCACGACCTGCGCTACCTGCTGGAGCGGTGCCAGCTGTCCGTCAACAAGACCCCCGCGGCGGTCCTGGTGCCCCGGACGCTCCGCTGCCTCGTGGAGGGCAAGGCCTTCGAGCTCGCGGCGAGGGTGGTCTCGCTCCTCCCGTCGAAGGTCTCGGAGCCCGCGGACATGGATGCTGGCTACTTCGCCGCTGTCGAGGCCGCGCTCCTGTCTGAGCCGGCGCTCGAGGCGCCGCTGCGGGAGGACCTGGCGGCCTGCCTGTGGATGGACCGGGGCCTGTTCCACATTCAGTGCATGTCACGCCGGATGAAGGAGCTGGCCCGCCGTGACGAGCGCACCGAGGCGCTTCGCGCGACCCACGTGTCGGTCCTGCGTGACAGCCTCCTCCAGCGCCGCCCGGTGTTGGGGCCCTACCACCTGCGCGTCACGCGAGACCTGGCGCGGCTGCTGGACGCGCGCCCGTTGTCGCCGGAGACGTCCGAGGTCCTGTGTTACGCGAGCCCGGCAGGCATCCGCCATCAGCCGCTGTCGACGCTCGAGGCACTCCTGCTGGACCAATGTGACGGGCGCACGGTCGCCGAGATGGTCGGCGACGTGAGCGCGGCCCTCTCCCTGCCTCACGATGACGTCCGGTCGGCCATCTTCACGTTCCTGTCCCATCTGTCGCACGAGTCGCCGTTGGTGCTCGACTGGAGTCACTGATGCAATTCCAAGAGGCCTTCACGTTCCCGACGCCGTTGTCCCCCGAGACGGAAGCCTCGGCGCGGGAGCTGTTGCGTGCGCAGCAGATGGGGCAGCTCGACCTGCTCATGGGCTGGGTCCAGCAGCCGGAGCGGCTCGGGAAGTTGGGGGGATGTGCCGCGGAGCTCCAGTCCCTCCTCTCCGAGGCGTTCGAGCTCGTCGAGCGCGCGCCGGCGCTGGCGCGTGAGTTCCTGGAGCACTGGAGCACGACGGTGCTGCTCGGCCGCTTGTTGGGGCCCGCCGCCGTCGGGCCTGGCTTGATTCAATGCCTAATGGGCAACCTCGCGTCCCTGCTCATCGTCCAGCGGCTGCGGGGAGAGGTCACCCACGGCGAAGCCTTCTTCGTGACGCCGCGGACCCTCTACTGCCTGCCTCGGGGGGAGCGGCTCGACGTGCGCGGCCCCGGTGAAGGGCGCGTCGTTTGGCACTTCTCTGGCGCGGAGTGCCTGCTCTCCGACGAGGGGCACGCCGGCCCCGGGCTGCGCATCCCGCTGCCGCTCACGGGCGAAGCACCCGTGAGCATCCAGCCGTTGCCCTGGTCCGAGACCTGGAACGTTCCGGTGCTGGACGACAGTGAGATGCTCGGCATCACCGGCCGGCGAGAGCAAGCGGGCATCCCGGACGATGGGAGCACGGGCACCTGGCGGCCCATGCCCCTGCTGCGAAGCACGGAGGAGGCCTTCCACATCCTGAGGGAGCTGTGGCCCGAAGTGCTCGACTGGGCCCGCGTGTTGCTCCCCGCGCTCGTCGACATGGGAGGCCCGGAGAACCGGAGCGTGCGTTGCTCGTCCTCGTATGGGGCTGGCACGCCCGTCTTCCTCACGCGCGTGGCCCACGGCCTGGAGCATGCGGAGGACCTGGTCCACGAGCTGCAACACGAGCGCATGTATCTGCTGCTCGACTCGCGCGCATTCGGGCGGTGGGACGACTCACGTCCCGAGTTCGTCTCCGCCTACCGCACCGACCCTCGCCCCCTCCGAGGCGTGCATCTGGGCCTGCACTCCTTCCTGGCGGTGAACCGGCTCCGGCTGCGGGCGCTGGACAGGCCCGAGTTCAAGCAGCGGGAGTGGCGCTTCCAACTGCTCAAGTCACACCGCTGCAACCTGCTCTCCTTCCGGACCCTCCTGGACTTCGAGCGTCCCACGCCCGAAGGGCGCGTGCTCCTCGCGCAGATGGCCCAGGCCCTGAGTGAGCAGCACCCGCTCATCGAACGTGTCGCGGATGCGGACATGGACCAGGCCTTCGACGCCTGGATGAAGCAGCACTTCTCGCGGGTGGCCGGCAGCGGCCCCGTGGTGAATGACGCCGAGACATACATGGACTGGCGCGAGGCGGCAGTGCTCGCGGCCCGCTATACCCAGCACGCCGGAGGTGCCGCATGAGGGTCCCAGGGTTGCGTTATCGCGACGAGTGGCTGCCCAACTTCTTCCCCGCGAAGCAGGTGGGCCCCGACCACTTCGTGCGGCTGTCCCGGACGGGCGCCATGCAGCTGTTGTCCGGCGCGGAGAATGCCCAGCTCGACGAAATCTCCATGGATGAGGCCCTGTTCGCGCGGCTCGAGCAGACCAGCCACCTCATCACCGCGCAGAACTCCTCGCGCGTGCTGGAGGACCTCAAGCGCTGGCACGACCGGACCTACGCGGGGCCGGGGCTCCACATCGTCGTGCTGTCCAAGCGGTGCAACCTCAACTGCACCTACTGCCACATGAACCCGGAGAACATCTCCGCGGATTCCAAGCGCTTCGACATGCAGCCCGACGTCGCGGATGCCATCATCCGCTTCGCGCTCGGCTCTCCGGCCCCCTTCCTGGGCTTCGAGTTCCAGGGCGGCGAGCCCTTCTTGAACTTCGAGGGCATGAAGTACTTCGTCGAGGAGGCCCGCAGGCAGAACGAAGCCGTGGGCAAGCGGCTCCGCTTCTCCGTGGTGAGCAACCTCATGGTCGCCACCGACGAGCACATCGCGTACTGCAAGGAGAACCGCATCAACGTGTCGTATTCGTTGAACGGTCCCGAGGACATTCACGACTCATTCCGAGTCACGCGGAGCGGGGCGGGCAGCTTCCGCAAGGTCATGGAGCGGCTGAGCCACTTCCGCGACCGATTCCCCGGGGTGCTCAGCGCGTCGCCCCTGTGCGTGGTGGGGGCCTCCAACGCCAAGGAGCTGAAGCGCACCATCGACTTCTATCATGCGGAGGGCTTCAAGGACCTCGCCATCCTCAAGCTCAAGGCCCTGGGCAACGCCCGCAAGGAGAAGCTGCCCTTCGACATCCAGGACTTCCTCCACTACTACCTGGACGCGCTCGATTACATCTACGAGAAGAACCGCCAGGAGAACGAAAACTACTCCGAGCGCGTGGTCCGGGTCGTCCTGGCCAAGATTCTCCAGTCGACGGATACGGGCTTCGTGGACTGGCGCAACCCGGTCGGGGACTTCGGTTCGGCCATCACCTACGACCATGACGGCGAAATCCTGCCGTCGGACGAAGCCCGTTCGATGCGCTCCGAGTTCGGCTTGGGCAACGTGAAGGGGACGACCTATGACGCGCTCATCCGCAACAAGGCCACGTTCCGGTCCATGAACCTGTCGCTGCGGGATCGTGACTCGCAGTGCCGCGAGTGCGCCTTCAATCCCTACTGCGGCGTGCTGCCGGTGCTCGACTACGCCCGGACCGGGGACGCGACGCCGCGCCCCCATGCGTCCGAGGAATGCCTGCAGACGTTGGCGGTCGTGGAGTGGGTCCTGCGCAAGCTCGTGGAGGACCCCATCCCCCTGCTGCGGATGATGCCTGGAATGGACGCCGCCCTGGTGGAGATGGCCAACGGTCTGCCGACAGAGTCTTCCTCGCAGGCCATGCCGCCGATGCTGAGCGTGCAGAGCGGCTGAGGCCAGCCGGGGCTGGCGCCCTCGCCGCCGCTCAGGCGGGGCGCAGCCGGCCGGCGGCGAGGTCCGTGAGCGCGCCGAGGACTTCTTCCTCGGTGATGTCGTCCATGCTCCCGTTCCCGGTGGGCTCGCGGAAGGCCGGCGTGAAACGGAAGCCCCATTGCTGGGGAGAGGTCGTTCCGAACAGGCCCACCGAAGGGAGCCGGAAGAAGTCCGCCGCGTGCAGCATGCAGGAGTCGATGCCGAGGAAGCCATCACAGGCACCGAGCAGCGCCATGGCGACATCGAGTGGGGCGCCTGCGACGGACAGCACGCGGCCTTCATGGACCATGGGCGCCAGCTCCGTGGCGTTGTAGTCCACGTTGAGCACGAGCCATTCGGGATGGGCCGCCAGGAAGGCATCCAGCACGGCGCGGTAGCGGGCGACGGGCCACTGTTTCCGGGAGCCGGTCTCCGTATGGAGCGCGAGCACCTTGGCCCCGTCGGGGACGCTGTCACGAAAGCGCCTGGCGGCCTCGGTGGCCTCGGGCGTCAGCACGGGGGGCTGGGCGAAATCCTCCAGCCGCAGGGTGGGATCCACCTGCTGGGCCACCGAGAAGAGCCGGTCCGCGGAGTGCTGGGATTCTTCACCCCGGACCCACTGCTTGTAACGGCGATACAGGCCGACCGTCTCGGTGGCCGCCGGAAACCCCTCGAGCAGCTCGGAGACACCCGTCGCGTGCCAGGTGTTGAAACAGACAAACAAGTCGCAGTCCCCCACCGCCTGCCGGAGCATCTCTGCGTCGATGCTTCGCTCCGTGCCTTGCGTGGTCGCGCGGACCTCGTGAATCTTCATGAGCCCGAGCTCTTGATAGAAGAACAGGCTTGAATCACCTGGCGCACCCACCAGTCTGATTTGACCCGGGTACAGCTGACTCAGGGCGCGTAGGGCGGGAAGGGCGAGGAGCCGGTCCCCAATCCCATTCAGGTGAAATACGACGGGGGCCTGGGCAGAACGAAGTTTCTGCTGCATGGAGGGGGCAATCCTTGCGTCAAGACATCCTGCCCCCGGCGTGCCGGGTGGGGTCACCGGGGCGCAGGGACCTGCTAGAACCAGCCGTCAGACGTGTGGTTGGAGTGTTCCCACGGATAATCGACGGGGGCGACCGCGCGCGCGGAGAGCTGGGCGATATCACCGCGACCCAGGATGATGCTCAGCTGGCTGCGGAGCGCGTCCACCTTCGCGGGGTCCAGCTGCTTGTACGTCACCACCTCGGGCTTCAGAACGACGTTGTTCTCAACCATGAGGGACTCCTAGGGAGGTGAGTCAAAACATACGCGCGGCACGAGTTTGTCGCTGGAGGCGCCGGTCTCCAATCCCATCCAGGTGGAACACCACCGGGGCTTGGAGCGAGTGATGCTCCTGCGGCGGGAAGGGGCAATCCTTGCGTCACGACAACCTGCTCCCCGGTGCCCAGGGATGGGCGCCGGGGAGCAGAGACCTGCTAGAACCAGCCGTCAGACGTGTGGCTGGTGTGATCCTGCGGCTCCTTGACGACGACGGCGCCCGCGCGAGCGGACATCGTGGGGAACTCGCCACGACCCAGAATCATGCTCAGCTGGCCGCGGAGCGCGTCCACCTTCGCGGGATCCAGCTGCTTGAACGTCACCACCTCGGGCTTCAGAACGATGTTGCTCTCAACCATGAGGAACTCCAGGAGAGGTGAATCAAACCACACGCGCGGCACGAACGTGTCGCCGAACGTGCCGAGCCTGACACCCGTGGATGCCCGCAGCTCGGATCACAAAGAGTACGGTGTCTCTCGAACGAATGTCCAGGCGTAGACGTGTTTTCGTTGAAACAGCTGCTACACGGGAGATTCGGCGCGTTTGACCCGGGTACGGCTGACTCAGGGTTCGCGGGTCGGGAAGGGCGAGGAGCCGGTCTCCAATCCCATCCAGGTGGAACACCACCGGGGCATGGAGCGAGTGATGCTCCTGCGGCGGGAAGGGGGCAATCCTTGCGTCACGACAACCTGCACCCCGGCGCCCAGGGATGAGCGCCGGGGAGCAGAGACCTGCTAGAACCAGCCGTCAGACGTGTGGCTGGTGTGATCCTGCGGCTCCTTGACGACCGCACGCGCGGACATCATGGGGAACTCGCCACGGCCCAGGATCATGCTCAGCTGGCCGCGGAGCGCGTCCACCTTCGCGGGATCCAGCTGCTTGAACGTCACCACCTCGGGCTTCAGAACGATGTTGCTCTCAACCATGAGGAACTCCTGGGGAGGTGAATCAAACCACACGCGCGGCACGAACTTGTCGCCGAACGTGCCGAGCCTGACGCCAGTTGATGCCTTCAGCTCGGATCTCCAAGAGTACGGTGAACCTCGAGCGGATGTCCAGGCTCAGACATGTTTTTAATGAAATGTCTGCCAGCTTTGAAATTTCGCGGACTTGGGTGTTCTCGGACGCTGGGCCTGGGCTTTCGTGGTGATGCGCGTCGCCGCGGTGCACGCCGCATGGCATGCTCTTGCGTGAGAGGGACATGGATACAATTCGTCAGGACATCCGGTTTGGCGCCAGGTTGTTGCTCAAGAGTCCGACGTTCACCCTGGTCGCGATGATGACGCTGGCGCTGGGGATTGGCGCGAGCACGGCGATATTCAGCGTGGTCAACTCCATCTGGCTGCAACCCATGCGTTTCCCGCATGAGGAGCGTCTGGTGATGGTGTGGGACTCGCTTCCCAAGGCGGGTGTCGAGCGGAGCGAGACATCCCTGGCGACGCTGGAGGACTGGACCGCGCAGGCGGGGGTCTTCGAGCACGTGGCGGGGATTGTTCCGCGGAGCTTGAACATGGGCGGCGCGCTGCAGCCGGAGCGGCTCCAGGCGTTTCGGGTGGGCGCCGCGCTGTTCCCCGCGCTGGAGGCGAGGCCCTCGCTGGGCAGGGCGTTCTCCGCGGAAGAAGACCGCGTGGGTGGCGAGGCGGTGGTGGTGCTGTCGGACGCGTTGTGGCGGCGCCGGTTCGGTGGCGCGCCCTCCGTGCTGGGTGAGTCCGTCACGCTGGATGGTGAGCCCTACACGGTCGTGGGCGTGATGCCGAAGAGCTTCGACTTCCCGCCTGGCGCCGAAGCCTGGGTGCCGCTCGCGCCGACGCAGGCGGAGCTGGATGCGCGCGGGGACCGGAAGGTGCGGGTGGTGGGCCGCCTCAAGCCCGGCTTCTCCGTGTCGATGGCGGAGGACGCCCTGCGGGTCCTCGCGGGGCAACTGGCGGAGCGGTACCCCGACACGGATTCGGAGCGCACCGTGCGGCTGACGTCCGTGCGCGAGGCCTACCTGGGGCCCCTGAGGCCGCTGCTCATCACCCTGGCGGGCGCGGTGGGCTTCGTGTTGCTCATCGGGTGCGCGAACGTCGCGAGCCTGCTGCTGGCGCGCGCGGCGGCCCGGCGGCGGGAGCTGGCGATTCGTGGGGCGCTGGGCGCGAGCCCGACGCGCCTGATGGTCCAGGCCCTGACCGAGAGCGTCTTGCTGTCGCTCCTGGGCGGGGGATTGGGAATCCTGGGCGCGCTGTGGGGCACGCACATGATTGCCACCATGCTGCCGCCCGGGTTGGCGGAGCGCCTGCCAGGGTGGCAATCCATCCAGGTGGATGGAGGGGCGCTGCTGTTCTGTGTCGGGCTGTCCGCCATCACCGGGGTGCTGTTTGGGCTGGCGCCCGCGTTCCAGATGTCGCGGCAGAACCCGCTGGAGGCGATGCGGGAGGGGGCGGGCGCCACGGCGGGGCGAAAGAGCATCCGCTCGGCCCTGGTGACGGCGGAGGTGGCCCTGGCCTTGATGCTGGTCGTCGGCGCGAGCCTGATGCTTCGAAGCCTCTACCAGCTCCAGGGGACCTCACCCGGCTTCGCCGCCGAACGCGTGTTCTACTTCGACGTCACGCTGCCGGAGACCAAGTATCCGACGGACGCCGAGCGGGTTCGCTTCTTCCATGCGCTGCAGGAGCGGTTGTCCTCCGTGCCGGGAGCCCAGGCCGTCTCGGCGGCCAGCCTGCCGCCCATCAGCCGTCGCAGCCAGAGCTCGAACATCTATCTGGAGGGGCAGCCGAAGCCGCAGCCCGGGCAGCTGCCCGAGGCCAGTCAGCGCGTCATCTCCCCGGGCTATTTCCGGACCATGGGCATCCCCTTGCACGAGGGGCGCGATTTCAACGCGTTGGACGTGGAGGATTCGCCCCGGGTCGCGATGATCAACTCGGCCCTGGCGCGGCGCTTCTGGCCCGGGGAGTCGCCGCTGGGCAAGCGCTTCTTCACGGGGGGCACCGAGCCGTGGGAGGTCATCGGCGTGGTGGGTGACGTCCGGACGCTGTGGCGCGGGCAGGTGCGTTCATCCGTGCCGGAGTTCTACCTGCCACTGGCGCAGGCCCCGCGTGACGCGATGGTGATGATGGTGACCGTGGGAGGGACGGGAGCGGCGGCGTCGTCGCTGGCGCTGGCCTTGCGTGAGGGAATGGCGTCGTTGGACCCCGAGCAACCACCGCCGTCGCCGCGGCCTTTGGAGGAGCTCATCGCGGAGTCGTTCGGCTCCAGGCACCTGCTGGCCGCGCTGCTGGGGTTCTTCGCGTGCGTGGCGCTGCTGCTGGCCGCCGGGGGCGTCTACGGCATCATGGCCTATTCCGTCACCCAGCGGCGGACCGAGATTGGCGTGCGCATGGCGCTGGGTGCGCGGGAGGGGAGCATCTTCTGGTTGATATTGAGCCAGGCGCTGCGGCTCGCCGGGCTGGGCGTCATCATCGGCTCCGTGCTGGCGCTGGTCCTGGCGCGGGGCCTGTCGAAGTTGCTCTTCGAGGTCAGCCCCGCGGACCCGCTCGTCTTCCTCGGGACGGCATGCGTGCTGCTCTTCGTGGCGCTGGTGGCGGGCTACGTGCCCGCCTGGCGCGCCGCGCGCGTCCCGCCCAGCATGGCCATGCGCGAGGAGTGAGGGCTCAGGCGGCGATGAACTGCCGTTCCACGAGGCGCTTGTAGAGGCCGTCCTGGGTGATGAGCGCCTCGTGGTTTCCGTGCTGGACGACGCGGCCCTGGTCCAGCACGAAGATGCGGTCGACGCCCGCCACGGTGGACAGGCGGTGGGCGATGATGAGGGTGGTGCGCCCCACCATGAGCCGGTCCAGCGCCTCCTTGACCAGGTGCTCGCTTTCGGAGTCCAGCGCGCTGGTGGCTTCGTCCAGGATGAGCAGGCGCGGATCCTTGAGGACCGCGCGGGCAATGGCGACGCGCTGCTTCTGTCCGCCCGAGAGCTGGATGCCCCGCTCGCCGACGCGCGTGCGGTAGCCTTCTGGAAATCGGCTCACGAAGTCGTGGGCATTGGCGACGCGGGCCGCGGCTTCCACTTCCGCATCGGTGGCGTCGGTGCGTCCGTAGCGGATGTTGTCGGCGATGCTGCCCGAGAAGAGCGTGGGCTCCTGCGACACGATGCCGATGTTCTGACGGAGCCAGCGGACGTCGAGCGTTCGCAGGTCCGTCCCATCGACGAGGATGGCCCCCTGGTCCGGATCGTAGAAGCGCATCAACAGCGAGGCGACGGTCGACTTGCCCGCGCCCGAGTGTCCCACCAGCGCCACGACTTCACCGGGGGCGACGTCCAGGTCCAGGCCTTGGAGGACGGGCACGTCGCGGCGCGTGGGGTAGCTGAAGCTGACGTCGCGGAAGCGCAGGTGGCCTTCCATGTTCGCGGGCCGCTCGCCGCCGCTGACGGAGATGGCGGGCGTACGGTCGATGAGCTCGAAGACGCGCTCGGTGGCGCCTCCGGCCTTCATGAACTCCGCCCACAGCTCGCTCAGGGCGCCGACGGCCATGACGACCATCAGCGTGTACATCAGGAAGGAGGTCAGTCCACCCACCGTGATGTCGCCCGAAACGACCATGTGCGTGCCGTACCAGAAGACGAGCAGGGTCGAAGCCAGGCCGGTGAAGCCCGTTCCTCCCATGAAGAAGCCCGAGGAGACGATTCGCGTGCGCGCCAGCGACAGGGCCTTGCCGATGGCACGGCCATAGCTCCGGCGCTCCGCGTCTTCGGCGACGAAGGCCTGGACCGTCTGGATGCCATAGAGGGACTCGGCGGCGACTTCATTGGCTTCGGCCACCGCGGCCTGGGCGTCTCGCGCGAGCTGCCGGGCCTTGCGGCCGTAGAACAGCGCCCCCAGCGTCACGGGAGGGACGACCGCCAGCATGACGAGCGTCAACCGGGGCGAGGTGTAGAGCAGCAGCGCCAGCCCGCCAATCAACGTGGTCGCGTTGCGGAGCATGATGGCGATGTGCGTACTGACGGCGCCCTGGATGAGGGCGGTGTCCGTGGACAGCCGGCTGGTGAGGCCGCCCGTGCGGTGCTGGTCGAAGAACGCGATCTCCTGCTCCAGCAAGCTGCGATACAGCCGCTCCCGCAGGTCGCTGACGATGCGCTCACCCGCGATGTTGAAGAAGGCGAAGCGCAGCCCGATGGCCACCGACTGGATGAAACACACCCCCAGCATCCACAGGGTGGTGTCGTTCACCATGTCGAGCGTGGCGGTGGTCAAGGCTTCGTCGAGGATGACCCGGATGGCCTGTGGGAAGAGCAGTCCTCCCGCGCTTCCGATGAAGAGGAAGCACGTGCCGAGCAAGAGCAGCCTCCACTCGGGACGAGCCAGTGCCAGGACGCGACGAAGGGATGCGTGGCTCAGCGGCGGATTCTGAATCAAGCCCATTGCACGCAGGCTAGTCCAGATGCCGGCAAAGTTGTAATCCCGACAAAACTGGTGATGCAGGCGGGCCCCGGCGCATGTCTCACGCCGGGGCCCCTGGGCTTCAGGGCCTACTGCGCGGTGCCCTTGGCCAGCTCGGCGACATAGGCGGCGGCAATCTTGGAGAACTTGAGCGCGTGCGCGGCGCTGCTGTCGGAGTTCGCCAGGGTGTCCCTGGGGGTGTGGATGTTGGGATTCTTCTGGGCAACGGTCCCCTCGAAGGGGATGGAGGCCGCGTAACCCTGGTTGTGCCAGGAGGCGTGGTCCGAGCAACCATAGCCGCAGGTCGTGTCGATGAACTGCACGCCGACGTACGTCGTTATCAGGTTGCGGATGAACTGGTTCTGGGCGGCGTTCGTGTTGTCGATGACGATGCCCACATCCCTTGTGGCGTTGGGGTGCTTGTAGTTCGTCATGTCGAGCTGCATCACCCCCACGACGTTGATGTTGTTGTTCTTGTGGAAGAGGGCGATTTCCCGCGAGCCGCGCAGGCCCGTCTCCTCCGCGGCGTAGGCCATGAACTTCACCGTCCGCAGGGGGCGGTAGTTGCGAGCCATGGCGGCGCGGATGACTTCGGTGAACGTCGCGATGCCGGACGCATCGTCATCGGCGCCGGGCGCGGCGCTGGTGGAGCTGATGGAGTCCAGGTGGCCGCCCACCACGACGACCTCGCCAGACAGCTCGGTGCCCGGGATGGTGAGGATGACCGAGGGCTGCCGCCAGCCCGCGTGCGGGTAGTACGCCACGGTGACGTCCGTGCGCCCCGCGCCGGTGACGTAGCCCTGCCACTTCGCCAGGAGCATGGCCGCGGCGTCCACGCCCCCTTGCGAGCTCTGGCTGCGCGTGGGGAAGGCGGACAGGTCGGCGATGGTGGTGCGGATGTTCGCGGCAGAGAGCTCACCCACCAGGGTGTTCACGGTCGCGGCGTTGGTGAGGGTGTAGCTGACGGCCTTCTGGGTCGCATTGGGGGCTACGGGCGCCAGGGACGCCAGTGCTTCCTCCTTCGTCTCGTAGGTGATGAAGCCCGCGCACCGGTCGAACTTCTCGTGCATCATCAGCGCCAGCCTCGACAGCTGAGACTCCTTCAGCTGGAACACGCCCGCGTGCTCCTGCTGCTTGAGGGCGGTGGGCACGTTCCAGCCTTCGGCCGCGAAGGTCTCCTGCATGGGCGTGATGGCATCCGTGCCAATCGCAATCCAGACAGTCTTGTCAGCTGGCTTGGCCTTGAGCGGCTCGGCAAGGGCCAGCGGGGCATTCAGCAGCAACAGCGAGACCGGCATCCAGGTCTTCATCCGCATTGCTCCTCCAGGGAGACGGCGTTGCGTCGCAGCACGGGGGACGTGCTGCGGAGAGGAGCCTCTGCTTTTCGAGAAATAAAGGCTTTCTGAGTCCTGGTCGGATTGTGAAGAAGAGGACATGCCCAGAGTGAAGTCGCGCTGAGCGGGCAGGCGCTTCGTTCCCCGCACCGCCTGAATCTCCGCGCCGGGCTGCTGCATCTCTTTGTCGTAGAGTGGCGCCGCTGGCATGCGCTGGTGCGTGACCTGTGTGGCGTGGTGCCCGTCGGGAGGCAGGATGGCCTTGGACTGCGACTGGCTCATCATCGGCTCGGGGTTTGGAGGCAGCGTCAGCGCGCTCCGGCTGACCGAGAAGGGCTACCGCGTCCTGGTGCTGGAGAAGGGGCGGCGCTTGCGCGCCCCGGACTTCCCGAAGACGAACTGGGAGCTGAAGCGCTGGCTCTGGATGCCCACGCTGGGGTGGCGGGGCCTGTTCGAGATGTCGTTCTTCCGCCACGTCACCGTTCTGTCAGGCGTGGGCGTGGGCGGCGGCTCGCTCGTGTACGCCAACACGCTCCCCATCCCCCGGGACGACTTCTTCCAGGCCTCCTCGTGGGGCCACCTCGCCGCGTGGAAGGAGGAGCTGGCGCCGCACTACACCACCGCGCGGCGGATGCTGGGCGCCACGCCGAATCCCCTGCGCACCGTGCCAGACCGGGTGCTCCAGGACGTGGGCACGGACCTGGGCCGCACCGACTTCCAGCCCACCACCGTGGCCGTGTACTTCGGCGAGCCGGGTGTCACCGTGAAGGACCCGTACTTCAACGGTGAGGGACCGGACCGGACGGGTTGCACTGCGTGTGGTGGGTGCATGCTGGGGTGTCGCTTCGACGCCAAGAACACGCTCGACAAGAACTACCTCCACCTGGCGGAGCGGCGCGGCCTCACGCTGCACGCGGACACCGAAGTCACCTGGGTGCGACCGCTGCCAGACGGGGGCTACGAGGTCGAAGCGCTCCAAGGGGCGCGGCGCTTCTTCCGGAAGAAGGTGCGGTTCACCGCGAAGCACGTCGTCTTCGCGGGGGGCGTGCTGGGCACCCTGGACCTGCTGCTCAAGTTGAAGGCGAGCCCGGACGGACTGCCGCGTCTGTCGGACCGGCTGGGAGACGGCGTGCGCACCAACTCCGAGGCGCTCGTGGGGGTGGTGAGCGGCCGCAAGGGGCAGGATTTGTCACGGGGCATCGCCATCGGTTCCATCCTGCACACCGATGCCCAGTCCCACCTGGAGCCGGTGCGCTACTCGGCGGGCTCGGGCTTCTTCCGGTTGCTGATGGCGCCGCAGGTGTCTGGGGCCACGATGCTCCAGCGCTTCGTGCGGCTGGTGGGCCTGCTGGTCCGGCATCCGCTGCGCTTCCTCAAGGCGTGGTTCGTCCCGGACTTCGCGCGGCGGACGATGATTCTGCTCTACATGCGCACCTTGGAAGGGCACCTGCGCATGACGCGCTCGCGGAGGCTGGGGCTGAGCACGGCGCTCCAGGAGGGCCCGGCGCCGAGCGCGAACATGCCGGAGGCGTTCGACCTGGCCCGGCGCGTGGCGGATAAGCTGGATGGCTATCCGATGACCATCGTCAGCGAGACCCTGCTGGGCATTCCGACGACGGCGCACATCCTGGGCGGCTGCTGCATGGGGGACTCGGCGGAGACGGGCGTCATCGACTCACGGCACCGCGTGTTCGGCCATGAGGGGTTGTATGTGGTGGACGGCTCCGCCATCTCCGCCAACCCGGGCGTCAATCCGTCGCTCACGATTACGGCGCTGGCCGAGCGCGCGATGACCTTCATTCCCGCGGCCCGGACGGCGCCGCGGGACGAGGTGGCCTCGCCCGCGGGGCCCGTGTCCTCGGGCGCCCGCGCGAGCTGAGGCTACAGGCGGACCTGGAGCTCGTAGCGGCGGTTCTTCGCCTTCTTGGCGGCGGTGTCGTCGGGCTTCACCAGCGGCTTCTCGGAGCCGTAGCCCACGGCGATGATTTCGCCCCGGGGGATGCCGCGCGCGATGAGCTCCTTGACGATGGTCTCCGCGCGCTGCTCGCTGAGCTTCTTGTTCTTGGCCGCGTCACCGGTGGAGTCGGTGTGGCCGGAGACCTCGAACTTGTAGGACTTCACGCCGGCGGCGACGAGCTGCTTCTTGGCGTCGACGAGCGCGTTGGTCAGCTTCTTGAGCTTGGCGTCGCAGCCGGCATCGAGCTGGGCTGTGCCTGTCTTGAAGCTGCACTGGTTCTGCCGGCCCTCGTCCATCAGCTTGGTGTTGACGCGCTTCTCCACGGCGGACTTGCCGGCATCGCCCGCGGCCTTGGTGAGGGCGCCGAACCCGCCCTGCGCGAAGGCCACGCCGGGAAGGGTGAGTAGCGACACGGTGATGCACAGGGCCTTGAGCTTCATACGTGAGGACGCCTCCGTTGGATGGGCGGTGTTCGCCGGGCGGAAGGCTGCCCGGGGGCCGCGCCTTCGTCCAGCGGCGCGATGTCTCATGGGAGGGGGGACGGGGGCCCGTCCGCCCGGCTGGTAAAACTTGCCTCGGTGCGTGAGGGGGGCAGCATGTCACTCCGGGTCCCTTCGCACAGCGAGGCAGGCGTGAGCAGCAGCAGTCGAACGGAGCGTTGGCGGCGGCTTCTTTCAGGTTACCGGGTGGGCTCGGAGAAGAAGCCGCTGGAGGAGCCGGCGCCCGTCCTGAGTGACATGGACGCGCTGCTCCAGGACGAGCGGACCGACTACGACCGGGACTATGACCGCATCGTCTTCTCCGCGGAGTTTCGTTGCCTGCACGACAAGACGCAGGTGTTTCCGCTGTCCACGAGCGACTACACGCGCACGCGGCTGACGCACAGCATCGAGGCTTCGTGTGTCGGGCGCTCGCTGGGGAATCTGGCGGGGCGGGGGCTGCGGGCGCGCGACGTCATGGTGAATCCCTCGCACCTGGGCACCATCGTCGCGGCGGCGTGCCTGGCGCATGACATTGGCAATCCGCCCTTCGGCCACTCCGGCGAGGCGGCCATCCAGCATTGGGTGTCACAGCGGCTGGCGCGGCCCGGTGCCGAGGTGGACGGGCGGAAGAGCCCCTTCGAGACGGTGGGGCAGTGGCAGGACCTGGAGGCCTTCGAGGGCAACGCGCAGGGCTTCCGAATCCTCAACCGGCTTCAGTCGCGCGAGCGGCGGGGCGGCCTGCGCTACACCGCGGCGACGTTGGGGGCGATGAGCAAGTACCCGCGCGCGTCGGTGCTGCCGGGCGGGCGTGAGCGGGACAAGGGGCGCGTGTCCGAGAAGAAGTTTGGTTACTTCCAGGACGACGAGGCCCTTGCGCTGGAGGCGTACCGCGCGGTGGGCCTGGTGGAGCGGGAGGCTGGCGTGTTCTCCCGGCACCCGTTGGCGTTCCTGGTCGAGGCGGCGGATGACATCTGCTACGCGGTCATCGACCTGGAGGACTCGGCGAAGCTGGGGCTGATTCCCATCAAGGATGCGTGTGAGTTGCTGGACGCGGTGCTGCCTCGTCCGGTGAAAGGGCCTGTGCGCCCGCCGCCGTCGCATCCGGAGACGCGGCTGGCGCAGGCGCGAGCGCGGGCGATTGGCGAGCTCATCCAGGCGTGCGTGAAGGTGTTCCTGGAGAACGTGGAGGCGATGGAAGACGGGACGTGGGAGACGCCGTTGGCCTCCGCGCGGGATGACGTGGCGAAGCCGTTGAAGGCCATCCGCAACCTCACGCGGCGCTACGGCTATGAGAGCGAGCGCGTGCTCCAGATTGAGAGCGCGGGTTTCAAGACGCTGGGCGGATTGCTGGACATGTTCGCGATGGCGGTCGTCACCGACACGCCGAACCGCGAGGAGAAGAAGCTGCGGCAATTGCTGCCACTGGACCTCTTCCAGCGTCCGGAGCACGTCCGGGACATGGCGGAAGAGCCCACGTCCCGAGACGAAGCCATCACCGAGGCGGTGGCCCGTCTGTCGAAGTACCAGCGGCTGCTGTGCGTGACGGACTACATCTCCGGCATGACGGATGGCTTCGCCGTGGAGCTGTTCCAGCGGCTGTCAGGCATCAAGCTGCCGACGTGAGACGCGTGGCGTGCCTCAGTCCCCGGCGACGGCAATCTGCCAGTCGCCTTCGGGGGTGATGCCCACGCGCAGGCCGAGGTAGCTGCCCTGGTCCTTCATCCCCGCGATCTCGTCGTCCGGGTAGACGCCCTTGAGCGCGCCCCAATCCTTGTCGGATGTCGCGCCGGTGACGTGGACGGCCGGCCAGAAGTAGAGATTGTCCTGCTTCGCGTAGGGCAGGTTCAGGACCTTGACGATGCGCGCCAGCTCCGGGTTGCCCAGCTTCTCCGCTGCACGCCAGTACTCTCCCGCGTCGGTGCCGTCGCCGAAGGTGAACCGCACGGCTTTGCCGTTCTCGTCCGCCAGGGTGTTGAGCGCCGTGTAATCACAGGCCACCGCCGCGGCGATGATGCGCTGACGCATCGACTCCACGGGCGCTGGCAGCGCCGGGGCAGCCGGTGCTGCGCGCGGAGACAAGCTCGCCGCTGAGCAGGTGCCCTTCTCCGCGGCCGGCGCTCCCGTGTACTCGCCGACGCCCGAATCGGCGTTGGCCGCTTCGGCCGTTGCCGAGCCCGGCGCCGCGGCATCCGGGCTGCCCGCGCCCTGGTACTCCGTGCTCGGAGCGGGGGAGGGTGTCTGTCCCTTGCCCGGTGCGGCAGGGGCGACAGGCGCGGCGGCGACACCCGAGTCGACTCCGGCGGTGGGGCTCGAGGTTCGCTCAGTGCAGGCGACGAGCGAGGCGGCGACACAGAGAGAAAGCAGCGAAGTCCGGTTCATGGCCCACCCGTTGTAGTCCAGCAGACAGGCGGCGGGCTCCGGATTCCGTTGCTCAGCCGCCGCCTTTTGGTGACTCGATGACGACGGCGAAGGGGTCGAAGGGCTTGTCATCCTTCTTCTTCGCGCTCGGCATGCCGAACTCGCCGGTGGGGTGCTCAGGCCGGACCGACGTGTACGGGTCGATCTTCACCGGAACGCCAAACACCTTCGGGTTCTTCTTGGGGCCGTCGCTCATGCCGCCCATGCTACCGCAGCATCCACCCGCCTGTTCGGCCGCACTGGCCAGGCGTCTTCTTGGGCATTCGGCCAGCCAGGGCGATACTTCCTGCCCATGTGTGGCCGTGTCACCGTTCGAACCTCTCCTGAGCAGATTGTCACCGGTCTGGGCCTCGCAGGCATCCGTACCGCCGTGGAGCGCCCGCGCTTCAATCTCTGTCCCACGCAGTTGATGCCCGTGGTGACCAACGATGGCGCACGGATGCTGGATGCCTTCCGCTGGGGGCTCGTCCCGTCGTGGGCGAAGGACCCTGCCATTGGCAACAAGCTCATCAACGCACGGGGCGAAACCGTGGCGGAGAAGCCCAGCTTCCGTTCCGCGCTCAAGCGGCGCCGTTGCCTCGTCGTGGTGGATGGCTGGTACGAGTGGAAGCAGTCCACGAAGCCGAAGACGCCGTATTACTTCCACCGCAAGGACGGGCAGCTCCTGACGCTCGCGGGGCTGTGGGAAGAGTGGACCGCGCCCGACACGGGCGAGGTGCTCAACACCTGCACCATCATCACCATCGGGCCCAACGCGCTGATGGCGCCCATCCATGACCGGATGCCCGTCATCCTCGAGCCGGAGGCCCAGGAGGTGTGGCTGCGTCCGGAGCCGCAGGAGTCCTCGGTGCTGCTCCCGCTGCTGGTGCCCTGCGCCGAGGAGTCGCTGGACGCCTACGAGGTGTCGCGCGTGGTGAACTCCCCCGCCAACGACACCCCGGAGTGTGTGGAACGCGTGGCCGCCTGATCCGCGTGGTTCAGGCGCGGCGGCGGACCTTCGCGTCGAGGCTCCACGGCCCCGCGCCGATGAGCGCGATTCCGGCCATGACGGCGAGGTAGAGCAGCGCCATTTCCATGCGGCCGAAGGGGTCCGCGCGGTGCCGGTAGAGGGCCACTGCCATGGTGAAGCCCGCCATCGCCGCCGCCGGACGCGTGAAGAGGCCCACAGCCACGAGCAGCCCGCCCAGGAACTCCGCCAACGTGGCGCACCAGGCGAAGAACGTCGGAAACGGGAATCCGAGCTGCGCCACGCCCGCCGCGAACTTGCTCATGTCGCCGGTGAGCTTGGGCAGGCCGTGCCCCAGCGCCAACGAGAGACCGAACACCACGCGGATCAACGTCAAACCCACCGCGGACTTACCCACCATGCTGTGTACCTCCCAGGTTGCCCGCGCATCCTCGCACGGCGACGTGCGTCACGCAGCGTTACGCGGAGCGTTTGGGCGCGCGCATGTCGCTGATGGTCAGCGGATGCCGGGCGCCCTGCGGGGAGACGAGCGCGGCGCTGAGGACGAAGTCCTGACCCATGCGGAGCTCCAGCGTGGTGGGGCCCTTGTAGGTGGTGCGCCAGTCCAACTCGACGCGGACGGTGCCTAGCAGCTCGCGGTCCACGGTGGTGGTGTCCAGCGCCTCGAAGAGGGCGATGGAGAGCGGCCCGGGAATCATCGGCAGCTCCAGCGTCACGGACTTCGTCGCGGGCACGGGGGTGTTGGCGGGGATGACCTCGTGCTGCGCGCCGCCGGGGACCATGATGCTGATGGGCATGGGCACCACGTCCGCCAGGCCGGTGATGCCGCGCGCCAGGTTCCGGCCGAGGATGGCCGCGCCCACCGCGACGCCGAGCTCCGGGTTGACCTCCTTGTCGGAGGACATGCGCTTGAAGTGGGAGAAGCGCTGGCGGATGGCGGGCATGCGCGTCTGGCCGCCGACGAGGACCAGCTCGTCAATCTGGTCTGCCTTCAGCTTCGCGCGCTCCAGCACGTCGTCGCAGGCGGAGGCGGTGCGCTCGATGAGCTGGAAGGCCATCTCCTCCAGGCGCTTGCGGGTGAGCGTGAAGTCGAAGTCGATGAAGCCGCCGTCCTTCTGGGCGATGCACGGCACGCGGAGCACCGTGGCGTCGCGCTGGCTCAGCGCCATCTTCGCGGACTCAGCGGCGAAGACGAGCCGCTGCATCACCACCTTGTTCCCGCGCAGGTCGATGCCGTGCTTCTGGTGGAAGTCGTCCACCAGCATCTCCACGATGCGCTCGTCGAAGTTGGCGCCGCCCAGGAAGGCATCACCGCCGGTGGCCAGCACCTTCACCACCTTGTTCTGCACCGCGAGCAGGGTGGCGTCGAAGGTGCCGCCGCCCAGGTCGAACACCATCACCGTCTGCTCGGGGTTGCGCAGGTTGGCGTAGTAGAGCGCGGCGGCGGTGGGCTCGTTGACGATGGCGCGCACCTGGAGGCCGGCCTGCTCCGCGGCATGGCGCACCGCCGCGCGCTGGCGGCTGCTGGCGTGCGCGGGCACGGTGAGCACGCACTCGCGGAAGGGCGTGCCGGCGGCGTGGTTCGCCAACGTGAGAATCTGCTTGATGATGAGGTGCGCCACGTCCGTCAGCGACGTCTGCTTCCCGTACATCGTCACGGCCGTGTAGCCGTCCTCGGCCTCGACGAGCTCGAAGGCGTACTTGTCCTTGTGCTGGGTGACGTACTCGGACTGGAAACGGCGGCCCAGGAAGCGCTTGGCGCCGAAGACGGTGTGGCGCGGGTCATCAATGATTTGCCGGCGCGCGGCGTGGCCAACGAGGGCCTTGTCCGCCGCGTGGAACCAGACGACGGAAGGCAGCGTGACGCTCTTGTCCGTCACCGGAACGACGCGAAGCTTGCCGGCCTTGTCGAAGAAGGCCGCGGCCGTGTTGGTGGTCCCGAAGTCGATGCCAAGGATGGAGCCCGTACTCATCACCGCTGACTCTCCCACGTCCCGTGGGCACGTTCAGCCCCTGAAAATGCCGTCGAGTACAGCGTGGGTGGGTCACTTGAATCCCGGTTGCGCTTCGCTTCACTCCGCGGCGGCGGTGGGAGGCGACGGGCAGTAGAAATGTACCGTTGGGTGGGCGCAGCGCGTACGCGGGGGCTTGCCGGCTCGAAGGCTGGGGCCTCGAGGTCCGTGCCGGTGTTCGTCGTTGACCGGCCCGTGCCTTCGTTTCATGGATGCGCGCCATGGCCATGGGGCATGTGGATCGAAGTCTGGTTCGGGATGTCGCGGCGATTGCCGCCGCCTCTGGCGTCATCGGGGCTTCGTTCGGTGCCATCGCGGTGGCGTCGGGATTGTCGGTGTGGGTCGCGTTGGCCATGTCCGTGCTCGTCTTCGCGGGCGGTTCGCAGTTCATGGCCGTGGGGGTGGTGGCGGGCGGTGGCAGTCCCGTGGCCGCGGTCATCGCGGGGCTGCTGCTCAACGCGAGGCACCTGCCGTTCGGCTTGGTGATTTCGGACGTGCTGGGAAAGCACTGGCTCGTGCGGCTGATCGGCACGCACTTGATGGTGGACGAGTCCGTGGCGTTCGCGCTCGCGCAGCCCACGCCGGAGCGCCGGAAGGCGGCGTACTGGCTGTGCGGTGGGGCGCTGTTCATGGCCTGGAACGTGGGCGTCCTCGTCGGCGCCCTGGCGGGAACGGCGCTGGGCAGCCCGGAGGCGATGGGGCTCGATGCCGCGTTTCCCGCCGGGTTGCTGGCGCTGCTGCTGCCGTCGCTGACCGCCCCCGCCAGGCCTCCGAACGCCGAGCCCGGTATCACGGAGGGTGAGGTCGAGGCAGCACGCGCCCACGAAGCCCGCACGGCGGCTGCCCGGGCGCGCTGGGTGGCGGGGGGCGCGGCGCTCATCGCGCTCGCCACCACGCCGATTCTTCCCACGGGGGTTCCCGTGCTGCTCTCGCTGCTGGCGCTCGGGCTGGTGCTGCGATGACGCTGCTCCCCATCCTGGTTCTGGCGGCGGGCACCTATGCCTTCCGGCTCGCGGGCCCGCTGCTGAGTCAGCGCATGCAGGTGTCCGCGCGGGTCCAGGGCCTGCTGTCCCTCTCCGCGATTGCGCTGCTCACCGCGCTGGTGGCCACGGCCACGCTGACGTCGAACGGCGGCTTCTCGGGCTGGGCACGTCCGGCGGGGGTGCTCGCTGGCGCCGTGCTGGCGTGGCGGAAGCTGCCCTTCATCGTCGTGGTGGTGGGGGCGGCAGGTGTTGCAGCTTTGTTGCGAATGTCAGGAGTGAGTTGAATTTTGGCTAAATCGCGCACTGCGGCTTGATGAAGGGTGATGTGGGTGGCAGGCTTCACACTGTTAGTCGAATTTTCCCGGACTCAGTGAGGACCTGCCATGACTGGAATCGATCGCTCTTCGTCTTCAAGAAGCTCCCAGCGGGAATCGCGGGTGTCGGGAGGGGACTCCGCCCGCGGCCTCCGGAATGAGACGAACCGGCGCGAGGACGCGCGGCAGCCCGAGCAGAACAAGGCCAAGGGCTATTCGGTGAAGGACGGCTGGGACTCGCGGCCCGCCCACGCGGCGAAGCAGTCGCAACCGGCGGTCGAGGCCCAGGCCGTGGCTCCGGAGGGCGGAGTTGCCGCCGCGACGGAGCCGGACGTCGACTGGGACTTCATCGCCGAGCAGGAGGGCCGGGCGGTACAGGATGGCTATGTCCCGGACGCCACGGGGAGCAAGAGCGGTGTCACGGTGGGCACGGGCGTGGACCTGGGCGCCCGGGACATGAACGATTTGGACCGGCTGGGGCTGTCGGACGCGCTGAAGACGAAGCTGGAGCCCTACCTGGGCAAGAAGGGCCAGGACGCCGCGGACTTCCTGGCGGAGAACCCGCTGAACCTGACGGCGGAAGAGGTCAAGGAGCTGGACCGGGCCGTGAAGGGCGAGGCGCTGGACAACGTCGTCAACGAGTACAACACCGAGGTCGAGCGCCTGAACGCCGCGGACGGTGGCAGCCGGCCGAAGTTCGCGGAGCTGCCGCGGGAGATGCAGACGGTGATTGCCTCCGTGGGCTTCCAGTACGGCTCGCTGAAGACGGCCACGCCCAACTTCTTCGCGCAGGTGACGGAGCAGCGGTGGGACGACGCGAAGGCCAACCTGGAGGACTTCGGTGACCGCTATCCGTCGCGCCGTGGCCGCGAGGCGGATCTGCTGGGCGAGGGCATCGCGACCCTGAGCTGAGCCCGCTGCGTCGAACACGGCCCGGAGCGCGGCGGAGACGCCGAGGCTCCGGGCCTGCGCCCGCAGTGTGGGAGCCGCCCGGCTGGAGCGGCACACGTTCGCTTTCGCGCGTCTGGAATTGCGTGGCGGTAATGACTGTCAGGCAGTCAGGATTCGCTCTGTCCGCGGCGCAAGCCCAAGGCCTTCATTTTTTTAGAGAAATCCGACGAGTTGCGGGAGTTGGCGCCTGTTGATTCTGGTGGAAGTACGCGCACTTCCGATGCTGCTCCAGTTGCACGAGTGACGTTGAGTGGTCGCGCGATGAGCGCAGTTGAGCACGTGGCAGACACGCAGCTCGCTGATGCCTATCGCGCCAAGGTGCCGCCCATCCCTGGCTGTCGCGAGTGTGCGGACCTCGCGTGCTACCCCCACGCGTTGGCACATGCGCTTGCCGTTCTTCGGGCGCTCGGCTCCTAGCCGTCTGCCAACTTCTTCGGTGGTCAGTCACTAGGGCGCGCATGTCGCGGATGGCGTTCGCGCCGCCATTCACAGCCAGGGAATTCCTATGTCTCGTCCTGACAACAACGCCACTCGTCCGTCGACCGTCGTCCCCCCATCGCCGCCCGTCCGTCGCCTCCCAGCCCGCTTCGCCCTCGAATTCGAGCAGGTGGGCGACGGCTGGCGCGCGAGCATCCCGGGCTACGCCGCTGTGTGCACCGGCCCCTTCGGGTACCAGGAGGCGCACGCCGCTGTCCTGGCCGAGGTAGCCCGTCGTCACACCGCCGGACAGCCGTCCACCACGCCGGACGCCCGCAAGGGCAAGGGCGGTGGGCGATGAGCGCCGCCGTTGCCACCCAGGGCCAGCCCCTGGCCTACGACGTCGGGGCCTGCACGGAGCGCGGCCTGCGGTCCTACCAGGAGGACGCGGTCGGCCACGACGTGGGCGCCATGTCCGTGTTCGCCGTGGCGGACGGGCTGGGCGGGCACCCCAACGGGGACCTGGCCAGCCGCGCCGCGGTGGACTCGGTGCTCTTCGCGGCCCAGTCCGCGGGCCCGCTGACGGACGCGCTCGCGCGCAGCACCGTGGCCAAGGCGGAGGTGTCCGTCCTGGCCTCCGGAGGCAGCACCACCCTGGCCATGCTGATGCTGGCGGGCTCGTCCGCAGTGGTGGCGCACGTTGGCGACAGCCGCGTGTACCGGATGCGCTGCGGAGTTCTTGAGCAGCTCACCCAGGACCACCGCGAGTACCGGCACGTCCTCAACCGGTGCCTGGGGGCCACGAGTCCGGACTGCTCCTCGGAGCCGGACGTGCGTGTCCTGGAAACGGAGCCAGGCGACGTCTGGGTGCTGGCTACCGACGGCGTCTCGGACACCCTGGGCCACCCTGAGATTCGCGCCATCCTTCGCGAGCTACCCACGCGTGACGCGCGGTGGGCCGCCGAGGAGCTGGTGCGCCTCGCGCTGGCCAAGGAGAGCCGGGACAACTGCACGGCCCTGGTGGTGCGGGTGGGAGGTGGAGCGTGAGCGTCCTCCACCTCATCGTCCTGGCCCCGCCCGTGTGCGCGGAGCCCCAGAAGGCGACGGCGCCAGCCATCGTCTCGCGCACCGAGGTGCGCAGCGGGAGCGGCTACCGCGTGACTGCTCGCGACGCGAGCGGCGACCCTGTTGTGTCCGTCTGGGACTCCTCCGTGTCCGAGGCGCGGCACGTGGTGGAGCGCTCGGCCGCGAAGCTGGCGTCCATCAACTGCAAGCACCCGGACGGGGTGCCCTTCCTGCGAGGGCGCGCGTCATGAACTGCACCCGGCGCCCGCAGCTCTTCTTCAAAAGCACTCCCGGTGGTCCTCTGGGCTGGCGCACCACCATCCGCGCCGAAGGCCTTCCGGAAGTGAAGGAGGACGGCCGCAACTCCGACGAGGCGAAAACGCTCGCGTACGCCAGCCTGCAGCGGCTGGTTGACGCGTCCGAGGCCCAGGGCAAGCCGCTCGACATCGAGGACTTCGACATCTACGTCGTCGACGACGACGCGGAGGGCGCTCAATGAGCACGGCCCTTCGCATCGCGCTCGTGGGGTGTGGCAAGGCGAAGCGTGCGCATGCCGCGCCCGCCCGCGACCTCTACACCGGGACCCTGTTCCGCGCTCACCTCGCGGAGGCGGAGGCGTCATGCCAGCACGTCTTCGTCGTGTCGGCGCTCCACGGGCTGGTGGCGCATGCCGCCCAGGTAGAGCCCTACGACGTCACTCTGGCCAGCATGGCCCGCTCCGAGCGTGATGCCTGGGGCAGGCGAGTGGTGGAGGCGCTGGCTCGCATCTACCCGGCCGACTCCGTGGAGTTGCACGTCTACGCCGGGGCCGCCTACGTGGCGCCGCTCCGTGCTGCCCTGGAAGAGTCACCCCGCGAGGGCTGGACGCTGGTGGAGCCTCTCAAGGGCGCTACCCAGGGCGCACGGCTGCGCGTGCTGTCTGAGGCTCGCCGCGCCCGCGAGGCAACTCGGGCTGCGCCGCCGGCCAAGGTTCTGCGCGTCGCGGCGCTTCGCGTGGAGCAGTCCCCTGGGCGGCACCTCTACCTGTTCTCGGTAGACGGCAAGAGGGTGCCCGAGTTCGCGACGGTGTCCCGCGTTCGCCGGGCCGACGGACAACTCACCGGCTACCAACGGCCCGAGGTGCTGAGCCACATCGCGGCTATCCGCGAGTACCTGGAGAGCGCGTCGCCGCTGGTGCCCAACGCCGTGGTGCTGGCCTTCGACTCGCGCGTCCGCTTCGAGGAACTCGCGCCAGGAGCGGAGCATGGGCACCTCGTCATCCCCTTGGAGGGGGAGGAGCGCGCACCCGGCTTCATCGTGGATGGCCAGCAGCGCCTGGCCGCCGTGCGCGACGCGTTGGTGGCGGCCTTCCGCCTCGCGTGCGTCGCGTTCATCACCGACAGCTCCGGCGAGCAGGCCGAGCAGTTCATTCTCGTCAACCGGACGCGGCCACTCCCCGCCGGGCTCATCCACGAGTTGCTGCCCACGACGCACGGCGCACTTCCCGCCGCGCTGGAGACGAAGCGGCTCCCCGCCGCGCTGGTGGAGCGCCTCAACCAGGATGCGGCCAGTCCGCTGCGAGGACTCGTCGTCACCGTCACCAACCCCCTGCGCACCGGCCGCACGCCTGCGGCGTGGCGTGGCCGGACGGCCCTCCTCAAGGACACCAGCCTCCTCAAGTCCCTGGAGTACAGCCTCTCCGACGGGGCGCTCTACAGCCGCGAGCCGCAGGACGTGGACGCAATGGTGCGGCTGGTGAGTGCGTGGTGGTCCGCCGTGCGCGCCACCTGGCCGGAGGCGTGGGGCAAGCACCCCAGCGAGTCGCGACTCTTCCATGGCGCGGGCGTGACGGCCCTGGGCCTGCTCATGGATGGCGCGGTGGATGAGCTGCGCCGCTGCGGCGAGGAACTCACCGAAGAGTTGTTCCGCCGCGAGCTCGCCCTGGTGGCGGCGGATTGTGCGTGGGCGAAGGGGGCCTGGGACTTCCCGGCGCCCACCGGTCGGCGCGAGTGGAAGGGCATTCAGAACACCCCCAACGACGTGCGGCTGCTCACCCAGCACCTGACGACGCTCTACCGCGAGCGTTGCCGGAGCCGTGAGGACCGCCGTCACACCCGAAAGGCAGGTGCCGCATGACTCCATGTCCAGACCCTCGTCCGCGTCGCCGCCGCCCGGAACTTGAGCGCGGCAATGTCTCCATCGAGCCGCTGACTCCACGGCAGAAGGAAGTGGCGGCCCTCATCCTCGTCATGACGAAGGAGCGCGGCTTCCCGCCCACGGTGCGCGAGCTGGCCGCCCGTCTGGGCGTCGCCTCCACCAACGGCGTCAATGACTTGCTGACGGCGCTGGAGCGCAAGCGCCGCCTCACCCGCGAGTCGAAGGCGGCGCGCTCTCTGCTGCTCACCGCGTCTGGCACCGAGGCCGCGGAGAAGTACCTGCGCGACACCGCCACCACCGATGTCGAGGAAGGAGCCACGCCGTGAGCGAGTCCACCCAGGAGTTCGTGCCGTACAGCCGCGAGCAGCTGCTGGAGAAGTCCAACGAACTGGCCGGCGTCCTCGAGAAGATTGATGAGGTCCGCGAGGAAAAGGCCGCGGCCATGAAGGACTTCAAGAAGACGGAGGGCGACCTCTCCGCCAAGGCCCGCAGGCTGTCCAAGGTGATCCGCCAGAAGGGCGAGTACCGGGACAGGCAGGCCACCATCTTCGAGGTGAGCGCCGCGCGGAAGCCCCGGGAGGACGCGTGAGCACCGAGCGCATCCGCGGCCTGACGCTCATCCGCCCCTGGGCCTGGGCCATCGCCTGCGCGGGCAAGGACGTGGAGAACCGAACCTGGGAGCCCCCGCGCGCGATGGTGGGCGGCTGGCTCGCCATCCACGCCGGCAAGAAGTGGGACCAGGACGCGGCGGACTCCATCGCTGACACCTTCGGTGTCCAGGTGCCCGGCGAGAGTGAGCAGCCCTCCGGCGTCATCATCGCCGTGGCCCGTCTCGCGGGGGTGGTGCGCGACAGCGAGTCACCCTGGTTCGGCGGGCCAGTGGGCTGGACGCTGGACCAAGTCGTCCAGCTCCCGACGCCCGTGGCTTGCCGCGGCGCCCAGGGGCTGTGGACGCTGCCGGAGCCCATCCTGGAGCGCGTGCACGCCGGGTGGGCTGCTGCTCGGGGGGCCCGTCCATGAGCTGCCGCTACCTGGATGCTGGCGCCGACATCAGCGCGTGCGGCCTGTATCGCTACCGCCTCTGGCGCACCTGGGCGGAGGGCTCGGACGTGCGCCGCGTGCTCTTCGTCATGCTCAATCCGAGCACCGCGAATGGCACCCAGGATGACCCGACGCTGCGCCGCTGCGTGGGCTTCGCCCAGTCCTGGGGCTTCGGCGCGCTCACCGTCTGCAACCTGTTCGCCTTCCGCGCCACGGACCCTGGAGAGCTGCTGGTGCGCGGCGTGGACCGCGTCGGCCCGGAGAACGATGCCGCCCTGGTCCGTGCCTCGTCGGATGCTCACCTGGTGGTCGCCGCGTGGGGCGCCTTCCGCGGCACCACCCACCGTGCCCCGGCCGTGCTCTCGGCACTGCGGCAGCGCCACGCTGTCCACGCGCTGGGGCTCACCAGGGGAGGGGACCCGAAGCACCCGCTCTACCTGCCCGGTCACCTCACGCCGGTGCCGTGGATGGAGTCCCTCTCTTGAGCCTGCGCGCCACCACCTTCGCCCTCGGCTTCCTCGCCGTGGGCTCCACCGCCGCCGGGCTCGTGCTGCCCTGGCTGAGCGAGCAGCAGATCCAGACCGCCTTCTGCGCGGCGGGCTGTGCCGTCGTCCTCACCGTCATCGCCGCCCACTGCATTGGGAGCCGTCCATGAGCTGCGCCACCCACCACGAGTTCACCGTCGGCTACCTCTTCTGTGGCTCTGGGCCCGGGTCGATGGGCCACGACATGGCCACCGTCGAAGTGGCGGGCCGCACCGCCTCCTGGCGCAACCTGGGCGGCGTCGACTTCGACGCGAAGTGCTGCGAGGACTTCACGTACCTGACGGGCGCGCCGTCCCTCTGCGCGGACATCGCGACTCTGACGCCGGAGGAACTGCGGGCCTTCTGGGGCTCCGACGCGCCGGACATGACGAAGTGGAGCCCACCGTGCAAGGGCGCCTCGAAGCTGCTGCCGGCGGAGATGGCCGCCAGCGCGAAGTACCAGGACATGAACCAGCTCATGTTCCACGCGGCGAAGCTGGTGCTCGCGGCGTACCCGGAGCGGGACAACCGTCCGCGGCTCATCGTCGTGGAGAACGTGCCCAGCTTCCGCACGCGCTGCCGGGACGTGCTGGGAAAGACGATTCGCCTCCTGCGCGCGGCAGGTTACGAGGTGAACGTCACCACGCACGACCTCGGCCAGGAGGGTGGGCTGGCGCAGTCGCGTGAGCGCTTCACCCTGTCTGCCCGGGACTCGCGCCGCTGCCCAGTGCAGGTGGCGCTGCCTCCCTACCAGGGACTTCGCGGCGTGGGCGAGGTCCTGGCCCCGCTGCCGTGGCCGGATGACCCGCGCGCAGGCCGTATGCACCGCCTGCCTCGTGTCTCGTGGCTGAACGCGGTGCGCCTGGCGCTCATCCCCCCGGGCGGCGACTGGCGGGACTTGCCCAAGCGCGGGCACGTGGTGGAGACGCTCCAGCAGCGCGGACTGTGGCCGACGGGCATGGACACGGCTGCCTTCCGCGCGATGGTGGAGGAACAGCTCGGCAATCCCGTCGAGGCCTCGCAGAAGCGGCGGGAGGTCCACCGCCGACACCCCGTCCAGGCATGGGCGGCGCCGTCGCCCACCGTGTCCGGGCCGGGCGGCGCGGGCCTGTGCGCCGTCGAGGACCCGCGCCCCCTGGAGGCACTGGGCTACGGGAAGGACGGTCGCTTCACGAACCAGTACCGCGTGGGCGACTGGGCGGACCCCGCCCACTGCGTCACCGGTGTGACGTCGATGACGGCTGGTGCGCCTTCCGCGGCTGACCCTCGCCCGCTGGAAGCCCTGGCGATGCGCAAGGACGCCCGACCAGGCGCCGCCGGGGTGCTGCACTGGACCCGGCCCTCGGCCACCGTCATCGCCACGTCCTGGGTGTCCGGGGGCAGTTCTCCGGTGTCTGTGGCCGACCCGCGCGCGCTTGAGTTGCTCGGCCTGGGGCAGACGGCGGACGGAGCTGGAAGCTACGCCGGCCGTCCGGGCCTGTTCGGTGTCGGGGACTGGCGGGCGCCGAGCCCGACGGTGACGGGCAAGGCCACGGTGAGCGGGGGCAACGCGCAGGCCTCGGTGGCCGACGAGCGTGTGGAGCGCCTGGGCCTGGGATGCCACGGGCGCAACGGCTTCTACGGCGTCATCGGCTGGGACACCACCGCCGGCACCATCACCGGGAGCATGCAACTCGACAACGGCTCGTGCTCGGTGGCGGACCCGCGTCTGCCCCACCCGCGCGTGGCCATCGACATCCGCTTGGCGCTCCAACTCCTGGCCGAGGGCTGGGAGCCACTGAAGGGGACGCTGGCGCCGGCCATCCTCTCTCCGCTGTCGGGCTGCTGGCACCGGCCCCTCACCACGCTGGAGTTGGCCGTCCTCCAGGGACTGCCGCACGTCCACCGGGGCGCGCCCCTGGTGCTGGCGGGCAACAGCGACAGCGTGTGGAGGGAGCACATCGGCAACGCCATCCCCGTGGGTGGTGCGCTGGCCTGGGGCAGGGTGCTGCTGGAGTCCCTGCTGCGCTCCGAACTCGGGGAGGGCTGGGCGTTGCGCGGGGACTACTGGTTCGACGCGCCCGTACCGAACGAGGGGTACGCGGCATGACCACACCCTGCGTTCCGCTCCGAGCTCCCTTCCCCTGGTTTGGCGGGAAGAGCCGCGCGGCCCACCTCGTGTGGGCCGCCTTCGGCGACGTGGCCAACTACGTGGAGCCTTTCGCCGGAAGCCTCGCCGTCCTGCTGGCCCGGCCCACCGCGCCGGGCGTGGAGACCGTCAACGACCTGGACTGCTACCTCGCCAACTTCTGGCGGGCGCTCGCGGCGGCACCGGACGAGGTAGCTCACCACGCGGACTGGCCCGTCAACGAGGCGGACCTGCACGCCCGGCACCGGTGGCTGGTGGCGCAGGTGGAGTTCCGCCAGCGCATGCGGCAGGACGCCGAGTACTTCGACGCGCGCGTCGCCGGGTGGTGGGTATGGGGGCTCTGCCAGTGGATTGGCAGCGGCTGGTGCGCCCAGCCCTCCTGGGAGGCACAGGACGCCGCCGGCTCCGAGAAGACGTGCGGCATCGCCACGTCCGAGTACTCGAAGCGGCCGATGCTCGACAAGCCGGGCCGGGGCGTCCACCAGCTTGCCGTGCGCGGAAAGGCCACGTCCGAGCACGAGCAGCGCCCACACCTGACGGACGGCATCGGAGTGCACGCGCAGCGCCTGCGTGACCTGGGGCGCGCGTCGGAGTGGGGCAAGCGCCCGAGCCTGGGCCGCGGTGGGCGGGGCGTGCATGGCCTGTCGAACCAGATGCCCCTGGTGAGGGGCGACGGTGGCGCGTCGGGCATGGGCATCCACGCCACCGGGAAGCAGGGCGGGCTCCATACGTGGATGCAGGCCCTAGCGGACCGGCTGCGCTACGTGCGCGTCTGCTGTGGAGACTGGAGCCGCATCCTCTCGCCCAACGTCACGGAGCGCATCGGCGTGACGGGCGTGCTGCTGGACCCGCCGTACTCCGACGCCGCGGGGCGCGACCCCAGCATCTACGCCGAAGAGTACCTGCAGGTGGCCCACCGCGTGCGCGAGTGGGCAGTGGCGAACGGGGACAACCCGCGCCTGCGCATCGCCCTGTGTGGTTACGAGGGCGCGCACGAGATGCCCGCGTCCTGGCGCTGCGTCGCGTGGAAGGCGCCGGGCGGGTACGCGGCCGCGCGGGGGAACCACGAGAACGCCCTGCGCGAGCGCATCTGGCTCAGCCCTGGCTGCCTGGCCCCGGCGGAGGACCCGCTCCACGGGCTTCCGCTGGCTCGCGTTTCCGGAGGTCCTCGATGAGCACCTGCACCACGCGCAAGCCACTGCTCGCCGTCACCGTGCCCCAGCCCCTCGCGCGAAGCGTGGAGCTGGGCACGGCGCCCGTGGTGAACCTGTCCGTGGCCCCTCCGCCGGAGGCCCTGGGCGGCTACGTCGCGGTATGCGCGGGCGAGTACGACGAAGGCATCGCCCACTGGATGGACGTCCACGGGGGGATTCGGCCTTTCGCTCCAGAGGACATCCACACCGGCACGGTGCTCGCGGTGGCGCGGGTGGCGGCCGTGTCCCAGTGGCCGGACGTCCCCCGCGAGTCTCGCTGGTACGTGGGGCCGGTGGGGCTGTGGCTGGCCGATGTCATCCGCCTGCCTGAGCTGGTGCCCGTTGAGCCCGGCCCAGTGGCGCAGTGCTGGGAACTCCCCGAGGACGTCCGTGCTGCGGTGCGCGCCGGCTACAAGGCCGCCCGGGATGCGGCGAAGGCGCTCTGGGACGACTTCAGCGCCCGCTCGGCGAAGGCCCTGGAACGCGAGCCCGCGCCGACGCTGAAGGACAAGCTGCTGCGCCTGTGCAGCTGCCGCCGGGCCATGACGCCGTGCCCCTCGTGCAAGGCATTCCGCTGCCTCAACCCGGACTGCGGGCCCCACGCTTGCCACCAGGAGGCCCACCCTTGAGCTGCCTCCGCCTCCGCGCCACCACCTGCCACGTGTGCGGTGCCGTCCGGCTGGGCACCAGCCTCACCGAGGCCGGCCAGCTGGCGCCGCACGGGGCCACGGCCGCAGGCGCTGCCGTCCAGGCTGCTTACCCGGGCCCGTGGCCCACCTGCCGCCACGGCCACCCCTGGCGTGCCGGGTGCCGCAGCCAGCCCGTCCCGCCCACCTGCTGCATGCGCCCGCCCTGCGTGCTGGTGCCGCCGCCCCTTCTCTCCACCGTGCCCGTCTCCACCGAGGAATCGTAGCCATGCCCGCCTGCACCCAGCGCCCGGCCGATGAAGAGCTGTCGCAGGACGCGGAGCACCTGCCGCTTGTGGAGCCTGCCTCTGCAGAGGAACTCGCCCAGGTACTGCCCCCGCCAAGAGGGGACCGCGCGCGCCATGCCCGTGGCGAGGACCCGGGCATCCCCCCGGACTTCTTCACGGAGGCGTGCCCCTGCGCCCAGCAGCAGGTCGCCGAGCTGCGCGCGCAGGTTCTGGCGGAGCGCGACGCCCGGCTTCGCGCGGAGAGCTACGCGGCCGGTGTCGACCACGGTTGGCGCCAGGCCGTGTCTCTGCTGGCGCCCAGTGTGCTGGGCCTGCGCCCTGCAACCACCCCGGAGGTGATGCCCCCTCCGCCGTCCAGCTTCGGCCATGTCACGCAGCCGAAGGCGGCTGTCACGCAGTCCCAGCGTGACAATCAGCGTGACACCGCCCCCGTCAGCGTGACGTCGGCTGTGGAGGGGGGAGGGGGGGAGGAAAACCCCAAGAGAATTCCGAAGCCTGCGACGTTGAGACAGCAGCTCAAGCGCCAGCGTGACAGGCAGAAGGCCAGCGTGACAGGTAGCGTGACACCCCCTCTCCCCCCTCCCTCTGCCTCGAAAACGAGGGGGGCGCTGGTGGCTGTCACGCAGGATGCGCGCGCTGTGCGTGACGTCCGCGAGGCTGCACGCGAGTACCGCAAGCCGGACGCCCTGCCTCCCGACATCCGCGCGCTGCGCGAGGGGTGGAATGCCATGGCGCTGGCCCATGGCTTCCCGGCCTGGGGGGAACGCACTTCCCGGCGCATGGCGGAGGATGCCCTGGGGGCCCTGCGTCGCCGCCCGCTGGAGGAGTGGCTCCGCGTCTTCGCCCTCGTCCCGCGTTCTCCGGCCTGCCGCGGCGAGCTCTCCAACCGGCTGCGCGCCAACGTCGTGTGGGTGCTGACCTGGACCCGCGCTGGCCTTGAGGTGGCCGAGCAGTTGCTCAGCGGCGCTTGGAGTCTGGACCCGGAGCGCCCCGAGGCGCCGCCGCATGAGGAGCCCGGGGCGGCGGTGTGCCTTGAGGACGTCCCCATGGGCACCGAGGCTGCACGGGCCTGGGCGCGGGTGCTGGCCGCCCTGCGCGCAGACGGCAAGCACCGCGCCTGCGAAGGGTTGGAGTGCTTCCGCGCGGTGGCCCTGGACGACGCTGGCCTTGAGGTGGCCGCGCCGGACCAGTTCTCCCTGGACTGGATGCAGGACACCTGTCGGGGGCTGGTGAACGGCTACGCCCACCGCACGGGCCTGGCCGGGCTGCGCTTCGTCGTCCAGGAGCAGGAGGAAGAGTACTCGCCCCCCGTCGCGCCGGCGGAACCTGTCGAGACGCTTCCCTTCGAGCCGCCCCCCTCCATTGCGCCCGCCGCGGAGTCCCTCCCGGACGGCGTGGAGCGCGTCTTCTTCGCGGCGCGGGGGTGTTCGTACACGTGGCAGCCGTACCGGGATGACCCCGCTGCTCGCCGCCTGCTGGCCCTGGCGGGCACCGGGGGCGTGCCGGAGGTGTTGCGCCGCTGGGGGCACGGCGTGGAGGCGCGGTACAGGCAGCGCTGCGACACCCTTGCGGACCTGGTGCGCCGGTGGGAGGCCAACGCCACCCCGGAGTACCGCCCGGACACCAGTCCGCCCGCGGAGACTCGGCGCCGGGCGGACGTTGACGTGGGGCGCGGCGAGTACCCGCCTGCGCTGGAGGTGCCGGACACGCCTGCGGGCAGGGCGTGGGAGCAACTCCTCGAGGAGCTGCGCGCGGCCGGGCAGTCATACGTCGCTGGGCATGCCGCTGGGCGTGGGCTCCCGGTGGCTCTGGAGGGCCCCTGCCTCGTGGTGGAAGCCAAGGACCAGTACGCGCTGAATGGGCTGGAGCTCTTTGCCCAGCCCGCCCTCGACAACGCGGCCCGTGCCCTGGGCCTGGAGCTACGCGTCACCCTCGCTGGCCAGCCTGCTGACGCCGGAGGTCTCCAATGACGGCCTGTGCCCGGCTGGCCCTCCTCGCGTGCGGCAGCAGCGGACTCACGGTGGCGCACCTGCCAGCGCTCCGCGCCTACGTGCGCCGCTTCGCGGGAATCCGGGGCGCGCGTCTCATCCACGGTGCGGGTGACAGGCGCAGGGACGACCCAGTGGCGGCCATGGGGGCGGACCGTCTGTGGGAGGTGGCGTGCTCGGTGGAGTGGCCCGACTTCCAGGTGGATGAGGTGGACCGCTTCCCCGCGCATTGGAAGACGCAGGGGCCCATAGCAGGCCCACTGCGCAACGAGGTGATGCGCGAGGCCGCGCGCGGGTACGCCCGGTGCGGGTGGACGGTGCGCTGGGTGGCCGCGCACACGGACACGGGCCTGGGCAAGGGCACGGCCGGGATGGTGCGCATGTGTCGCGCCGAGGGGTGGAAGGGCCGCGTCCTGATTCTCTCTCATGATGGACAGGTGGTGTCCGAGGAGGCCGTTTCATGACGTGCCGCAAGCACCCCGAACTGGAGGAGTCGCTGCGCCTTGCGCGTGAGCGCGTCGCCGAGTTGGAGGCGAGGCTGCTCAAGGTGGCCACGGCTCTGGACAGGTACGGGCGCCACGAGCGTGGCTGCCGCTTCTCGCGCACCAACGGCCGGTGCGCCTGCACATGCCTGCTGCACGAGCGCATCCGGGACGGAGGGCTGAAGCCATGACGTCAGAGGTGGCTGGTCACGATGGCGATTCGGCACACGTTGCACCTGGACTGAGGGGATGGCGGATGCCCGCCCAGCGTCATGAGTCCGAAGTCGGGAACCACCAGCTTCTCCTTCCCGCACTCCGGGCACTTGAGCAGCACCTTCGTCCAGTCAGTCCCCTCGGCGCTGTCGCTGCTGTCGGCCATGGCGGTGTTCCCCCCTGCCCGTGGGCTGGAGCGCCCACGACCGCATTCTACAGGAGCCTCCAGTGACGTGCCCTGGGCTCTACACGCCGCAGGACCTCTGGGACGCGAACGACGGCTGGAAGGCGAATTGCGGTCCGTCAGCGCTCGCCGCGGTGCTGGGCGTGCCGCTCGCTGCGGTGCGCAGGGCCTTCACTGGCTTCCCGGCGAAGCCCTGGACGACGCCCACCTCGATGGCGGCAGCGCTCGCTGCCCAGGGCGTCCAGCACCGCGTCATCCAGGGCATGCCCCAGGGGGACGTGCACGGAGTGGCCTTCATCCAACTCCGGGGCAGATGGGACTCGGCGCCGGAGCGCGCCCAGTACCGGCACACGCACTGGGTGGGCCTGTACAGAGAAAGAGGAGAGCTGCACGTGTACGACTGCAATGCGGGGAGCGCGGGCGGGTGGCTGCCGTCCGAGGTGTGGAAGGCGCAGGTGCTGACGGAAATCATCGCTGGGCACCGGGGCGCGTCGGGGAAATGGGCGGTGCGCGTGGTGCTGGAGGTGCTCCGGTGACGTGCATACGCTTCGAGGTACCCATCAAAGCGCAGTCCACCAGCAACCTGCGGGAGCACTGGGCGGCCAAGCACAAGCGCACCGACGCACAGAAGGCTGCGACGCGGCGCCGGTGCCCGGAATGGAAGGCCGGCCCGCTGCTCTTCGTCCGCTTGACTCGAGTGGCCCCGCGCGCGCTGGACGACGACAACCTCCGCGGGGCACTGAAGTCGGTGCGCGACGCGGTCGCCACCTGGTTGCGCGTGGACGACAGGTCGCCTCTCGTGGGCTGGCTGTACGCCCAGGCCAAGGGGCCCGAGCCGCTCGTCACCGTGGAGGTGGGCTGGGGTGACGGTCCGCTGGCCAAGGCCGCCCGCGACGTCCACACCTTGGAGGCATTGGAGTTGATTCCGGAGTTCCCGACGCTTCAGCGCTCCGCCCAGGATCACCTGCCGCAAGCCCGTGCAACGCTCGCTGCCGTCGACGTTGAGCCGCGGCGCCCCGCCAAGGCGAAGGTGGTGAAGGAGCTCGCTGCGCTGGCCACCTCCGCGAGTTATCGAAGCACCAACACGAGGAAACCGTGATGCGCTATTACCTGGACGCCGAGTACACCTGCTTCGGCGGCGAGCTGATGTCCCTCGCCCTCGTGCCGGCCGACCCCGCCTTGGAGTCGTTCTACGTCGCGGTCGAGTGGGCGGGGCCGACCGACCCATGGGTGGAGACGCACGTCGTCCCCCACCTCGGCAGCGACTTCGTCTCGCGCGAGCTTGCGTCGCTGAAGCTGGCGACGTTCATGCGGGAGCGGGCGGTGGGCCACATGGTCATCGTGGCCGACTGGCCGACGGACTTCGAGCACCTCTTGGCGTTGCTCATCACCGGTCCGGGGCGCATGCAGCCTGTGCCAGACTTCGACATGAAGTTTCAGCGCCTGCCGGGCTTCAACACGGCGAGCACCAGCCGGATGCCGCACAACGCGCTGGCGGACGCCGAGGCGCTCCGCGACCACTGCGAGGCCAACCATGGGTAACATCGAGGCTCAAGCTGAAGGGGGTTCTCCAGTGAAAGACACGTACCAGGAGCAGGTGAGGGAGTTTCACCGCGTGACGGGCCAGCCGTGCCCCGACAGGCCCACCATGCCGGACGCGGTGACGCGGGTTCTCAGGGTTCGGCTCATGCTCGAGGAGGTGTTGGAGTACGCGGCGGCGAGCGGCGTCGAGGTGTCGGCAATGGGATGCGACATCGCCGATGTGAGCGACCTGGATGTGCGAGCGGTACCGTGGATGGAGCCCGACCTGACGCGCATGGCCCACGAGGCGACGGACGCACTCTACCTGACGCTCGGCACGCTCGTCACCATGGGTGCCCCGGCCCGGGAGTGCTTCGACGAGGTGGCCCAAGCCAACCTCCGCAAGGCTCCGGGAGGCAAGGCGGAGATCCGGGACGACGGGAAGGTGATGAAGCCGGCTGGATGGGTGCCGCCGAATGTGGGCCGCGTGCTGGAGACGCTGCCCCGTGACGCCACCCCTGGCGGGAGGGAAGGGGACGGCTCGTGACGTGCGCAGCAAAGCCCCTCACCGACGAGCAGCGGGCGCTGTGCCTCCAGTGGGAGGGGTATGCCCTCATGCTGGCCCACCGGCACCTCGCGCGGGCCAGACACCTCCGGCGGCAGGACGAGGACGTTTTGCAGGAGGCGAGGCTCGCCGTGGTGAGGGCGGCCCAGACGTGGAATCCGGAGTTGGGGAAGTTCTGCACCTACGTCCTCTGGTGGGTGCGGAGCTTCCTCGGCAAGTACGACAGGCGCGGCTCCCGTGTCGTGCCGCTCCCGGCGGGTGAGTGGGTGCCGCCGCGAGAGTGGAGCCTCGACCAGCCGTCATCAGCGGTGGAGGACGAGGAGGCGGACTCCACGCGGTTGGACCTGTTCACCCACACACTGGGGGAAGACGGCCTGGATGCATGGGACAGCGAACGTCTCATGGCCCGGGCTGCCGAGGCGCTGATGCGTCTCCGCCTCGCGGATCTGAGCGATAGGCCGACAAGCACCCAGCGGGCACGTGTCCGGAGGGACGTCGCCCTCTTCCTTCGTTACCGCTTCGAGGGTGTGACGCTGGAGATGCTCGCGTCCGAGTCCGGGCTCACCACACGCGAAGCTGTCCGGCAAATCGTGCTGCGAACCCAGCCTGCCTTTGACGCTTGGGCCGCCGAGGTATGCGCGGAATCGGAGGGGTAGCGATGGCGCGCTGTGCCCTAGCTCAGGTTGAGCGTCCCTGGTCGTCTACGTGGCGCAGCCCCGAGGCGACGAAGCGTCATTCACTTTGGCTGAATGACGCTTCTGGAGAACGGGATGCGGTTAGTGATTGCTTGATTTTTTCGTCTCGTCGCGGATTTGCTGGATTTCAGCTGCATAGGCCTCCGCCGAATCCATTCGTTCTTTGAGTTCTTCGAAAAGAAATATGAACGTCTTTAGAATCCGTTTTGCTGTTCCGATTGCGACCTCTTCTGGCTCCTGATGAACGGCTCCGCTGAGTGCCCCATACAGCACGGCGAGTGGATTGGCATTCCCGGGTCTAAGCGATATGGGGACCTTTTGGACTGCAATCTTGAGTCGCTCGGAAGCTACTTGGCTCTCTCTTGCTGTTTTGAGATTTTCGAGAGCGGCTTGGTCGCCGTCGAGATTGGCTGCCTTCTCCATTAGATCCAGAAGTGCTTTCACTTCCTCTTCAATTACTCTTCGAAAATAAGCGGAGGCTCCTATGCCGAGTCCTTCCTGGAGGCATGCTACGCCGCGGCGAAACAGTTGCGCACTCGGGCCGAGGTTTTTCAGGAGTCGATTTGGAATCTTCGGTGCCCAGTGAGGTCGTTGGCCAAGCTTTGATATTTCGAAGCTCTTGATGACTTCGACTGGTGACATATTGACCAGTCCTGTTGTCTGCTTTTCAATCAGCTTTACGTCAAACCAGTATTGTGCCTTGCTTTCTTTGCAGCTGGCGCAAATGTATGCGTGCAGGGAGCCCGATGCGTTTACTGCCTCCCAGGTGGTTGATGCTAGGTGGCTGCAATTTCCACTTGCGCAGTAGAGATGTATTGTTTCTGGCATCAATTGATGTATGCCTTTTATGTTTGATTTTATTGGATCTTTAATTTGAATCTTTATTGGGCTGAACAGTGGTTCGTCTTCGATGAATTGTCTGATTTTTAGCTTTGCCTCTGCGCTGGAGAGTTCGACGAGATTGGGTGTGTGCTGTGGCATGATTTGGTGCTCTTGAATGCGCTTTGTGTCCTGAACTGCGGGTGTCAGTGGTTTGGCTGCACGGAGCGGACCATTGCTGTCACTGTGGGTAGTCGCGCGCGGCAGGATAGGAGGTTTGGAGGCGGGCTTCACGAGGGTCGCGACTGACTGCATCCTGGCCCAGTATGCCTCTCGTGGAGAATACCTCGGGTGGGTGATACTGGAGTCGCGATGCCCTCCTGCTCCCAGCCTGCCCAGTGCTCCGAGGCCGACTGCCGCAACGCGGCCGCGCCCCGGCACAAGCGGTGCTGGGCGCACCTCAAGCGGGTGACGCGGGGCCAGTCGATGTCCACGCCCCTGGCGCCGGCATACGAGTCCCCCTGGGAGCGCCTCACGGCTGCGGCTCTGGCCTACGCCGACGCCAGCGACGATGAGGAGGAGTTCGCGAAGGCGCGAGACAGGTTGCGCAAGGCCGCCCTGGCCTATGCAGGCGCTGAGCCCGCGCAGCCGGTTCCGCATGTTCCGAAGCCGCATCCCCTGGGACGGAAGGTGCCTGCTGCTGCGCAGCTTGACCTCTGGGGATGCGACGACGGGCGACGCGGCAACTAGGAGTTGTGTTTCCACCACTCCTCGGGGATTTCGACATCGATGCACACGTTCGATGGAATCTCCGAGTGTGTGTCTCCGCCTGGTTGACCCAGCATCAGGCGGATGCCCGTCACGAATCCCGTGACGTTCGGTTCGGCCAGCTCGATTTTTGAACCGATTGGAGGGACGACAACCCCGTCGAGCCACGCGACCTGCTTATTCACCCGCTGGTCGAACACGAGCGTCTTGCGCTTGAGGCTCAACGTCGGGGCCGTGTGCGCACCAGTCTTGTCGACGAACATCCGTGTACTCCTTCTTCAAGAGGAACGCGGGAAGATACCTCCTTCAGGCAGGTGGGTGAGTTTCTGGCCAGCGGACGGTGTCCACGCTGCCCGGGAGACTCCTCCTCGTGGCAAGCAAGCGTCGCAGGCAGTCCAGATCCAGCCCTGGCCCGAAGGCCCCCGCTGAGTCCTCGCGGGCGCTGACGGCGAAGCAGCGCCGGTTCGCCGAGTTGTACGACGGCAACGGCACGGAGGCCGCGCGCCAAGCCGGGTACTCAGGCAGTGACAACGTCCTGGCGCAGACTGCCCGGGGGCTCCTCAGAAATCCTCACATTCGCAAACTCATCGACGCGCGCGAAGGGAAGCAGGTCGGCCCCCGAATCGCCACGCGGGAGCAGCGACAGGCATTCTGGACTGAGGTGATGGGGGACGAAGACGAGGCGACGTTGGCTCGCCTCAAGGCGTCGGAACTCCTGGGCAAGAGCCAGGGGGACTTCCTTGAGCGGGTGGAGATGGCCGGCAAGGGCGGCGGTCCCGTCCAGGCGGAGGTGAAGGCCGACGTGAAGGCCGAGGTGAAGCATGTCGAGCCCGACCCCGAGCGGATTGCAGCCATCGCAGGGATTCTCGCCCGAATGGGTGCGCTCCCTGCCCCCGGAAGCACAGAGCCAGCTCGCGCGGCTGATGGAGCCGCGCATGACTAAGTACGTGCCGCACCGGCCGCACGCCACCCAGGCGGCATTCCTCCTGCTGGGCGCGGTGCGCGAGGTGCTCTTCGGTGGGGCCGCAGGCGGCGGCAAGTCCGATGCGCTCCTCATGGCGGCGCTTCAGTACGTCGATGTGCCGGGGTACGCCGCCGTCCTCTTTCGGCGCACGTACCAGGACCTGAACCAGCCTGACGCGCTGATTCCCCGCAGCAAGGCGTGGTTGATGGGGACGGATGCCCACTGGGACAAGGAGCTTCACCAGTGGAGCTTCCCCGCGGGGAGCGTGCTGAAGTTCGCGTACCTTCAGCACGCGGACGACGTCTACAACTACCAGGGCGCGGCGTACCAGTTCATCGGCTTCGACGAGGCGACGCAGTTCACCCAGCCCATGTACGACTACCTTCATGGGCGCCTGCGCAAGCCGGAGTCCATGGATGTGCCGCTGCGCATGCGAGGGAGTGCCAACCCAGGCGGCATTGGCCATGAATGGGTGAAGGCGAAGTTCATCGACGTCCCGCCCAGCAGCGAGGTTGCCTTCGTGCCCTCGAAGCTGGAGGACAACCCCAGCCTCAACAAGGCGGAGTACGAGAAAAGCCTCGCCGCCATCGCAGACCCTGTCCTGCGGATGCAACTCCGCCATGGCGACTGGAACGTCCGCCCGGCAGGCAAGCTGTTCCGCCGCGAGTGGTTCCACTTCGTGGATGAAGTGCCGGCCGGACTGCGGTGGCTGCGCTACTGGGACCTGGCCGCCACCGAGGAGCGTGTGGGGGCGAGGGGCAAGCCCAAGAACGACCCGGACTGGACGGCAGGCGCCAAGGTGGCGGTGCGGAAGCTGGAGGGCGGCGCGCACGAGTTGTGGATACGCGACGTGCGCCGCATCCGCGGCACGCCCCGCGAGGTGGAAGCCTTCATCCGCGCAACGGCTGAGGAGGATGGGCGGGCCGTCCCGATTTGGCTTGAGGAGGAGGGCGGCAGCAGCGGGAAGAACACGACCTACAACTACACCGCGCGCGTCCTTTTCGGCTTCACCGTCCGTGGGCACCGGAAGACGGGAAGCAAGGTGGAGATGTGGGGGCCGGTCAGCTCCCAGGCCCAGGCGGGCAATGTCCACCTGCTGCGCGGTGCATGGAACAACTGGTGGGTGGAAGAAGCCGTCGCCGCTCCGAACCCAGGCGTCCACGACGACGGGCTGGACGCGGTCGCCGGCGGCATGGCGGTGGCGTCCGCCCCCTCCAGCACCATGCGGGTGGGGAGCTACTACTGATGCCGGCCGCGTGCGCGAAGCCCACGGGGAGTGCAGCCGCTCTGTACGTGGCGGACGGGTACCGGGCTTGGCTGTCCCAGTCCGCCCTGGCGAAGGCGGCCCGCCTGGCGCGCGCCGCCGCGCCGATGGAGACGGGCGGCATGCTGCTGGGGCACGTGGTGGACGGCGAGGCCCACGTCGTCGCGGTGACGGGCCCGGGGCGGAATGTGCGCCTTGCCCGCTACACCTTCGAGGCGGACAGGGCCCGCGACAACCGGCTGGTGCACCGCGTGTGGCCGCGCCTGCGCTACCTGGGCGACTGGCACACGCACCCGGGCGGCCGTCCCGTGCTGTCCGCCATGGACCTCGCCTCCATTCGCGAGACGCTGACGCCGGACATGCCCGCGGTGCTGGAGCTGCTGCTGGCGGGACCGCCGGGCATGGAGTCCGTTGAGGTGGCCCTCTTCACCATGGTTCGAGGCGAGGACGCCCCGCTGCGCATGACGGGAGGTGGCCAGTGAAGGCCGCCCGTCATCGCCCAGGGACTGGCCGGCGCCTGCGCGGCCGAGGCCTGCCTCGGGTGGCCCGGCGCGATTCCGTCTGGGTGGTGGTGCGCTTCTCCGCGCACCTGGAGGACCCGCACCGTCGCCGACTGACGCGCTTGGCCTCGGACACCTGGGCCTACGTCCACCTGCGGCGCCAGGGCAACGCGGAAGAGGGGAGGGCCTGACGTGGCGAAGAGCGACGTGAACGCGCAGAGCAGCGCGTACAAGGGGATGCTGCCGGACTGGCAGCTGGTGCTCGACTTGATGGGGGGCACTCGGGCCATGCGCGAGGCAGGGGAGCGGCACCTGCCCCGCCACCCCCGTGAGACGCTGAAAGCGTACCGGGCGCGACTCAACCGCACCTTCCTCTTCAACTACTTCACCAAGGTGCTGGGGAGCCTTGCCGCCAAGCCCTTCGCGAAGCCCGTGCGGCTGGGCGACGCTGCGCCAGAAGAACTGCAGGCCCTGGTGGATGACGTGGACCGGCAGGGCCATGACCTCACGGCGTGGGCCCGCCCCGTCTTCGCGGACGGCTTGGCGAAGGCCTTCACCCACTTCCTCGTCGACTTCCCCGTGGTGGACCCGGAGAAGGTGAAGACGCTGGAAGACGAGCAGCGCGTGGGCGCCCGTCCCTACTTCGTCCACATCCCCGCCGAAGCCCTCATTGCCGCGTACTCCGAAGTGGTGGACGGGGTGGAGCGCCTCACCCACGTGCGCTTCCGGGAGACTGAGGTGCGGATGGCGGGCTACGCCGAGGTGGTGGTGGAGCGCATCCGCGTTCTGGAGCCCACGCAGTGGGAGGTCCACGAGCGCGTCGGCAACGGTGGCTGGAAGAAGGTGGAGAGCGGGGAAAACCAGTTGGGCTTCATTCCCCTCGTCACCTGGTACGCCGGCGAGCGCAAGGCGCTCATGCAGGCCCGGCCGCCGCTGCTGGACCTGGCCTTCAAGAACGTGGAGCACTGGCAGTCTGCCAGCGACCAGCGAAACGTCCTCACCGTGGCGCGCTTCCCGATGCTCGCGGCGTCTGGCGTCCGCGAGGAGGCGGGCGGCGAAGGCCAGAGCGAGGACGGCGGCAAGCTCACCGTCAGCCCGCATGCGCTGCTCACCACGGAGAATCCGCAGGGGAAATTCTACTACGTCGAGCACGGCGGGGCCGCCATCTCCGCGGGCCGGCAGGACCTGGAGGACCTGAAGGACGAGATGGCGGCGCTCGGCATCGAGTTGCTCGTCAAGCGCTCCGGCACGGCCACGGCCACCGAGAAGTCCATCAACGAGGCGAAGAGCCAGAGCGAGCTTCAGGCCATGGCGGAGAGCTTCGGGGACGCCCTCGAGTTGGGCCTCCACTTCGCGGCGCGGTGGATGCAACTCCAGGTGGATGACGCCTCGCTGAAGGTGCAGGTGCACACCGACTTCGGGCTGACGGAGCAGGACAAGCAGGACCTGGACGTCCTCTTCAAGGCGCGAGCGAAGGGCGACATTTCGCGCGAGGCCTTCCTCGCCGAGCTCAAGCGCCGGGGCGTCCTTGCGCCGGACTTTGATGCGGCCCTGGACGCTGACCGGCTGATGTCCGAGGGCCCGGCCCTGGGCACCTTCCGGCCCGCCCCCTCGGCGCTGGGCGGTGGGCGCGCGCCAGCCGCCGCTCCCGCTTCAGGAGGTGCCGCGTGACGCCCGTCCGCCTCGACAGGAGCTGGGAGGTGCACCGCAACGCAGAGGGGCGCGTCGTCCTCGTCTTGGACGAGAACTTCCGCTACGGCGAAGAGCCGGATGGCGGACGCTTCGCGCGCACCTCCATCACCCTGGCCGAGCCCCTGGGCCGGGACATCTGGGCGGCCATCCGCGAGCAGCGGGACACCGTCATCGAGAAGGCCCTCTCGGACGGGGCGCGTGTGGCCAGCGTGGACGTGACGGGCCAGGCGGAGGAGCCGAAGCCCAAGTCCTGGCGAGTCCGGGGCGCCGAGCTGGCGCTGCGCGCGGTGCACCACCTGGTGGACGAAGTGCGCCGCCGCGAGCGGGGAGGGGCATAGGTGGCCACCACCCGCCGCACGGCCAACGAGGAAATCCTCGAACAAACCATCGCGCACTCCGTGCAGGTGGAGCGCTACAAGGCGGGCACCGTCCGCCGGGTGGTGGAACTGCTCAACGCCACGGAAGAGAAGCTCGAAGAGCAACTCGCCGTCCGCGTGGAGCGCATCGTTGCGGCGGGTGGCTTCGACGCCGGGCCGGAAACCACCGAACGCCTGCAGGAGCTGCTGAAGGTGGTGGGCGGCGTGCGCGCCGAGGCATACGCCGCGGCGGCCGGCTTCCTCCGGGAGGAGCTGTCCGTCTTCGCGGCCTATGAGGCGCAGTGGCAGGCAGCCGTCCTCCAGGAGACGCTCATCGTCGAGTTGGGCGTGGTGGCTCCGTCCGCGGAGGTGCTGCGCGCGGCCGTCTTCGAGCGCCCCTTCAGCGGCGCCGTCTTCGAGCACTGGGTGGAGGCGCTTCAGCCTGCCGACCTGGAGCGCATCTCCCGGGCCGTGCAGGTGGGCATCGTCGAGGGGCAGACGACGCAGGAGATTGTCCGGAGCGTGGTGGGCACCCGCGGTGCCTCGTACACGGACGGCGTGGTGGAGATGTCCCGGCGCAGCGCGGAGACGCTGGTGCGCACCTCCCTCAACCACGCCTCCACCCAGGCCCGGGAAGAGGTGTACCGGGCCAACGAGGACATCATCGAAGAGGTGCGGCTGGTGGCAACGCTCGACGGCCGCACCACGCTGGGTTGTATGGCCCTCGATGGGAAGGTGTTCCCGGTGAGGGAGGGGAAGCGCCCACCGTTCCACCCGGGGTGTCGCACCACGACCGTGCCCGTCATCAACGGGGTGAAGCTGGTGGGCGACAGGCCGGCCGTCACCGACGCGCGCACCCGGCGCCAGCGGGAAATCGACTTCCGCGCTGAGGCGAAGGCGAAGGCGGGCGCGGCCTGGTCGGACATGTCCGAGAAGGAGCGGCGCGCCGCCATCGCCCGCATCCGCGAGAAGTGGGCGCGGGAGAACATCGGCCAGGTGCCCAAGGGGCTGTCCTACGAGGACTGGCTGCGCCGTCAGTCGGCCAGCTTCCAGGACGAGGTGCTGGGCCCCACGCGCGGGCAGCTCTTCCGCAACGGCGGGCTGAGCGTGGACCGCTTCACCGACGCGAGCGGCAGGACGTTGACGCTGGAGGCGCTCCGCGAGGCGGAGTCCGAGGCTTTCAAGAAGGCGAAGTTGTAACCGGCCCACTGGGCCGAGAAGGGAAGCGACATGGAATTCGAGTGGCAGCCGGAACTGGATGAGCTGAACATCGTCCCCGAGAAGTACCGCGGGCTGTACGCGAAGGGGGAGAGCGGGAAGTTCGCCCTCGACTCCGACGTGGCGAAGCGCATGGACACCACGGGGCTGAACACCGCCCTGGAGAAGGAGCGGAAGAACAACAAGGTGCTCGCGGAGGCGCAGAAGGCCTGGACGAAGCTGGGCAAGGCCCCCGAGGAGGTGGAGAAGTCACTCGGAGAGCTGAAGGCTGCACTCGCCAAGGCGCAGGAGGGGAAGGACGGCGCGGCCAACTTCGAGAAGCTGAAGGCCGACCTCGAGGCGGGGCACGCGAACGCGCTCAAGGAGCGTGACACCGTCGTCGAGCGCATGCGGGGCAGCCTCCACAAGCACCTGGTGGAGGCGGAGGCGACGGCTGCTATCGCCGAGCTGAAAGGGAGTGCAGTGCTCCTCTTGCCTCACGTCCAGAAGCATGTGAAAGTGATTGAGGAAGGTGGCAACTTCTTGGCTCGGGTTGTTGACGCAGAGGGGGATCCTCGCGGCAACGGCAAGGGCGGCTTCATGACGATTCGGGAGTTCGTCACGGAGCTCAAGAAGGACACCAACTTCGCTCGGGCCTTCGAGGCTTCGGGTTCCTCCGGTGGCGGGACGCCTACGGGGGGCAAAACGGGCGGGAAGCCCGGCGGTACCGAGCAGCTCAGCGCTCCGCAGCGCATCGCGGCGGCCCTGGCAGCTCGGCGTAAGCAGGACTAGCCCTCGGTGCGCGGGACGCGGCCGGAGGCAATCCGAGCGGGATGCTCGGCCGCTGTCCTCTCTCGACTCCACACTACACGTGCGCTCCAGGGCCCGAGTCGCCTCCCGCCCTTGGCGCGTCTGCAATCCCTCTCAGTCTCCCTCTCACCGAGGAGGAGCGACACCCCATGGCTTCAATCACCCTGGCTGAATCCGCGAAGCTGTCCCGCGACGAGCTTGTCTCCGGCGTCATCGAAACCATCGTCACCACGGACCGCCTCTTCGAGCGGCTGCCCTTCGATGAGTTGGAGGGCAACTCCTTCACCTTCAACCGCGAGTCGGTGATGGGCGACGTTGAGGTGCTGGGCGTCGGCGGCACCATCACCGCGAAGAACCCGGCCACCGTCGAGCAGGACACCGCGACGCTGACGCGCATCATCGGCGACGCCGAGGTGGACGGACTCATCCAGGCCACGCGCTCCAACGTCAATGACCAGGAGGGCTACCAGATTGTCTCCAAGGCCAAGTCTGCCGGGCGCAAGTTCCGGAGCATGTTCATCAACGGCACGGGGCTCAGCAACGAGTTCCCCGGACTGCTGGCGCAGGTGGCCGCCGGGCAGACGCTGGTGGCTGGGACGAATGGTGCCCTCTACGACGTCGCTTTCCTGGACGAGCTCATCTCCAAGGTGAAGGCCAAGGACGGCGAGGTGGACTTCATCACCATGGCGGAGGTGATGCTGAACCGGCACTACGCGTACCTGCGCAAGCTGGGCGGCGCGAGCATCTCCGAGGTCATCACCCTGCCGAGCGGGAAGACGGTGCCTGCGTACCGCGGCATCCCCATCTTCGTGAATGACTACATCCCCACCAACCAGACGGAGGGGACGGCGACGGACTGCACCAGCATCATCGCGGGCTGCTTCGACGATGGAAGCCGCAGCGTGGGCATCGCCGGACTGACGGCGCCGGGCGCGTCGGCGGGCATCCACATCAAGGAGGTGGGCGAGCACCAGGAGAAGGATGAGCGAATCACCCGTGTCGTCTGGTACTGCGGGACGGCCGTCTTCAACGACTACGCGCTCGCCACGGTGAAGGGCATCCGCACCGCTCCGCTGGCCCCCTGAGCCGCGCCCCTCACGTTTCGCGGAGAGGCGCCATGCCTCTCCGCTCCCTCTTTCCACAGCAGGAGCAAGCATGGACGGCATTCGTATGGTTCTGGTGGGCCCCAACGAGGGCAAGGACATCACCCTCGGGGGTTTCACCTTCAAGGGCGGCGCGCTGGTGCTGCCGGCGCGCAGCAGCGGGCCCGCGCAGCGACTCCTCTCGCGGTACTACAGCGCGTACCCGGAGGGCAGCGTCGAGGGGCGGAAGGCGAAGGACGCCTATGAGTGGGCGCGGTGGGGCGGCGCCAGTGCCGCGCTCCCCGGGGTGGGCACCACGCAGCCGGAGGCGGACGGCCAGGTCCGCGAGCTGCGGCATGCCCTCGACGAGGGCATGTCGGAGCTGGAGCGGGTGAAGGCCGAGCTGCGCACCGCGCAGGCGCAGCTGCGCGACGCGACGGTTGTGACCCCGGCCCCCACGTCGCCTCCGGCGCCTGTGCCTGCCCCCGCTGAGGAGTCGCCCGTTCCGAAGGGCAGGGCCAAGGCGAAGGCGGAGTAGCCGGCAGTCCCTGGAGACAGCCCCATGCCCTTCGACGCTACCCCCAGCGGCCCGGCCGCGAACTCGTACTGCACGGTGGTGGAGGCGGACGCCTACCACTCCGCGCGCGGCCACAACGCCGCGTGGGAGTCCGCCACGCAGGAGGCGAAGGAGCGCCACCTCATGTGGGCCACCAGCCTGCTGGACACCCACTTCGGCTACGTGGGCAGCCGGGCCGAGGCGGAACAGTCCCTGGCCTGGCCCCGGCGCGGCGTGGTGCTGGACGGGGTGACGCTGCCAGCCACCGCGGTGCCGCTGCGCGTGCGCGGGGCGACGGCGGAGTTCGCCTTCCGCCTCATGGGGGAGGACTGGACGGCCGGCCTCGGACCCGTGGTGGACGAGGGGGTGAAGGTGGGGCCGCTGGAGACGTCTCCGGAGCGGCACGTGCCGATTCCGGAGCAGGTGGCCACGCTGGTGCGGCCCTTCCTGCGTGGCGCCCGCGTGGGCGGCATCGGCACCGTGGGGCTTCTCCGAGGATGAGCGCCCAGGCGGACAGACTGGCCCGAAAGGCTCTCGAGCTGCTGAAGCGCTTCGGGCAGGGCGCCACCCTCACGCGGCGGACGACGGGGGCGTACGACCCGGCCCTCTCCACGGCGCCGGCAACCGTCACCACGCACGCGGTGCAGGTGCTGGTGCAGGCCGACAACGGGTACCAGGAGTTGGTGCCCGCCGGCACGGTGAAGGTGGGCAGGCGCAAGCTGCTGGTGGCCGCGGCCGGGCTGCCGGTGACGCCGGGCCCTGGTGACGAAGTGGGTCCGCTGGAAGGGTGCACCTGGCGGGTGCTTCGGACGGACCCGCCGGTGCAGTTGCAGGGCACTCCCGTCCTCTACGTACTTCGGGTGGCCGCATGACGCTGAAGAAGACGGACGCGCGCGTACGGCGTGGTGCCAGCTTCACGCGGCAGGTGCAGTCCTTCGTGAAGGTGACGGAGGAGCGCGCCAACGAGGTGGTGCGGAAGACGGCGCTGGGCATCCTGGCCAACGTCGTCACCGCCTCGCCCGTGGACACCGGGCACTTCCGGGGCAACTGGCGCGCGGGCGTGGGCGCTCGGCCCGACGGCACTCTGGAAGCCACGGACAAGGACGGGGGCGCCACCATTACCGCGGCGAAGGAGGCGCTGGACGCCGCGAAGCTGGGCGACACGGTGTACGTCGCCAACAACCTGCCGTACGCGCGCCGGCTGGAATTCGGCCACAGCCAGCAGGCGCCCAGCGGAATGGTGCGCGTCACCCTGGCCAACCTGCCTGAGATTCTCGGGGAGGCCGTGGGCGAGGCGAAGCAAGAGGCAGGGAAGGGGGACGGCACGCTGTGAGTCCGCCCCTCCTCGACATCCCCCAGGCGCTGGAGCTGCGCGCGCGCGAGGTGCTGGCGCCGCTGCTGGGCGAGGCCAACCTCGCCTACTCCAACGTCGTCTTCACCCCCACGCCGGGCGTGCCCTGGGCCCGGCTGGACTGCCTCCCCGCGCGGACGTCACCCGCCGGCGTCGGGGTGGACTCGCACACGCGGCGCCCGGGAGTCTTCCAGGTGCTGCTCTTTCACCCCATTGGCGAGGGCACGGCGGCGAGCCTCACCGTGGCCCAGGCGCTGTGTGACGCCTTCAAGCGGGGGACGCGGTTGGGGCGCAACGACACGGTGGTGAGCATCCACTCCGCCTCTGTGGGCCCCGCGCTGCGTGACGAGCCGTGGTGGGCCACGCCCGTCAGCATTTCCTGGTTGGTGCACTCGTTGGACTGAGCTGCCCGTGTGTGGGCGGCAGGAGAAGAGACATGGCTTCAGCTTCTGGGCAGCGGACCGCGCTGCGCTTCGCACCGGAGACTGAGTACGGCGTGCCCAGCACGGCTTACTCGGTGCTCCGCTTCACCGACACCAGCCTCAACCTCGCGAAGGAGACGTACCAGTCCAACGAGGTTCGGGACGACAGGCAGACGGCGGACTTGCGCCACGGCATGCGCAGCGTGGGCGGCGACTTCTCCTTCGAGCTCTCCCGCGGCACCTTCGACGTCCTCCTGGCCGCCGCCCTCAGCGGCACATGGCGCGCGGTGACGACGGGCGCGGCCTCGCTGGAGGCGGAAGCGGACGCCTTCGTCCGTGACTCGGGCAGCTTCCTCGAGGATGGCTTCCTCCCGGGGGACATGGTGATGGCCTCCGGCTTCGCCGAGGCGGGGAACAACGGCCGGGCGAAGGTGGTGGCCGTGTCCGCGCTGCGCCTGGAGGTGGACAGGGCCCTCACCGTGGATGTGGCCGCGGCGGGGCGCACCGTGGCCCTGGTGGGCCAGCGCCTGGCCAACGGCACCGAGCTTGTCAGCTTCGGGCTGGAGCGGGCCTTCACCGACATCAGCCAGTTCATGCTGTACCGGGGCTGTGCGGTGGACAGCCTGTCTCTCTCCGTGACGCCCGGCGAAATCGTCACGTGCAGCATGTCCTTCCTCGGCAAGGACATGGTGCAGGCCACGGCCACCCACGCGGTGACGCTGACTCCGGCTGGCACCGGCAGCCCCTTCGACGCCTTCACCGGGGCGCTGTACGAGGGCGGGCAACGGGTGGCCAACGTGACGGCCGTGGAGCTGGAAATCGCCAACGGGCGCAGCGTCCAGGGCGTCGTCGGCCACAAGAGCCCCCAGGAGGTTCACGAGGGCGCCTTCGTCGTCACCGGCAGCATCTCCGCCTACTTCAAGGATGCCGTCCTCCTGAACCGCTTCATCAACGAGGAGGAGTCCAGCCTGGAGCTGCTCCTGGAGGACGTCAACGGGACGGACTTCCACCGCATTTACCTGCCACGCATCAAGTACACGGGCGGCGACGTCGACAACCCGAACTCGGGCCCCGTCACCGTCAGCATGCCCTTCACCGCGCTGCTGGATGCGACGTCCGGCGCCACCATCCTCTACCAGCGCAGCAACCCGTAACCGGCGCTCCCGCGCCTCCACCCGCTTCCCAGAAGGAGCAGCACCGCCATGAGCACGATGTCCCTTACTTCCCTCGCACTCGACCTCGGCAGCCTCCAGCGCAGCGACACCACCACCGTGGAGATTCTCCACCCCGTCTCCGGCGACGCGACGGGCATGAAGGTGGTGGTGCACGGCGTGGACTCGCCCACCTACCGCGAGGCGGACCGGGCGCTGCGCAACCGCCGCCTCCACAAGCTGCAGCACTCCGGCCGCAATACGAAAATCACCGCGGAGGGCACCGACGCGGACGGGCTGGAGCTGCTGGTGCGCTGCACGGCCTCGTGGGAGGGCTTCATGGAGAACGGCCAGCCGCTGCCCTTCACCAAGGACAACGCGCGCAGGGTGTACGAGGAGCACCGCTGGCTGCGCCGTCAGGTGGACGAGGCTGTCACGGACGCCGCCAGTTTTTTCGGGAAGTCGCCGAGCAGCTCCTCGGCTTCGCCCAGCACCAGTTCCGACTGAGCCAACAAGACGCGTCCGGGGTGTCGCTCCGGGCGCACCTGGAGCAGGTGGCCAAGTCCACCGGCGAGGTGCCGGCCGAGCTGGTGGGGGAGCACGAGCTACCTGAAGCACTCGCCCACGTCTGGGAGTGGTTCTGCGAGTTGAGTAACTCGCGGGCGCCCGGGGCCTTCTCTCTGGCGCCCATCAGCTACCAGGACATTGAGGCGTGGGCGCGCCTCACCGGGGCACAGCCCACGTCTGTCGAGGTGGGCCTTCTCCGGCAACTCGATGATGCGTTCCGCCTGGAGATGACCCCGAAGCCGAAGAAGTGAGGGAGGCCGAACGGGTGGTACGTCGAAGGCTACATGCAGGACCAGCTTTGCTGGCGCCAATCCTGTCTCGGCTTGTCCTGGCACAGCGTGTACGCACAGCTCTCTCCAAGGTAGGAGCAGCAAGTGATCCCTATTGCCGTGGAACATCCATTTAGAAACGCCTTCTTGTACTTGATAGGAGGCTCATCAGTGCTCTCCGGTTGGTTCTGGGCTGTCGCTGGCTTGGCTTTCACTTTACTGTCACTCACAGCCCTTCCTTCGCGTGAGGTGCGTTTCGGGTCGAATGTATCAGCCAATTTCCGAGCTTCGTGGAGGTCGGTGATAAATTTATGGACCCATAGACTGGTTGTTTCCCACGTTGCTTCGCCAGACCTCGCCGTTGGCACGCGAAACAACAGATGCTGCCGCCACGCCTCCATGCGAACTGTGGCGCCTGCGCTCTTGAGTGGGATGAGCCGGGTCAGCGAGAGATTAAGCGACACCACGGTGTCGTCGAGGGTGGGTTCAGCATTAACGACAACGTTGAGAACAGGTGGATCGTCAACTCCCTCACGGGGGTGCACGAGCGGGACGTCACGCGATTCGAGAAGCTTCTCGGTGCGCTCCTTCCACATCAACGACGCTTCACCCTTCTCGGCGAAGGCACTTGGAAGGCTGACGTAGACCGCAACTCCCTCTACTCCTGCAAGCGCCGCCAGGGGGCGGTAGTCAGCGCCGAGGGAGGTCGTACTTGCGACGGTGGCCATCATGGCGAGCAGCATACGCATGGCCCCGCAGGCCAGCACATCTAGGCCATGACCTGCCACTACTCGTTAGTTCAGGCTGTTACAGCGCCGTACTACGCCACCACGTGGTGGTGAAGAGGAACCCCTATGTCTGGTGGGACGGACCTCGCAACGCTTTCAGTCCGTATCGACACGTCCGACGCGAAGGCGGGATCCGTCGAGCTGACGAAATTTAGCGCGGCGGCCGAGAAGACGGAGACGGCCACCAAGAAAACCGAGACCGCGACCGAGCAGTACTCGAAGAGCTTGGCGCGGATGGTCAAGGAGGCGAACGAAACGAACCAGGCGCTGGCCCGAATGAGGACCTCCATCAAGGACATGGAGGCGATGGGGGCCGCAGCGACCGCGTTCCAGGGCGCGTTGAAGGACGCCTCTGGTCTGGACGGCTTCAAGACGCGGATCGGGGCACTGGATGCCGCCGCGGTCAAACTCCACGCGTCCTTCGCGGACACCTCTGCTGTAAGCCGCTTTATGGGGGAGTTGGGGAAGGCCAGCACCAATCTCTCACGGATGCAGGTCGAGTCCACCCAAGCCGCGACGTCTGTGCAGGACGTCAAACGCTCAGTTGAAGGAGTCGAGAAACCGGTCAATCGGCTCTCGCAGGAGCTCGGCGGCCTAGTGAAGTCGTTCCTCGGGCTTGCCGCTGTCATCGCCACGGTAATCGCCTCGCTCACGAGTGCCGCATCAGAGGCGCTTGCCTTCGATACGGCCATGGCCCAGGTGAGCACCCTGCTGGAGGGCGACCAGGTCAACATGATGGGGGCCCTCGCCGACCGCGCCCGCGAATTGGGGGTGGAGTTTGGACGAGCCCCTACGGAGCAGGTGAAGGCGCTCTACGAAGTCATGAGCGCCGGTGCGAGCGATGCTTCTCAGGCAACGGAGTTGCTTCGCGTCTCAAACAAGCTGGCCATTGGTGGCGTCACGGAGGTGGGGGTTGCTGCTGACGGACTCACATCCATCATGGCCAGCTACGGCTCTCAACTCCGGGACGCCACGGAGGCCTCCGATGCGATGTTCGTCTCCGCTGCGGATGGCAAGACGTCCATTGAGCAGATTGCGAGGCACATCGGCAAGCTGGCGCCCATCGCCTCGCAGACGGGCGTGTCGCTCCAGGAGTTGCTTGCCGCGACCGCTGCACTCACGAAGGCCGGCATCAAGACGGAGACGGCGATGGAAGGGATGCGAGCCATCCTTGCCCAGGTTGCCAAGCCGTCGAACGAGGCCCGGGACCTGGCGCGTGCCCTCGGCATCGAATTCAACACGGCAGGGCTGAAGGCGCGGGGGCTCGCAGGGTTCCTGGACCACCTCAAGGTCCAAACGGGTGGTAGCACGGAGTTGCTGGCCAAGCTTGTAGGTGGTGTGGAGGCGCTGCTTCCCGCAATGACGCTGACCGGGTCCAGCGCTGGCGACTTCGCCACGTCGTTGAAGAACATGGAGTCGGCAGCAGGACGCACCGAGGTCGCCTTCAGCAAGATGGCCCAGACGCCTCAGTTCGCCCTGGACCAACTGAAAGCGAAGTTCGACGACCTCGAAATCGCGGTGGGGCAGGGGCTCCTGGCGCAGTTGATGCCCGGCATCGAGATGCTCTCCAGCAACTTCACCACGCTGTCGAGTTCAGCTGGCGCGACGGCCCAGGCCGTGGGGATTCTCCTGGCAGCCAGAGGCGGCGCATGGGCGGCTGAATGGGTGAAGAGCGCCGCCGCGAAGGCATCGGCACTGGTCCAGAGCCGGCAGGCGACAACGAATGCGGCGCTCGCAGAAGCGGGCTACGTCAAGGCAGTCAACGAGAGCTCCCGGGCTGCATTGCGGAACGCGGCCGTCCAGCTTGAGGCTCGCCAGTCGTCCCTCCAGCAGACGGCGCCCTTCATGCGGGCCGCGCATGCCCAGGCCGCGATTGCCGCGAATGACAACGCGCTGGCGCAGGTGCGCGCCGCGCAAGCGATGTACGGAGCTGCGGGGGCCGGTCGCGTGCTCCAGGGGGCTATGGCCGCGCTCGGTGGGCCCATCGGCGTCGCCATCACCGCGATTGGCCTCCTGACGGCGGGAATCTCCGCCTACATCTCCAGGGCAGAGGATGCCGCTGTGAAGGCCCGAGAACTTGGAACAGCTGCTGCTACCAGCGTCGGGAAGAGCGCCTCGATTGTGTCCGACCTGCTCCAACAGACCCGCGCGACGACAGATGCAGCGAAGGCTGCTCAGGTGCTGTCCATCGCACGGAAGGAACTGGCGGCGCTTGGTGGCGACTACCAGACCATGATGACCGATGAGGTCAAGACGGCGGAGCAGGCGCTGGCCGTCTTCGAGAAGGTGGCCAAGCATGAAACGGAGCTCAACCAGGCTCGTGTGAAGAGCATCAAGGAGCGGCTCCAAGCCGAGGAGGCGGAATTCCGGACCCGCGTGCTGAATCGCGTCCTGGTTGATGACGAGGACCCTCGCGCCGACAAGATCGTGAAGGACTTCGAACCGCGATACCTGCCCAAAAGCGTCAAGGAACTTCGCAAGGACTTGCAGTCGGCTACTCAGGACTCGGCGGAGTTGGAGAAGGCACTCGCGCGCGTTAGGGAGGCTGTGGCCTATGACCCCGGCGCCCACCAGCGTGAGGCTGACGCGGCTGCCGCCACGGCGCGTGCCCGTGAACAGGAGGCGGAGCGCCTCCAGAACGAGGAAAAGGCCAGGGCGGAACTGGCGAAGTCCGCCGCGAGGTATCTGGCAAAGCTCGAGGAAGAGGCGGCTACGCTGGGGCTCGCGCGAGAGGGGGCCGAGAAGCTCACGGCTGAGTACAAATCTCTGAACTACGCGCAGCGGCTAGTAGCAGACGCTGCACTTGAGAAAATTGCAGCGTTTGAGGCGAAGAAGAAGGCCGACGAGGAAGCCAAGAAAAAGGCGGAGGAGCACGCGCGCGCCCTTGAGCAACTGAATCAGCAACTCGGGGACGCTGACGCGGACCGAATGGCCAAGGCCGTGGAGGCACTGAACGCCGGCTTGGCTGCGGGCACCATTAAGGCGGAGGAGTATGGAGCAAAGCTCGCGAAGGCCCGCTCCCTCTGGACGAAGGAGGGGAAGGAGGAGGCTCAACTGGTGAAGGACCTGGAGCTGCTCCAGAAGCAGCTCAACCCACTGGAGGAGGTGCGGAAGCGCGTCGAGATGCTGAACAAGCTGTTGCAGGACGAGCGCATCAGCATGGAGACGTACCAGAAGGAACTGGTGCGCCTGCACCGGCAGATGAGCGACGGTTTCTCCATTGCCCAGGACGCAGTGGGCTTCGCTGCCCAGCACATGGAAGACGCCATCACCACCTTCGCCACCTCCACGCAGTTCACCTGGCGCGGCATGATTGACGGAATGCTCAAGGACCTGTCGCGGCTCCTGGCCCACAAGGCATTCGTGGCCCTGGTGGACATCGGCACCACGGCCCTCCTGGGCGGCATAACGGGGGCGAGCTTCAGCGCGGGAGGAGCCACTGCAGGAGCAGGCGTCGCGGCGGGCAAGTCCGCGTTCGACATGTCCGCGCCCGCCGTGATGAAGAGCGGCGCGCCCTATGCGGACGGCGCGGCGAAGCTGGTGGTGCCGAGCGCGCCGGCGAGCACCGACACGTTCCCGGCCGGCGCCGTGCCGCCCATCAACGTGAACGTGCACGTGCATCAGGACGGCTCGGTGAGTGCGGACGTCCAAGCGCCTGGCACGACGGAGGAGTCGCGGCGCCTGGGCCAGCACCTGGGTGGGGCTGTCCGCCGGGTAATGCTGGAGGAAATGCGGCCCGGAGGCTTCGTCTACGACTTCGTCAACCGGCGGAGGTGAAGAGTGAGAGCCGCTCTAGCTTCTCATTAGCGGATGGGAGCATGCGCGGCGCTTAGAATGTCAAGCTGAAGATGCTCGGCAATTGGCGGTCATTTCGCAACGATTGCTCCGACATCGCATTGCCTTTGGTATCCCCAGGTAAGCTGTCTATGCTGGACGCCTCAACCCGATCACCAAGGAGAGACTCCATGAAGAGGCCAGTGGTTCTGATTTTGAGTGCAAGTGCGATGCTTGTTGCTGCTGGTTGCGGGCCGGACATGCCTGAGGAGATGGGTGAAGGCCATGTGGCGCAGGAGCAGTCGGTCGTTCCGGGGTGCTCAACGAGCGTTACCCCTCCGTATGTTATTTCCGGCCCCTCTGGTCCCATTAGCGTGGGGGCAACAGCTACCGTTGTGTGTGATTCGGTTCAGCCTGTTATTAATTTGCAAGCCAGGTTGGCTTTCCCAGCAGGCCCGCTGTGGTCGTCGAATGGCAAAACATGTTACGGTGTGTCGTCATGCACGGTCGAAGACCGCTCTGGTTATATCCCGGGCGTATGGGAATCGCGCGGCACGTCCCCTGATGGGGGAGATACGCTGCCTATTTCGGTTTCTTTGTGAGTGGTTTTGAGAGGCGCGAGACCGATTCAAGTTCTTGAGTCGGAGGCTGTTCTCGTGCGGCGGCCCGCCCGAGGTTCTGGGGCGGGCCGATTCCCTATGCGGCTGGCTTGGGGTGCGACTTCGTCAACCGGCCGAGGTGAGTGGGCTCAATGCGTCGCGGGGGCAAAGTGCATCAAGGCCGTCTGGCGGCGTTGGCGCTGCTGGTCGCGCTTGAGCTGTTCCTCTTTCGCCCATGCGGCATAGTCAGCCCTGGCTGAGTTGGTCCAGATGTTGTGGTCTCCCCTGATGCCGCTGAGCGGAACAGGGCATGGAGGGAGGTTCAGGCCGCTGAGCCGGGCGCCGAGCTCGTCTGCGAGCCACGGAGCGAGGGCGGGAAACTCCTCGACTGTGGCTGTGAGTTGAAGGCGTCGCTGTAGAGGGTCTCTAGAGACATAGGAGACCCGCGAGTCGAACCCCAGGCGCCGGAGCATCTGCCTTGATGGCGAGAAGCACGTCCCGTTTGCGTCGACCCGGTCGATTTCTTTTGGCCCACCGTAGTCGGTGAACTGCATGGTGCTGATGTACGAGTCACGGCGCCACACGAGGACCCCGCCTCGCACCACGAGTGAGTAGGGCAGTGCCAGCGCCTCGCGAACGCGCCAAAGGAAGTCCATTCTGTGCCGCTGCCTGGAATTGCTAGCCACGGTGGCTCCTTGTCGGGGGACTGGAGCCACCATGCCAGAATTTCTCAGGATGGAAAGACCGCGGGGGCGGGCGATTGGGGCTGCGGCAGCAGCAGTTCGTTCATGAGAGGAAGAAGGAGGCTGTTCCCCCAACGCGGGTGGATGCGGTCCATCTGAATCATGAAGTCATCCCATGTGGACGAACTACGCATGATGCAGATGACGGAGTACAGGTGCCGTTCCAAGCCCGGATGGCCGACGTCATCGCTCAGGTGTTGGTGGTGCTTCGAGGGACGCTTCTTGGTGTGGGCATCCACCGGATTGCGCTCGCGGAGCATCCGCAGAAGGTCTGGCGCCAGCCTCTCGTAGATGAGGTCGTTGGTGTAGTAGGCAATGACACCCGGGCGTGGAGTGCCTGGCCCCTGCCACGGCCAGCCTCGCAGTCGGAAAATCTCCTCGTAGAATGCGTCCGGGAAGCGCTTCATCCAGGGCGCCAGGCCGACGCGGAGGAAACGCTCCGCTACGGCTTGGCGGACCGTCGCCATGGAAGGGTTGTAGGCCCCCGTCTTCCGGATGGACGGGATGACCTCCTTCGTCACCCACTTCCGGAAGCGCTTCGCCTCGGGCTTTCGGCTCCGCATCGTGAGCGCCCAGACACCGGACTCGCTGATGATGTTGAACGTCTGTGCCCCGCGTCCAGGCTGACCGTCGGCATTACCGACGGTCGCCTTTTCATCGTCGTCAAGGCGGCCCACTGCGTCGCGCGGGTTGGAAAGACCAAGGATCGCGCAGACGTCGGTGGCCATCAGCCACGGCTCTCCGTCCGGCCCGATGACGGTCCGGACCGGGGTGTTGTCGAACATGAATGGCTGAAGTGCGTTGGGCCTGCAGTGCGGCATGCGTGTCCCCTCCAAGGAAAGGCTCCACTCCTGGCGAGTCCTGCGGCGACCGCCTGGGTTGTGGCGCCATCGGCCCTTCTGACATGCGGGCCTGACATTCCGGGTGTGCCTGAATGCACGTGCAGTAGGTGTAGTCGTGGCGAGCAGGGCGGACATGGACCGCACCCCGCGTCCGATGCCGCGGCCGGGCGCTGTAGGGACAGCGTCTGCCACTGGTCCCTACCCACCACGGCAGCCGTGGAGTCGGTGACTTATGCGTCTGCTTTGTCTGCGCTATCACGTTTTGCGTGAAGCCATGGCGCTGCCAGCACTTCGTGAGAGTGTCCCTGCTGCTCGCCCTTGGCGGCTGCGGCTCGGCCACCGTCAGCGCCGTGGGCGCGAAGCCCTCGGCGAAGTGGGTGGGCCCGAGCATCCCGAGCCCGGCAGGTGGGACGGTGCAGACGACCATCTACTACGGACCCTGGCTGTGCAGTGCCGCGCTCATGGCGCGCTGTGAGCGGCGGTGCGTGGCCGAGGGGCACGTCCCGCTGCTCGGCTGCATCTGGCTCGCGGACATCAAGGGCGACTGGCAGGGGCGCTTCATGGCGCTTCCGGCCGCTGCGGGCGGGCGCTTGGCCGTCACCCACTGCTGCTGCGACTACCCCAAGGTGTCGGACCTCAAGCATCGACGCGAGACGTGGGAGGACGCGCGGAAGACGTTCCGCAGGCAGTGGAGCTCGGAGTTCGGGGACTGGCCGAAGACGGAGACGGCGCATTGGCCTGGCCACCACATCTTCGACTTGGCGCATGGGGGCGCTCCCTTGGCTCCCGACAATGTGATTCCTGTGCCGCCCGGCGTGCATCACGTCATCAACAGCGCCTACCCGGCTTGTTACGACGCTGCTGGCAAGTGGCGAGCCGTGGGGCCGGAGCGGCCCTACGTGGACTGAGGCGGCCATGCCCATCGACTCCCTGCTCGCCGAAGTCTCGCGACACCACTTCCCCAACGCTCCCGCGACGCCTGCCCAAATCGCGGCATTCGAGGCTCGCGTGGGCTGGAAGCTTGATGCTGACTTGCGAGCCTTCTACCTCCACTGCGATGGAGCGGCGCTCTTCGAGCCTGTCCCTGACGCGGACTATCGGATTCTCCCGCTGGCGGAGATTCGACGTGCGCGCGTCGCAATCTTCGGCCGCGACGAAGACGCCTACGGCTCACCGTCGCTGTATGCCCTGGTCGACATGCAGGACACCAACTACGTCGTCGTCGACGTGGAGCCGAAGTCCCCAAGGTACCCTCTGTTCGACGCCTTCCATGAGACATTCCCGAAGGTGGACCCGATTGCACCGTCATTCGAGGAGTTCCTCGCTCGAGCGCTGAAGAGCGGCGGTCGCTCTTTCTGGTTGGGGGAGTAGGGGACGCTGGCTCCGTGCCGCCCCTCAACGTGCACCAGGACGGCTCGGTGAGCGCGGACGTCCAGACGCTTGGCACGACGGAGGAGTCGCGGCGCCTGGGCAGCACCTGGGTGGAGCTGTCCGCCGGGTCATGCTGGAGGAGATGCGGCCCGGAGGATTCGTCAACCGGAAGCGGTGAGGGGGATCACCTGAAGCATCCCCTCATTCTCGATTTCCCCTCTGAGCTTGCTCGCTCGGCTGCCCATGCGTTCTCCAAGGGGAATCTTCAAATGAGGGGATGGCTCAGGGGGCTCACCGCAGCGAGTACGGAGGGGCGTTTCAGTTATCACCTTGCATCGGTTCCTTCCGCGAAGGAGGAAGGATAGTGAGAGGTGTAGCAGAACTACTCTGCTCCTTAGGAGCAAGTGTCGAAATGTCGCGAGGGCTGAGGATCGTGAAGAAGACGTCAATAACGCGGTAGCAAGCGAGTCCTGCTGTAACGACCAAGAAAATCCATATGAGCACGACAAGTTGCCATTTTAGCGTCGAATGATCGAAAGCCTTCTCAAGGAAAATAGCTACGAGGCTATACGCCGCCAGAGTGAAGGTTGCTTGAATAGCTCTCAGAATGAATCTGAGTAGTCCTTCATACAGGCCGGTTCCTCGCATCTTCGTAACGGCAGGGCTCCCTTGGATCGAGAGCAAGACAGCCTTGGCGGTCGCCAAGAATCCGATAGCGATGGCTCCAAGGTCCAGGGTGGACGAGAAAAGTTGCCCCAGGTCGCTGGGAAGCTTCCACTCGGGAAACTTCCAGCGAGCGCCCGCAGCCGCAGCAGTCACAATCACTCCAACAGTGCTGGGGTACACCCGTTCCCAGATGATGGCGACCTTCTTCTTCCTGGATAGTGTTGAAGTTGAAGGACTCTGAGTCGTCATAAATTTGCCCTGGGGCCATATGCGGTTCGGAGTTCGTTCTCCCTAGCCTCGTACGCCCACTTAACTAGGGGGCGCCGCATAGTATAAGGGACGTATCTGTCATCCCATTCATACCGTTGGTAGTGGACCAGCCGATGGGAAAGCAGGTCGATAATCGGCACCTCAAGGTCTTCTCCAGTAGGGCCGCCTACCTTGAGCTTCTTGATGGCGTTCTTCCCATGTTCTTCCTCGGCAAAGACCCGCAGGAGATTACTGAGAAGGCCGTCCACAAAATTGCGTTCGATGGCGCCTCCACGCGTTCTCCCCATCCCCAGTGACAGGGTAACGCGGGTAGCGCCTGACTCAGCCTGCGTTCTCGCGAGGGCCTTCATCGTGTCCATCCCGTGAAACACGTCCGTTGGCACAGCTGCGACTTCTACCTCGAACGTTTTCACTTCGCGCAACTGTGTCATCTGGCGAACCGGGTCCGCACTCAGCACGACCTCCAGTCCAAATGCGTCTGCTGCGGTCGGGATGAACCGGCGGAAGTAGCCAGCAAAGGCACCGGCCGCAACGCCGCCATGAACCTTTTGAAGTCCCAAAATGTTCAGGCTGGTGTCATAGATGAAAGCCGTTTCTTCACCAATGAGCTCATCTTCCGCCAATCCAAGGTCGGTCGCCCCTTGTGCATCCATGCGGTACTTGCCGGGGTGGTAGTCTTCGCGCAGTCGAACCATTTCTCCTTCGCAGTATCTGCTGTCCATCGTGAGGGACTCCAAACGATAGGGGACCCCACCGACTTCGATAGATCTCTCGGCGGCTGAGAATCCGAACACGGTGTTAAGGAGGGTCTGGAACTCGTGCCCTTGGGGCATGTTCACGCGATAGAAATGAACCGTCATCCGACGAGACTTCGCCATCCTTGGCTTCCTCTGATGTGGGCCTGAAATTGCGGCGGAGAGTGCGATCTACTGGAGCGCAAAAGCAAGCAGCTAGAGGTGAGTCACTAACTACCCCGGACTCCATCGAGTGTGCTTCCTGGGATGAGGAGGCGCGATGCCGCCGTCATCGGGAGTAGAAGCCTAGCGGCATGCGGCAGAGAAGAATGTACCTCTGCAGGGGGATGACGCACTTTGGTAGACACGTTTAGACTGCTGGACTGCCGCGACGACATACGCCTCGGGTTTGGCGCGGGACGCGGTCCACCCATGCCGCGAACATGGCGCCATGGAACGCTTCCCCTTCACGCCGAGTTGGGGCGCCCAGCTTGAGAGCCAGCCGCGCGTGCGCAAGGCCCAGTTCGGCGACGGCTACTCCCAGCGCTCGGAGGACGGTGCCCGGGGCCTCCTCCAGCGCTGGTCCCTCCAGTTCACTGCCCGCCGAAAGGAAGAGGCAGACGCGGTGGACGCCTTCCTCCGCGCGCACCGCGGAGTGGCCGCCTTCGAGTTCGTGGCACCGGACAGCGCCTGGGGCGTCACTGGCCAGGCGTTCGGCATCGGGGACGGGGCCAGGACGCAGTTCCTCTTGCAGCGCCCCTTGGCTCCGGACGCGACGGTGGACGAGCTGGTGCCCGCCGTGGGCTGGGAGGCTGCGCCGCTCGTGTACCGCGCCGGGGTGCTGCTGGCGGAGGGGTCCGACTACTCCCTCGCCCCTTCCGGGCTCGTCACCTTCTCGGCAGCGCCGCCCGCAGGCGCCCAGCTCACCTTCACCGCGGCCGGCGCCCAAGTGCTGCGCGTCGTCTGCGAGCGGTGGACGAGCACGCTGAAGGGCTTCAACGCCTACGACGTCTCCGCCGAGTTCCAGGAGGAAGCAGGGTGAGCATCGCCGAGGACATTCAGAAGCTGGAGCCGGGCGCCCTCGTGGAGCTCTTCGTCCTGGACGCCACGTCACTGGCTGGCGGAGGCATCAGCTACTTCCACGCGGGCACCAACGGGCTGGGTGGGCCGGTGGTGTGGCAGGGCGCGGAGTACCAGCCTTGGCCCGTGGAGGCGCGGGGCTTCGAGAAGTCGGGCACGGGGCGACTACCGCGGCCCACGCTCACCATGGCCAACGTGGCGGGCACCATTGGCGCGCTGGCCCGGGACTTCAACGACTTGCTGGGCGCGCGCGTCCTCCGCAAGCGCACCTTCGTGCGCTACCTCGACGCGGTGAACTTCCCTGGCGGCGTCAACCCCACCGCCAGCCCGGTGGAGGCATTCCCCGATGACGAGTTCGTGGTGGACCAGAAGACGTCCGAGTCGAAGCACTTCATCGAGTTCGCGCTCGCGGCGCGGTGCGACCTGGACGGCATCCGCATCCCGCTGCGCGTCATCACGCAGATGTGCGGGTGGGAGTACCGGAAGGAGGGCTGCGGCTACGTGGGCCCGCCCGTGGCGAAGGTGGACGACAGCCCGACGACGTCACCAGAGGAGGACCGGTGCGGGAAGCGCCTGGGGAGCTGCAAGCTGCGCTACGGGGAAACCTCCGTGCTTCCCTTCGGAGGCTTTCCCGGCGTCGGCCTTCTCCGATGAGATAGTGTCGGCTCGGCTGGCTAGTTGACTCGACAAGGGGGTTGTCTAATGGGGTGGTCAAACTTCTCGTTCCAAGCGGTGCGACAGACAGACCAAGGGCTGTTGTCGGCGATTCTTGGAGTATTTTCGGAAGCTGATGTGGTGAAGTCTGGATTCAGAATCATCAGTGTCGACGCGACGCTGGATATAGGGCCCGCTTTGTCAGCGCGTGATGAGTCTGTGAAGACATGTCGTCTGATTCTGGATTCGCTCCCGAGCGAGTCGATGGCAATTACGAGTCTTGCTGTCGGCATGGCGTACGGGAACCGCCAGTTTTCGGTGCAAATCCAACGAGCAGCCGGCACTGCATTGGATAACGTGACCGTTAGTCTGAGCGAGTTTAATCACATTGGGGAGTCCCCGGCTGTGGTTGCCGCAGTGGTTTCGTTTGTTGCTGCATTTAAGAGGGCAGTGCGCGCCCTTGATGCCCGAGATGGCATTGTTGGCCAACTTGGGCGCTTGGGGGAGACTAAGCAATTCTTGGAGCGCCGTGAAGTTGAGTTGCTTAAGGTGGAAGAGCTTGGGCGCTCGATGGCGGCGAAGCTTGCAGATGGAATTGCTGCGACGCGCGCACGGCTTGAAGAAGAGTATGTTGCTCGTCGGCATGAACTTGATGTTGCAAATGTGGTTGAACGAAATCGAATTGCGTCGATGCTTCAGGAGCGCGAGGCCAGCCTGGAAGCGCGAGAAAAGGAAATCACGCGAAGGATGGCAGAGATTGATGACCGCGACACTCGCCACGTTCGCCGTGAGATTCGGAAGGACCAGAAAAGGGAGCTGCAGGCCAGTGCTGAGAAATTCAGTCTGACCGAGGGGACGAAAGAGCTTAGGAATCCAGTCAAGAATGCGAGCTTGTGGCTTGCGGGTAGTCTCCTGGTTTTGACCGTCGTGTCATCGGTTGTGAATGTGTACTTGATTGTTACTGGTGTTCCAATATCTGTTGCTGCATGGGTGTTTTGGGGTGTGAAGCAGGCTGCGCTGACGGCGGGGTTTGTGAGCGCTCTTGTGTTTTATATTAAGTGGAATAATCGCTGGCTTGAGCAGCATGCCTCTGAGGAGTTCCGTCTGAAGCGGCTCGGCTTGGATCTCGACCGCGCGAGTTGGCTAGTGGAAACAGCGCTGGAGTGGAAGACCGAGAAGGGGACAGAACCGCCGACGATTCTGATTGATCGGCTCAGTTCAGGGCTCTTTGGCTCAGATACGGCATCAGAGGAGCCGCTTGATGCTTCGGAGCGCTTGGCCTCCGCCATTCTTGGGGCGTCTGCAGAAGTGTCGCTCCCTCTGCCGACTGGTGGGTCTATTCGTTTTGACCGGAAAGGAATCGAGTCGTTGCAGAAAACAAGGAGTAGCTGAGTGGTTTCTGCGCTCCGACGCGGAAGGCGTCCTCCGCCGGAAAACAGCATGGGAGGATGAGCGCTCTAGCCGTGCTTTCCCTCTCAGGCGCTGTCGTCGAAGCAGCGCTGCGCCATGCGCGAACCGAGTTCCCCCGCGAGTCCTGCGGCCTCGTGGTGTCCGTCGCCGGGGAGCAGCGGTACGTGCCCTGCCGTAACCAGGCCGAGGGGCAAGCCCACTTCATCCTCCACCCGGAGGACTACGCACGAGCGGAGGAGGAAGGGGAGGTGGTGGCGGTGGTGCACTCTCACCCCAACGCCGCCCCGGAGCCGAGCGAGGCGGACCGCGTCAGCATGGAGCGCTGGGGCCTGCCCTGGCTCATCGTCAACGTGCCCGTGGGCCACTGGCGGGTGTGGCACCCCACCGGGTACCGGCCGCCGCTGGTGGGCCGCCCCTTCAGCCACGGCGTCCTGGACTGTTTCTCCCTCATCCGCGACTACTTCCAGGAGCGGCTGGGCCTTGAGCTGCCCGACTTCCACCGGCCGAACGGCTGGTGGGACAAGGGCGGCAACCTCTACCTGGAGGGGTACGCCCAGGCGGGCTTCGTGGACGTCACCGGCCAGGCGCTGCGCGAGCATGACGTCCTCCTCATGCAATTGCGCGCCCCGGTGCCCAACCACGCGGGCGTCTACTTGGGGGCGGACGTCGTCCTCCACCACCTCCAGAATCGCCTCTCTGGAAGGGAGACGTACTCGGGCTTCTGGGAGCGAATCACCCGGAAAGTAGTCCGACACCGCGCCCTATGCTGACGACGGTGGTACTCGGAGGTCCGCTGGGCCGGCGCTTCGGCCGCGTCTGGCGGTTGGACTTGAGCGTGCCCTCGCCCGCGGAGGCCGTGCGCGCTCTCTCTGCGGTGTGCGAGGGCTTCGCGCGCTACCTGGTGACGCACAGCGAGCCGGGCTTCCACGTCTTTGTCGGCAAGCGCGACGTGGGCCAGGACGAGCTGACGCGCCCCGCCGACGCGCCCGTCATTACCGTCATGCCGGCGCTGGCCGGGGCGAAGCAGGGCGTCTTCCAGGTGGTGCTGGGCGCCGTCCTCATCGCGGGCGGCGCGGCCCTCTCGGCCTACGGCTTCGGCGCCGGCACGCCCCTCATCACCATGGGCGCCTCCCTGGTGGTGGGCGGCGTCTCGCAGATGCTCTTCGCCCCGCCTGTGCCCGCGGCGCCAGACGAGGAGCCGAAGAACAAGCCCAACTACGCCTTCAACGGGCCCGTCAACACGCTGGCCCAGGGCCACCCGGTGCCCATCTGCTACGGCGAGCTGGAGGTGGGCTCCTGCGTCATCTCCGCAGGCATCGTCACCGAGTGGAGCGAGGGCGGCGGCTTCGGCGGGAAGTACGGCAGCGGGCAGACGGGGCCGGGCGGGCAGGGGCCCTCGGGCGGCGGGTGCCCGGCGCCGTGGGTGCCCATTCTCCTGGCCGACGGGCGGGAGGTGCCCGCCGGCGAGGTGGAGGTGGGCATGCGCGTCCTCACCCAGCAGGAGACGACGCTGCGGTGGGGCGCGTACCCCGTCACGGACGTGGCCCTCTTGGAGGCGGAGTGCTGGCGGTTGGAGCTGGAGGACGGGCGCGCCTTCGTGGGCACGTACAACCACCGCGTGCGCACCGAGGCGGACTGGGTGGAGTTGCGGCACCTGGTGCCCGGCGCGCTGCTGCTGGGTGCCCAGCCCGGCGTGGTGCGGGAGGTGGCGGCGTGCGGACGCGGGCCCGTGGTGCGCATCACCGTGGACGGCGCGCACACGTACCAGACGCTGAGCTTCCTCTCGCACAACGCCAAGCGCGCAGACCCGGAGGCACCGCATGAAGTCGAAATCTGAGCTGGCCCCCCTCATCGGCTACGGCGGGGCGAATGGGGGCAAGGGCGGTGGCGGCGCGCAGCGCACGCCCGTGGAGCTCCCGGACACGCTGAAGTCCACCAACTACGCCCGCGTGCTGGACTTGCTTTGCGAGGGGGAAATCGTCGGGCTCGTGGACAAGCTGAAGTCCGTCTACCTGGACGGCGTCGTCGTCCAGAATCCCAACGACACCTACAACTTCCGTGACGTCACCCTCTACGACGTGCAGGGGACGCAGGGGCAGGAGTACATCCCCGGCTTTCCGTCGGCGGAGGCGGAGTTCTCCGTCAACACCGAGGTGAAGCGCAACGCGCCCGTCGTCCGCACCGTCAGCGACGCCAACGTGGACGCGGTGCGCATCACCGTGCAGGTGCCGCAGCTCACCTTCCAGAGTGCGCTCACCGGCGACCTGATGCCGTCCTTGGTGCACATCGCCATCGACGTGCAGAGCAACGGCGGCGGCTACGTTGAGCAGGACCTCGAGGGGGCGGGAGTCATCGCCGGCAAGTGCACCAGCCCCTACGAGCGGACGTACCGCGTGGAGCTCACCGGCAGCGCGCCGTGGGACATCCGCGTGCGGCGCCTCACCGCGGACAGCACGCAGGCCAACCTGCAGGACAAGACGCTGTGGAAGTCCTACGCCACCCTCATCGACGAGAAGCTCAGCTACCCCAACAGCGCGCTGGTCGCCCTCCAGGTGTCCGCGCACCAGTTTCAGACGGTGCCCACGCGCTCGTACCGGATTCGGGGGCTGAAGGTGCGGGTGCCCAGCAACTACAACCCGCTGACGCGGGAGTACTCGGGCACCTGGGACGGCACCTTCAAGGTGGAGTGGACGGACAACCCTGCGTGGTGCTTCTACGACTTGCTGACGACGAAGCGCTACGGCTTGGGGCGCTTCCTCAACGAGTCCCACGTCGACAAGTGGGGGCTGTACACCATCGGCCGCTACTGCGACGAGTTGGTGCCGGACGGGAAGGGCGGCCAGGAGCCGCGCTTCCGCTGCAACCTCTACCTCCAGTCGCAGGCGGACGCGTACCAGGTGGTGAACAACCTCGCCTCCGTCTTCCGCAGCCTGACGTACTGGGCCAGCGGGGCGGTGTACGTGGCCCAGGACGCACCCCGGGACGCCGAGTACCTCTTCACCCCGGCCAACGTGGTGGACGGACTCTTCACGTACTCCAGCAGCGGCCGGCGCGCGCGGCACACCGTCGCGTTGGTGACGTGGAACGACCCGGCCAACCACTACAAGTCGGCGAAGGAGTACGTGACGGACGAGGAAGGCCTGCTCGAGTACGGCTACAACCCCACCGAGGTGGTGGCGCTGGGGTGCACCTCGCGCGGCCAGGCGCAGCGGGTGGGCCGGTGGCTCCTCTTCACCGAAAGGCTGGAGACGGAGACGGTGGTGTTCCGGACGGGACTCGAGGGCGCCCTGCGCAACCCCGGCGCGGTGGTGAAGCTTCAGGACCCGTACCGGGCCGGGCGCCGCTGGGGCGGCCGCGTGGTGGCCGCCACTGCCACCCAGGTAGAGCTGGACGCGGACGTCACCCTGGAGGCGGGGAAGACGTACTCCCTCTCTGTGGTGATGCCGGACGGGACGGCGGTGGAGCGCGAGCTGGCGCCCGCGGCGCCGGCGCCGTACCGGGCCCTCACCGTCGCCACGCCGTTCCCCGTGGCGCCCGCCCGGAATGCCGTCTGGGTGCTCGCGGCGTCCGACTTGGCGCCCACGACGTGGCGGATTCTCAGCGTGGCCGAAGTCGAGCCGCACCTCTACGAAGTCACGGCGCTGCGCCACCACCCGGGGAAGTACGACGAGGTGGAGCTCGGCGTGAAGTTGCAGCCGGTGCCCACCTCCGTGCTGCCTTCCTCGGCGCCACCCGCGGACCTCGTGCTGGGGGAGAGCCTCTACAAGACGACGAATGGCGGGGTGAAGGTGTCCCTCAACGCCCGCTGGGCGCAGCGCCCCAGCGCCACCGAGTACGTGGTGCGCTGGCGCGTGGACGGGGGTAATTGGACGACGGTGACGGGGGTGCAGACGCACTTCTGGGAGCTACGCGACATCAACCCGGGCGCGTACTCCGTACAGGTGGCGGCTGTCCTCAACGGCTTCGTTACCGCCTACGCCGAGGCCTCGCTCAACGTGCAAGGCAAGCTGGCGCCGCCCTCGGACGTGCAGGGACTCGGCTACACCCTCAACGGCAACACGGCCACGCTGCGGTGGAGCGAGATTCCGGACCTGGACCGCGACACCTACGAGTTGCGCTACGGCGGGGCGGATTGGGCCTCGGCCACCTTCATCTCCAAGGTACGCGCCACCGCGCACGAGTGGCCCGTGCCTGGGCCTGCAGACCACGTGGTGCGGGTAAAGGCCATCGACACCACGGGCAACTACTCCACCAACGACACCACCGTCACCGTGCGCGCGGCGCCCACCACCCCCGCGTCCGTCACCATGACGGTTTCCTCCACCCCTCCACCGTAGAGACAAAGCATGCGCTCACGCGAAAAAGAGTTGCAGGGCGGCATCGACGTGGACGTCACGCCGGGCGAGCCGAACCCGCGCGTGCTTCGGCCGCGGCACTTTGACATTCGCTGGGAGCACGTGGAGACGCTGCCCGCGCACCTCCTGCTGGGCTTCAGCGTGGCCGTCTACGAGGGGGACGACCCCAACAATACGGACACCTACCTCCTGGAGCCGGTGCGCGTGGGCCCCTCTGAGCGCCGCGCGGTGGTGTCGCTGCGCCTGGCCTCCACGGTGGAGGTGAAGTGCGCCGTCCAGGCCCTGTACTCCAACGGCACGCAGAGCGACTGGCGCGTCCTCGGGGGCGCGGTGGTGGCGGACCCCGACATGGTGAAGTTGGCCACCGCGAACTTGAAGAATGTCCCCGCTGCGGCCGCACAGGAGGCCTCCCGGAATGCCGTGGGCGCATTCACCGAGTCCTTCGAGCGCTCGCCCTTCGACTTGGGCAACTGGGAGCGCAACCCCCTCCTGCCGCCGCCGGCAGCGTCCCTCGTTTCCGGCCAGGGCTATTCCGGTGGCAACGCCCTGCGGTGCACCAACGCGGTGTGGATTTACTCCACGGTGAAGCTGCCGTACGACCCGTCGAAGCTGTACCGCCTGCGCTGCCGCGTGCGGCAGTTTCAGGAGCCCACGTCCGGCGGGAAGGCGGTGTACTGCGGCCTCGTCGGGTGGGCGGCGGACGGCGTCACCATGGTGAACGCGGCCGGCCTCAATGACTTGGGCAGCCAGCACTACTACTGCATCTCCGGGGCGGTGCTGCCGGCGTCCACCGGGTACAGCGAATTCGCGGGCTGGGTGAAGGGGCTGTCCGCCAACGTCACGGAGAACTGGCCCTCGCAGGACCCGCGCAACCCCCGGCCCATGCACCAGGCCACGCGGTACGTGTCCCTGGTGCTCATCGCCAACCTGGACGCGGGCAACGGCGTGACGGATTTCGACTCCGCAGTGGTGGACGTCTTCGATGAGTCCGCAACCCCGCGCGTGTACACGGCTCTCAACCCGGACGGGAGCATCAGCTACAACGTGGGCATCTCCGATGGGAGTGGGGCGCCGCGTACCATCGCCAAGGGGCGCCAAGCGCAGCTCGCCGCGCACGGGGCCTATGTGGCCTTCAACCCCCCGTTTCAAAACACGCCCATGGTGTTGTTGCGCGGCGGCCTGACGCACGAGCCGCGGGCGAAGTGGGGGGCGACGGGCAGCGGCAGCGAGACGGGGACCTACAACGCGGCGCTGCCGACGTACGATGACACCCAGGCAATCATGAATGGGGGCAGTGGCTTCACGCTGCGCGCTCGGCTGCGCCAGCGCGGCGGCATCGTCACGGCCCGGACGAACAACCCCGCCAGCTCGGCCAACCTCGCCACCGGCATCGGCTCCACGGTGGAGGTGGTGCTCAGCAACGCCCCGGCGACGAACGACCAGTACGCGCTCCGTTTCACTGCCACCATCTACCTGCTGACGCCCCCGCGCACAGGCGAGATGGGGGCGGGCGGGAGCTGGGAGCCGGGCTCCGCCCAGGGAAGCATCGTCGTGGCGCTGGACAGCCTGGACGTGGGGCAGTCCTGGGTGGAACGCGCGACAACCACCCTGTGGGCCAACTCCAACAACAACACCGTCAACTGGGTGCAGTCCGTGAACACGCACATCGGCGAGGTACTGACGGCGGCGGCTCCGGGCCTGGGCGCAGCGGACCGGCTGCGCCTGCGCATCAAGTCCGTGTCCGTGCCGCCGGGAAGTAACCATCCCACCGCGCACGTCTGGCACTCCAGCGTGGATGCTGGGGCGGGCGTCACCTACAGCACCTCGACGGACCAATACGCCTCGAAGACGCCGGACGTGGGCGACATGCTCTATTGGGAGGCCCTGGACGCATGACACTGTGGAAGCTGAAGACGCTGAAGGACCACCTCGACGCTCGGCGTACCCGCTCGGCGCCCGCGTCTATCCGCGCCATGACGGGCGAGCCAGCGCGCGGGCCAGCCGGTGAGATTCTGCGGCCCACGGAGGTGGAGGAGCCGGAGAACCCATTGCGGCCATGCCCATGCGGGCGGCGGCAGCAGGCGGACATGATGGCGGACGTGTCCATGGTGCCGCCGGCGACACGCGCGGCGTGGGGGCTCGCCACGGACGCTGACTTCATCTGCGACGGGTGCCTCAACGGCATCCACCTGCGCGGCTTCGCCACTCGGGAGGAAATCCTCGAGGTGCTGGGGGCGCCGACTCCTCTCTTGCAGTTCCTCCGCGCGGTGAGGCAGCGCGAGAGCATCGGCGCCGGTACGTGAGCTGCGGTGTCCTGTAGGAAAGTGCGCGTTCGCCTGCGCTCGCGTGCCATTCAATAGTCGGCGCGCTGGGTGTGTGCTTCCGGGCATGCCCGCCATCTCTCGTTGCGTACCTCTTCGGCCGTTCGGTTCCGAGCCCAAGGAATGGCCGCAGCATTTGGACTTGCCACCTTGCGAGTACTGCGGGGGGCCGTGGCACACGCTCGCAAGGCGATGGGGCGACCACCTGGGGAACCCCACCGAGTTACGTGGGAACATCCTCGCGGGCCGCAAATCGAAGGAGCACCCCTGGTATACAGGGCGCTGGTCCATCGCGGCTCACCACCTCATCTGCTCGGAGGCCATGGCGGATGACGAACAGTGGGCACGCTTCTGCCGTGACTTCGGCTACGACATCAACCGGCGCGAGAATGGCGTCATGCTGCCCATGGTCATGACTGTGGCGTGCGAGCTCCATGTCCCCATCCACATCGGTCCCCACTCGGGTGGGTGGGCCTTCGACATGGACTTGGCCTATCCGGAAGCGGTCAAGCGGTTGCTTGCGCACGTTGCGCAGGTGGCTGCTGGTGGCGCCTTCTGCCCCAACCCCGCCGGGCTGACGGCTGAGTTGGACGATGTGAGCCAATTGATTCTTCGGAAGGTGGCTGCTGGCCAATGGACGCTCACGACCGATGGGCTGGACTACCAACCTGGGGGGAGCGGCTGTGCTGGAGTTGAGAGCATCCAGGACAAGCCGCGACGCGCGTGTCCGCGCGGCCGAAAGCATGGAACACGTCATGGTGACACCGGTGCCGCGCTGGCGCGGCGTCCTCTCCAGGTGGGGGAGTAGGCCATGCAAGACGACTACTGCGTCCTCATGCGCGCTCGGTCCCAGCAGCACCCGCTGCTGACGTGGGACCAGGAGTACCTCCCCTTTCTCAAGCCCGCGCCCGTTGTGGTCCACGAGCCGGTGAGGCTCAAGCTAGGGGAGCCCATTCCGCCCAGGCCGGTCATGGTGGACCACCACAGTCTGCCAGCGCCAGTCGTCTCCACCAGGGTGAAGGAGGCGTTGGAGGCTGTCGACCTCCACGGCGTCCAGCTCGTCCCCGCAGACGTTCAGGTCGGGGACTTTGTGCTGCGCTACTGGCTGGTTCACATGTGGCGGTCGATTCGCTGCATGGACCGGAATCGCTCCATTTTTGAGACCTCCCGGAGCGGATTGACTCTGCTGAGCCTCGACAAGCTCTTCCTGGATGAAGCGGTGCTTGGCGAGACTCCTCTCGAAGAGCGCCTGGTCTTTCGCCTCGCCGAGTCCGTGGTCCACGTATTTCACCGGACGGTGGTCGAGCGGGTACTCGCCCTGTCGCCGCTGCCGGAAGGGCTGCGCTTCGTCCCTGTGACGGAGTGGGGAGACTCGTCGGCGTTCCGCTGACGAATGCCACCGCAGCGCAGTTCGCGACGCCGAGACCGGATAGAGCGGCGTTCCGCCGATTCTCCGGGCTCACCGGACGGCGTCCTCGCATCCCGTGACGATGCGGCTTCATGGAGCTTACCCCCGAGGCCGCATTCGCCATGTTCGCGGCCAGCAACATCGCTGCGCCGTTGCTCAATGCGCTGCTTTCCCGCCGGCATGCCAAGCACGAGGCGGCCGTCGAGCAGGTGCCCGTACATGAGCAGCGGCTCAAGGCGTTGGAGCAGGAGCGGCTGGACGCCGGTCAGGTGCCCATCCTCGTCCAGCAAATGGGGGCCGTTGCCGCAGACGTGAAGGACATCAAGGCGGATCTGCGCCGGGTGGGCGAGCACGAGTCCGCACTGCGGCTGGTGGACCTGCGCCTCAAGGCACTGGAGACGTGGCAGGCCGAGGCCCGTCCGCAACTCGCCCGCGCAGCCCACGATTCGCACACGCTGATGGGCGAGCGCAACAACGCGCTCCGTATCCAGCACGCGGCCAACCTCGTGGATCCGCAGAAGGCGGCGAGGTCCAAGCCGTGAGCCTTCGACCTCCGCGCGCGCTCGCCGCGACGTTCGCGGTGGTGGCGCACCGCGCTTCCCTTTCACTCGCAGCCCCCCAGGAGCACCGCATGTCCCAGCCCGCAGACGAGCATGATGTTGACGACTACGTGCCCGACACGACGCCGGTGACCGTTGAGCAGTTCCGGGCCGAGGCGGAAGAGATGCTCGAGAAGAACGGAGGCAACCCCGAGTCGCTCGGGATTCTCCTCCGCCACTCCATCCATCCGTTCGGTTACGAGCGCGCCTTCGATTACATGCGCACGTGCGCCGACCTCACCGGCGAGCCGCTGACGGCGGATGGCGTCTGGGAGCGCGGTGCGCAGGGAGAGCTGTGGCTCGCGAAGGCTCGCGCCGTCCGCGCGGCGCAGCAATCGTCGTCCGCGCAGGACTCTGCATCCTGACCCACTGAGCCCCTGACGTCCTCTTCCCCCTGGAGTCCCCATGCCCCAGCTTCCCTCTCGCCTCTCGCGTTGGCTCCCCACCGTGGAGCCCATCGCCGCGCTGTACGACCTGGACCCGCTGCTGGTGTTCGCCGTCATGGACAGGGAGTCCCTGGGCGGCGACGCGCTCACGCCCAAGGGGCCCAGCGGCACTGGGGACCACGGCCACGGGCGCGGGCTGATGCAGATTGACGACCGCGCCCACAAGAGCTTCGCCGGCGCCGTGGACGACCTGGGCCGGCCGCTGTGGCAGGACCCGGCCGTCAACGTGATGTACGGCTGCCGCCTCCTGCGCCGCCTCATCGACTCCATGGATGGATGGGAGGCTGGTGCTCTTGCCGCCTACAACGCGGGCCTGGGCCGGGTGCGCTCCGCGCTGGCGCGTCTGCCTCCGGACGCCACGGACGCGCAGCGCCTGGCCGCCGTGGACGGCGTCACCACCGGCCGGGACTACGCCAGCAACGTCCTCTCGCGGCGCGAGCGCTTCGCTGGCTCCGCGCCCACACCCGCTGCGTCTGGCGCCTGAGCGTCAGCGCACTCGTTCCGCCCGGCGTCTCGGTGCCGGGCATCCCCGCAGTCCCAGGAGTACTCGCATGAAAACGAAGCTGAAGCTGCTCGCCGTCGCCTCGGTGGCGATGGTGCTTTCCGGGCCCGCCGTTGCCCTGGCCACCACCGCGGAGCCGGGCACGTCCGTCTCCATCCTCGACTCGCTGCTCACCCCCACCGCCATCGGCACCGCGCTGGGCGTCCTCGTCGGAGCGGTCGGACTCTTCGGCGCCGGCACCTGGCTGACGGCCACGCGCAAGCGCCGCATCGCCCTGGCCTTCCACCATGCGTACAACATCGTTGAGGACGTCGCGGCGGAGGACCCGAAGGAGAACTTCGCGGACAAGGCGGCGAAGGGACTGAAGCTGGCCGATGACTGGCTGAAGGCCAACGGTTGGCGCCCGCTGAAACCGCACGAGCAGGCGCTCGCGAAGTTGGAGTTCTCCGCCATGCACGGCGCGCAGAAGGCGGAGGAGAAGACGCGGGCGAACGCCGCCGCCGCGGCGCTCATTGCTTCGAGCAAGCTGAACGTGGAGGTCGTGGCGCCGGGCCCCTAGATGCCCCGCGGCGAGCCGTGGCCGCGGGGCTGGACGGGGTGTTGTCTCACGTCCCCGTCCGTACCGGCTACCTGGAGGCCCAGGCCGGCGTGTCCCGCCTCTCCGGCGCCTACGCGCGCGGCGAGCTGGGCGCGAGGCTTACGCCGAACCTGGGCCTGTTCGGGTTTGCTGAGGCCAACGCCCGCGAGCGGATGGCTGGCATCGGCGCCCGCTACACGTTCGGCTGGTGAGGAAAGACGGCCCGCTCCAATGCACCGGGGCGGGCCGTCTGGCACTCTCTAGAGTCGCTTTTGGTCAAGTACGCCGACCGCCTGCTCATACCTCCCTCGGCTCTTTTCAAGCCGACTCTTCGCGAGGTCCCGAGCAGAGCCTGCGAGGCCTGCGCGATTGGAGTTTGAGAGCGCGTCAAGGGCCGTGAACACCTGCAGGTCAGCCGCCAGCTCCGCACGGGCCTCTCGGTACTCTTTGAGCAACCGCTCCTTCTCGTCTTGCTCCTCAGACATGGACATCCCCCTGGGTTAGTGAGGCCATGGAGGATAGCGAAGCGTCAGACCGACTGACGAGCGGCACCGCACGTGCATTGCGCTTGAAGTTGCAGTCCTACCCTCAGCGCAACGAGCACGACAACGTGAAGCCCTACTACGAGAACGACACCGTCAAGCTGTACCACGCCGATTGCCGGGAGCAGCTCCTGGACCTCCCGTCTCAGTCCGCGGACCTGCTCCTCACCGACCCGCCCTACGGAATGGCATGGCAGCCCAAGACAAAGGGTGCAGCGAACATCCGCGCTGACGGCGCACGCCAGGGGATGCGGGTGTTCCGCCAGGCTCTCACCGCGGCGACGCCCATGCTGGCCGACGATGCGCATGCATTCGTCTTCTGCCACTGGGCCTCATGGCCGGATTTCCACGACGCGATGGCGCCGCACCTGAAATCAAAGGGCGCGCTCATCTGGTGGAAAAACCGTGGCGGTACCGGTGACTGCACGGGAAGCTTCGCGCCCGACTACGAGGTGGTGCTTCACGCCTGCGGGGCGAAGCGCCGCCCGCTGATGGGGAAGCGACACGGCGCAGTCTTGCCGGCCTTCGCGCCCGTCACCCCGAATAGGCGGACGCACCCCACCGAGAAGCCCGTCGAATTGATGGCCTTCCTGGTGTCCCGCGCGTGCCCCGAGGGCGGCCTGGTGCTGGACCCGTTCGCCGGCACCGGTGCCACCCTCGTCGCTGCGCAGCAACTCGGACGCCGCGCCGTGGGCGTCGATCTCGAGGAACGCTACTGCGAGGTAGCGGCACGCCGACTGGAGCAGGCCTCGCGAGAGGGCGAACGCGATGCAGCCTGAGTCCGTTGAGTGACTGCACGGGCCCGGCGCAACCATCGAGGCGCCGGGCCTTGTAGTTCCTGGAGGGTCAGCGCGGCGGCTGCTTGGTGTTCCGCGCGTGCGTGGGCGTATCGCGTCCTTGCCTTCGGACTCCCGTCCAGCCCGGCCATTGCTGCCTGCAGCTCCCGCTCCGCCGCTCCCAGGCGCTGCGCGAGCGCCTCCCGCTGTTTCCTGGTCATGCCCGCCGTGCAGAGCAGGAGGCGTACCAGCGGGGGCGTCACGCCAGTCCGTGGGGGGCCGCAAGGTGATGCCACCGCAGTCCCACAGCGCCTCAGTGCCGCGGCTCCACCTCGGCCAGCCACGCCTGGGCCAGCCACGCGCGCCTGTCGGACTCAGCCTCGCGGCGGGTGGAGCGGAGTGGCCCGAAATGCTGCCAGTCGGTGCCGGCGTCGCAGGAGACGCGGAGGCGCCACCCCTCGCGGAGGGGCTGCGGCTCGACGCGGAGGACGCGCGGGCCGTCGGGCGTCTCCACGCGCCACCCGGCCTGGGGCAGCAGCGCCGTCACCTCCTCCAGCGTAGGCTCCCGGTGGAGGCCTGGGCCCTCCACCAGCACCAGCCAGAGGAAGGAGTCCACCGCACGCCAAGTATCCTCTCCGGGGAGGAGGACGAGCAATTCGGCGTTGCCCTCGAGGCGCGCGTGGGCCTCCACGCAACTGCCACCCTCGTAGAGGACGGCGTCGCCCCGGGAGACGCGCCACCTCACAACGTGCCTCCTGGTAGCACCCAGCGCCACGCGGAGTAGCCGGAGACGTAAATCCACTTCGACAGCGCAAGCCCAGGCCCGTGTCGCTGGCGTTTGAGGTGGCCGCGCACGGGTCGCAGCTCGGCGTCGAGGCCCTGCTCTGCTGCCGACGCGGACGGCGAGGTGGTGCCAGGGGAGGCGCCGAGCGCGCCGTCCAGGTAGACGTTGCGCACCGGGAGTCCGCCCACGGCGTCCCTCTTGCGCGCCTCGTCCACGCGCAACGGCGAGCCCTCGGACTCGCAGAGGAGGGCGTAGACGACGGCAAACCGGGCTGCGTCGCGAGCCCACTGCTGGTGCTCGCCCACGTCCTCGATGAGCGGTGAGCGGTCCTGGCGAGTGCCCTCGGCCAGGTCGCCGCCCGTCCACTGCGGGCGCCACGGGGCGACGTTGGCCGCGCCCGCCGCCGTCAGGCCAAGCAGGTACGTGGTGCCCTCAAGCTGGTACCCGCCAAGGGCGAAAGTGGAGCCGAAAAGGCGCTCGCCTGCCGAGGGCCGCCGCACCTCCAGCAGCCACGGCCGGCGGAGGAACTCGGGCGGGGAGTCGGGCAGGGAGTGCAGGTCCGTCGCGGCCACATGCTGTGCCGCGGCCGGCCGCACCTGATGGGCGACGAGGCCTGCGCCTCCCGCCAGCGCCAGTCCGGCCACGTTGACGAGGGGAGGCGCCCTCATCGGAGCCCCCTCGTCCCACGTCGCCTGGGCGGTGAGGAGGGCGCGCTGGCGAAAGGGCACTAGGTCCAACTCGGCGGGCGCAACGCGCAGCGCGGACAGGGCTTCGGCTACAAGCTCGGCAAGGCCAATCACTGGTCGTAGTCCTTGGGCGGCGTCCAGCGCATCAGCTCAAATCGTACGCGTAGGCGGAGCCAAGCTCGGTGAGTGCCGGCTGGCCGACGAGCTTCAGCGGCTCCTCGTGACTGGAGAGCCACCAGTTCTCCCCGGCGCCCCGAACGACCTTGGCGACCGGCGACCGGTACGGGTCCTCGGGTTCTTGCATCGCGTCCCAGTCGTGGAGCGGCCATACCTCGATGGTGGTCCGGTTGGCTGCTTCGCCCAGCCATCCCTCGGCGTGGGAGAGCGCGGCCAACAGGCCCGCCGCCTGGAATTCGTGCTTCACGTTGTCCGCCACGGCCATCCACTGCATCGTCGTCATCTTGCCTCCACTCGGGCCCGCGATTGGCGAGCCCAGTCACGTGTCGTTTTCGGTCGGCGGTGTCCACCCCAGTGCTTTAGCCACCACCTCGACCCCCAGGTTCAGCGCTCCCGACGCCGAGGCGGCGTACTCCTCCCCGTCGAGCAACGCTTCCAGGGCGGGGTGCCTGGGTTCCTCGCCCAGCTTCGCGGCGAGGAACTGGACGGCGCTGTCAGCTCGCGCTGTGAGTCGGGCGGGCAGTTGCCGGACAATGGTGCCTCTCGTGGTGCGGCTGCGCTTGGTAGGTGTGTCGCTCACGCGCGCCATCCTAGAGCCCGAGCGGCTCGATGGTGCAACGCAGGTGTTCCGGCGGCGCGGCGGCAGGATTGAACACCTGCCGGACCTGGTCGCGCAGCGCGGCCCCCAGGGCGTCTCCTCGCTGCGGACGGCGGTCAATCCACCACTGGGCGGCCTGCGTCTCCGGCAGCGCCAGCACCGCCTGAAGCGCCCCTGCGAGCCCCAGCACGTCAGCCTCCGGCAGCGCACGGCCACGGGCCCTTTCGGCGAGGCTGTTGAGGACTCCGCGCACCTCGTTCGCCCGCACCTCCCGTCCCCACTGCACCTGGGCCGCGGAGCCGGTGAGGCAATCCGCACGAAGGCCCAGCACCGTCACACGGTGGCCACCACCGGCTGCGACGACACGACCGTCCCTCTCCAACTCGTCCGCGCGGACCTCGTTGTCGGCGCGCTGGTGCGGGTTGTACCCCCCGCCGGCGTGGCCCTCGTTGTAGAGGGCGTCGTGCCGGGCCGCACGGGCCGTGCTGTCCTGGGCCGAGGAGGCTGGCGCGGGACACTCGGCGTGGTCCCACTTGCCCGAGGGGCCCTTCTTCACCTGCGTGCCGGCGGGGTACTTCGTCCGGCACGCCGAGCAGAACCCCGGGTAGTTGGCCTCTACGATTCGTTCCGCCATGGCGCCCCCCGCTTTCGACGCGGCGTCACGCCGCCGTCGTGGGAAGAAATATAGCGATATCGTTACTGGCGTCAATAGCAGTATCGCTAACTCCGCGCGGGTGACATACCTCCCCAGGGTGAGGGCATCCGCACCTACTCGGGCTCACCCGTCAGCCGGGCGACGGCGGCGCGCCAAGCGGGCGCAGCTGCCTGGGACGCCGGGACGAGGCGCCCGTGGCGGCCAGCGTGGTAGGCGCGGGTGCTGCGGTCCTGCGGGTGCGCTCCGTCGTTGACGCAGAGGAGGAGGGTGCCACGGCGCTCGAGTTGGGCGCCGCAGCCTGGGCAGCGGTAGGTGGTAGTGCTCACGCCAGTAGGACGCGAGGCGCGGCGGTTGTTACCTCGCCGACCGTTATGAAGACCGAGCGGCTCGCATGGCGTTCTGCCCGTGCATGGAATGGCAGGCTTCGCTCTTCCGTGCACGCTCATTGAGTGGCAACTCAGTCGAAGGAGGGCTGTATGGAGTTGTCAAACGTAAGGTCGGCACGGGTTCTGTTTGTCGGACATGGGCCTGCGGCTCGCCCGGACGTTTCAATCTTGAATCTGCCCGACACCCGCTTTGCCGTGTTCACGCTGAGCTCCAACGTCCCAGTCACTTCCTGCCGTACGGGGTTGTCGAAATAGTGTTCACCGTCGCAGCTGGATTTGACCCAGGCACGCCTCACACTCGCCGAATGACTCCCACGGGGGACGAAGGTGGGCGGCGGCTGGTTGTCGTTTCCTGCAACAGAGACCTCGATGTGTCCGTCGATGGACAAGGTTGTTGGGCCGGTGCCCAAAACAGTCTTTTCGAGGTGCACGGTGTAGCAAAGCGAATCAGAGGTCCCCGGTATATTTTCGGGGGTTCCTACAGCGTGGCCGCAGAATCGGAGAAGATGTACGTCCGGTGGAACGTATTGCCCTTCGAGATTGACGGAGGAAGAAGGGGGAAAGTGTTCTCTCCACTCGTCGTTGTAATCCCCATAAATTGTGCCCCGGGTCGAACCGGGCCTGTCATCAGCGGGGTCTGAGGAACCGCAGGCGGCTGGCGCCAGGAATGTCAGCGCGCAGAGTCCCGTAGGCAGGATGCGGACGGGGAGCTTTAGCAGTGAGGGAATAGTCATGGCAGCGGTGAGGCATACCATGTGCGCTATTCCGCGCGTCAATGCGCACCTGTCCAGTCCTCGGGCACCGGTCCGCGCACGTCCGCCGGGGCCGTTGGCGCATCGAGCTCGGCCAGGGCCTCATCCACCAGGAGGGCAACGCGCTGGATGCGGGCAGGTGGCACTCCGTCAGCCTGGACGGCCTCCGCGAAGAGGGACACGGCCGCGGCGGTGAGGTGCTGGCGGACGACGGGCAGGCGGGAGCAGGGCATGGGGCCTCCTGCCGAGAAGGTGGACATGGCCGTCTGCTCGCGCCACCTGCCGGGCCGTGGCACTCTCCGCCCGTGACACGCGAGGAGCTGAAACGGCACCTGGAGCAGTTGGGCCGCGAGGCCGCAGCCCGAGGACCGGCGCTCAAGGGCGTCACCGACCTGTTCCGGCTGTACTGGCTGGCGCTCCAGCACAACTTGGTGGTGGAGGGCCCGGAGCACACGCTGGACCTCAAGGTGAGCGCGGCTTGGGTGGAGGAGTGGCTCAAGATGCTGCGCCTCCCTCCGCACGAGCACACGCTTCCGGTGCGCGCCATGGCGGAGGGCTGCGGGAAGTGCTCGCCCTATGAGGCGCGCATCACCACAGTGGTGGCCGTGCCAGGACTCACCAGGCGCGAGTGCTCCACCTGCCGCGGCGATTGGCTGGTGGTGGACGGGTAGCCGCTGCGGGCGCACTCAGGAGGGGGCCATCGGCAAGCGGTGTGCCGAAGAGGGACTTCCGGGCTCGGCGGGGATGGCGTAGCGCTTCGCGGCCCACGCGATGCCCGCGGGAGTGAAGCGTACCTGAGCGTAGACGTAGCCCCTGGTTTCGCCCGTCTTCACTTCGAAGTAGCCACGGTGCTGGTACTCCGCCGAGGGCAGCAGGCGCCCGGACTGGCGGAACATCACGCCGTCGTCGACGAGACGGGCCACGAAGTCCTTCTCCTTGAGCCCGAGCACCTTCGCCACCTCGCGCAACCCCTTGGTGGACTTCGCCTCCACGAAGCGGTCCAGGAACTCCACCGCAGGCTTCTGGGCGACGAGTTGCCGGTCCTTCGCCTCCACCTTGTCGGCAAGGTCGGCGGCGAGCCGGAGCGCTTCGGCGAGGGACTTTGGGACAGGGAAGGAGGGGGTTGTGGGCACGAGCCGCCCGTCCACGTAATCCTCGAAGACCTTGTAGACCTTCAACTCAAAGGCTGCGGACACCCACGCCGCGTACCGGAAGACGAGGGTTCGGCAGACGTACGTCCCCTGATTCGGACCGCCGCGGATGCTCTCAACAGGTGCGATACCCAGAATCTGGGTATCGCCCAGCGTGGCGGTCAATTCATGGACGAGGGCCACAATCTGGGGGCTTGAAAGGAACTTCCCCGGTTCTTTCGTCCGGGCGTTGATGCCGCTGGCTACCGCAGCCCGGTGCAGGTCGTTGAGGCAATAGCGCCCGTTGGAGTCCTGATTCACGACCACGTCGTTGATGGTGAGACTGCTCGGCTTGCACGACGACATGCGCAACTCTCCTGGGGCGAGAATGTGGGTCGCGACCGGATACCGGACGCGGGGTGGACTTGAGACGGCGACACGCTGTCGGATGGCTGGGATTGCCACAATCACTTGCGTCGATTGCGGGTAGGTCTGTTATCAACCAGCCACAAACTATGGGGGCAGATACAGTGTGTCAACGCGAGATCCGGTGCTCGCCATGGCATAGGGCGTGCAGTCTGCGGTAATTTATGAAAGGGATTGTGGCAAGGATTCGGCCGCCCCATGTTCGATTAGGGTTGCGTCACTCAGGGTGTTCGCGAGGTGCACAAAACGTAGCGCTCAACGGAGCCCCGGACCGTTCAGCCCCGGGAACAGCGGCCCCACGCCCACCTCGGGCGTGCGCTCCAGCCGCTCCAGGGCCATCGTCAGCAGGCCCACCGCCTCCAGGCGCGTCAGTCCGCCCACGTCCTCCCAGCCCCTGAGCCCGAGTCCTCCAGCGGAGCGTGGGCCCTCGCAGTGGGAGACGGCCTTCTTCGCCTCCACCCAGTTCACGAGCGCGCGCGTGGGCACCTGGCCCTCGCGGCCGGCGAAGGGGGACGCGAGTTGCTCGCACGGCACCTCAAAGCGAGTGGCGTCGAGCAGTTTGTCCAACTCGACGCGGGCCCTGTCCGACAGCTGCACGTAGCGGAGCGCCGCCGTCAGGCTGGGCGAGCCCGCCGCCACCCGGTGGCGTAGAGACTCAAGCGCGTGCGTCAGGGTGTGGCGGAGCACGAGACGTCCTCCGCGAGCGTGAACCACGCATAGCCGTCGCCCTTGCAGGTGCCGGTGGTGCGCACCCTCCAGGGGAGCAGCGGGCCGTGCACGGCGAGCGCCTCTGTCACCCGATAGGCGAGGCTGCCTCGTGCCGGGTCGATGGTGGCCACCGCCCACAGCTCGCGCCACTCGTGCGGCTTGCCGTCCGCGAGCAGCGCCCTGACGCGCCTGGCACCCTCCATCAGCACCGCGGGCGGCGTGCGGCAGGGCGGCTGGAGTTGGTGCAGGGTGTCCAACACGTCCACGTGCACGGCTGCCTCGGGCAGGGATTCTGCCGGTGGGGCTTCCTGCATGAGGGGCGTGCTGGTGGTGGACTCCTCGCGCTGGGGCGCCTCGCCGAACAGGCCGAGCTGCTCCGGTACGGCGAGCATGGGCGGTACCGGCCTGTCGTCGATGATGGCTCGCGGCGGCGGTGCCGGGAGGGTGGGAAGGGATGCCGGCACTGCGTACACCTCCGGGCGCCACAGCTTGTCCCGAGCCAAGCGCATCCGCTCGCGCAACTCCGGCACCAGCCCCGGGTCCACCGGCGCCAGGCGCTTCGCGGGCGCGGACGGCAGCGGCTCCACGTACTGAATCTCCTCCAGCCACCAAGCGATGGTGCCCCGACAGAACGGGGCGTTGCGCGGCGCCCACCACGGGTCGCGGCCGAATGCCCGGTAGTCATTGCCCACCGTGGACACCTCGGCGAGCCGGGCCACGGCCACGTAGCTGTCGGCCGGCAGCACGTCACCGGCGGGCACCTCCAAGCCATGGGCTTCGCGCAGCCAGCGGACCGCTTCGGCGTCGTACTCCTGCGTCGCGTAGATGGCCAGCCAGCAACCCATGAGCTCGGCGGGCGGGTGCAGCGGGTGGCGCCGGGCAGGGACTCCTTGGCGTGCGGGCTCGACGTCCGCCACGAACACCGACCACATGCCGTGATGGGTGAGCGCCCATGTCCACGGCCGCGCGAGGGGAAAGTGGAACACGCCGCGCCCCTCACGCGTGTACCGGTACGAGCCTCCGAGGGGGGCGCTCATCAGCGGGCCCTCCCGTTGTTCTTGGGCGGGCGCTCTCCCTCTTGCAGGCGCAACGCCCAGCCCTCGCCGTGTCGCTCACACGGGCGCGTGGCACCAGACACGGTGAGTCGCGGCGTCTGGCGCGTGGCCCGCCAGAGGGCGTTGGTGGGCGTACCCGTCCACGTGCCGAGGGGCTCGCCCGCGGGGGATAGCACCGTCACCTCAATGGGGCGCGCGCTCACCTGGCACCTCCGTTGCGTCGCACTCCGTTGGCACGGCACATCGCCTGGATGGATGTGTACAGCCGGAGCCCCGCGTTGCTGATTCGCGAATACATGTCCTGCGCCACCTTGTTCCGAACGAGCGCGAGCCGGAGTTGAATCGAAGGCGTGCCCCGGCGGCGCTGGTCCAGCAGCCAGCCGACGCAGGGGCGCACCTCCTCCCGGGGGCGTTTGCCGTCGTTGTGGCAACCGTAGAGCGGGCCGCCGACCTCGTTCTCATCGTCGCGCAGCAGCTTCCGGAAGTGGTCCCGGTGCCACAGGCGAAGGGGCGCGTCCTTGCGGTACGGACACTTCGCGCAGGGGCTTCGGTGCGACTCATCAGTCCAGTCCACTGCGCACCTCCTCCCGGTTGATATGCGGCCGGTGCCACGGCAGCGCACGGAGATAGTCGGGCCGCACGCTGGGCAGCACCGTGGCCGCGCGCTCCAGCAACATGGCCCATGCCTTGCCCGGGTCGCCCCTGTCGTCCTCGCCGGACACGAGCACGCCGCCACCCCGGCCAAGGTGGGCGCTGTTGAGGTAGATGCGAAGGCCGCTCGGCATGTAGTCGATGGAATCGCGGGGGCCGAAGTAGACGTCAGAGGTGATGAAGAGCGCGGACGGGTCCGCGAGTGCGAGCGCGCGCTGTGCCTCCGTCGTCGCCTTCTGGGCTGCGGCGGCGCGCTCGCGCGCGTCGCAGTCCAGCGCCGCCCACCACAGCCACACCTCCCAGCGCCGGGCCACGTCCTCCGGTGGCAGCGGCGTCACGCGGACGAGCTCGGAGCTGTAGTCCGTGTCGTACTCGTAGCCACAGTCCGTCCAGTGCGTGCTGTGCACAGGCGGGTCCACCTCGACGAGGAAGGGTTGGCCAGGCGCGATGCCGCACGCCAGTGCCCACCCGACGCGCTCCGCCTCGCGATAGGGGTAGTCCACCAGGTTGTCCCAGCCGTCCTGCTCCAACTCGTAGGTCAGCCACTCAGGAGGGGTGCCCACGTCCATCGGCTTGCCCAGCGAATCGGCCTCCACCAACTCCAACGTGCGACGGTCCAGCGTGAGCCACACCCGGCATGACGCCTTGCTGTAGACGTTGACGAGGTCGCGGATGCGCGTCTTTCTGGGCGCTGCGCTCTTGATGGTGAACGGGGAAGTGCTCTCACCCATGGGCCACCTCGCTTCCCGTCGCAGGGGCTGCTGCGGCCTCGGCCTTGAGCTGCTCGCGGATGGCAGCGGCCAGGACTGGCATCACCTCGCGGCAGAACGCGCGGAGCTGCGGCTCGTAGTCGTACGTCGCGAACTCGTAGCCATCGTCGATTTTCGTCTCGCCGTACCAGTCGTGGAACTGGTGGACGTCCATCTCGTCGTGCTCGCTCGGACTGCTGTCGCTGTAGGGGGAGAGGGCATCGGCCAGCGTCTGCCATTCCTGGGCGGCCCGCGCCTTCGTCCAGCCGCTCTTGCGCCGAGACTCAAGGATGTATTCGCGGATGCCCTTGAGTGTGGCGGCGCCATCCCACCATGTGGCCCGGCCCAGCTTGCTGCACAGGTAGTCCGCGTCATCTTCCAGGTCGGCGACGAAGGCGCGGAACTCCTTGCCCGGGCTTCCCCACCGGTAGGCATAGCCGCCGCAGTTGGAGACGGCAGAGAAGTAGCCGTCGCTGAGCATGACGACGTCTGCGATCCAACGCCCCTTCGGGGTGCGCAGCCGGTATTGGTAGACGGTCGGCTCAGCCACGGTGCACCTCTCCGGATGGCAGAAGCGGGGGCATGGTGCCCGTGCGGTACGCCTCGGCAACGGCGGGCAAGGCGTGCTGCCCCACCGTCTTCCCACTAGGCGTGACGATGTGCGCGAGGAAGGCCTCCTCGAACGTCTCGACCTGGTTGTCCACGCTGACGAACTTGGCCTTCATGGTGAGGAGGAGGGCCCGCCACTTCTCGCGGCAGGCCTGCTGCCATGCGCGGGTGGCGGCGGCCTGGGTCCGCTGCTTCCCGCGCTTGTCGTGGGTGAAGCTGCGGTGGACGGGGAGGGGCAGGGGCATGGTGAACTTCACGCGCCTGTCCTGCAGGTCGAAGAGCACCACCGCGCGGCCCTCTTCCTCGGCGAAGGCGGTGCGCGTGGCCCCGCGACTGCGGAGCAGGTCCTTGATTTCGGCCTCCGTCTTGGAAACGGCCACCGTCGTGCCGGCGGCGAACGTGCGCTTACCCACGGCGCACCGCCTTCCCGCGCAGGGGGGCGGCGCGGATGACAGAGGCCAGGTTCTTGAGCCCGACGTTTTCCACCATGCGTGCCACCCGCTCCCGCGTGTCCTCGGCAACCGCCTTGTCCTTCTGGCGGAGTGCCTCCTCGCTGCTCGCGAGGCTGGCGCGAGCGAGACGAGCGTCGAACTTCGCCTTGGCCAATGCGCGGGCGAGGCGCTGGAGGCGCATCGTCTTCGTGAGGGGCTGGCCCCAGCCATGCGGTCCGAAAATCAGCAACGTCCCGTTGGCGAGAACCCGCACGTCCTTGTCCTCCCACACCACTCGCTGCGGAGGCTTCCCCTCCAGCGCCGGGTCATGCCACATGGTGCACGCCCGGCCCTCGCCGTACTTGCACTCGTCCGGCGTGCAGTGCTCGGCGTGCAGATCGGGCGTCGCGGAAGGCTCGTCAACCGGGCCTTCGATGAGCGGTACCGCGGGCACGGGCGTCATCCGCGCGCGTTGGTGGGCGTAGGCGTCGGCCGTCATCATCGCCATGTTGGCCACGTCGGCGCACCGGGCGAGCAGCACTTCCGGTGAGACACGCGCGGCAAGGCCCAGTTCCACCTCGTCGGCTTCCTCTTGGACGCGGCGGAGGAGGGCGGCGGGCATGTCGCGCACCCAGCCCTCGCGGCCACCCTTGCGCGGGCGGTGGTGGTCCAGCAGGCGGCGCATCTCCGCCGAGAAGGCCGTCAGCGTGGGCCACAGGTCCACCGTGGGCTTCGGCTTGATGGCGGCGTGCTGCGTCCACACCTTGTCGATGAGCGCCTCGTCCTCGGCGGCCAGCGGGCCCTCCTGCTCCACCAGAGGCTGGAGCACCTCGCGGAACAGCGCCGCCAGGTCCTCGGCAAGGGCAGGGTGCTCGCGCTGGTAGCGCTCCAGCGCGCCGGCCGGGTCCGCCTCCACGGCGAAGGCGTTGAGCACGTCGTCACGGGAGGGGGGCTCCCCGACTCCCGGCCTGGTCGGTGGCGTGTCGAGTCCGAGGTCCTCGAAGACAGCGTGAGTGGGAGGCAGCCACTTGCGCAGCACCTCCACCACCCTGGCCTTGTCCAGCGTCTCGCTGGGGGTGGAGGAGTCGAGGCCGAGGACATGCCGCGCCACTGCGCTTGCCTGTGCTTGATCCTCGGTCAACTTGCTGGGAGGGCGCCGGTGTTCGCGCCACGCCTCGAAAGACACCTTCGCGAGTGTTGCAACATCACGGGCCCGCTCCACCGCCGCGCGGTACTTCGCGGCGCCCTCGCGACACGCGAACAGTTCGCGGCGCTCCAGGCACTCCGGGCACAGGGCCGGGCTGCCGGGCTTTGCCGCACACGCCGGACACTCGCGGAACTCGGCACGAATGTACGTGGGCGCTCGGTCGTCATTGGGACGCTGGGCGCCCTCCACGATGATGCTCGGCACCTCCCCGCCCTTCGCGGCGTCGAAGGCGACACGGATGCGGTTCTCCAGGTTGGTGCAGGCCGTATGCACGGCCTCGCTTCGGTCGCCTCCGATGTCCCATCCGGAGCGCTCGGCGTTCACCGCAGCGAGCACCGCCTCCAGCAGCCCGGGCGGCGGGGTGGGGGAGGGCTCCAGTCCCTTGCCCTTGCAGCGCGAGCACGGGAAGTGCGTCTCGTTCTGGGTTCCGCCCTCTTCGTCCGTGTCCACGTCGTATCCCTTGCCACCGCAATGCGAGCACTTCGCCCCGGTGGTGGGCGCGGGGTGGGAGGCGAGAGCGGCCGTCACCTCTGGGGGCAAGCACTCCTTGTCCCCCTCGCAGGTGCTGCACGTCCGCGAGCCGATGCCTTCACAGTCCGGACACCGGACTCGCCGCGCGTGCTTGCGCAGCAGGTCCAGCAGTTCCCGCACGCGGGCCTCGGCGGTGTCGGCGCGCGCCAGCTCCTTTCCGGCCGTCTCCTGCCAGCCATCCGCGAGGCTATTCCAGTGGGCGGCGGCTTCATCCCCACGGCGGACAGCAGCGTCACGCTCTTTCCGAGCTTCGAGCACTTCACCCTCGGCGGCGAAGGTGCGTTGCTCCAGCGTGGCCACGCGCTCGCGGAGGGTGGACACCCCGGCCATGTGGTCCTTGGCATCCTTCAGCGTCATGCCGTCTGGCCGGTCGAAGCCGAGCACGAGTTCCACCTGCCGGACGTTGTCTGCCCACGTCTTCCGGAGGGACTTCTCCCGCTTCAACTCCTCTCGGACCGCATCGCGCTCGGACTCGGCCTGCGTCAGGCGTTCCAACAGGGCGGAGACGTGACGGGTGGGCTTCAGCTTCTCAACGCCAAGGGGCCACGCTCCGGACCACATCAGCGCTCCGTGAATCGCGTACCTGTCGGCCTGCGCCTGCTCCTCCAGCCCCGGCACCCGCGCGGCCTGGGCGGCGAGGCGGGAGAGGGCGTCTTCGGCGTCGGTCTTGTAGGCGGGCCGCGCGTCATCAAAGGGCGCCTCCTCTACGGCAGCCATGACGCTCGCCACATCCCGTGCCGCCTCCTCGGGCGTGGGCGGGGGCTGCTGGGCGGACAGTGCCGCGAGCAGCGCCCCCACGGCGTCCCGCCACTGGCCATCCGTCCACAAGGTTTCCAGCGTCGCCATCCTGCGCAGTTCTGCAACCGCGCTCTCCATCGTCTTGCACGTCGTCATCGCAGGCACCTCGGGTACAGCGAGAGGACAGCAGGGGCTGGGCGCGGTGAGTCACCCAGCCCCGTGAAGATCAGAGTCCGGACTCGAATGCGGCGCGGACTCGCTCGGTGAGGTCGGCGCCGCAGTCCTCGAGGACGCGGGACTGGTAGCGCGCGGCTGCCTCAGAGGACTGGGCGTCCCCGTCCTGCGCCCACGCCCTGCTGGCGCAGTCGGACGCCACCAGTCGCTGGAGGCACGTCGTCTCACCGGCGGACCAGCCGGCGTAGTCGCCGCCAGCCACCTGCGCCTCGGCCGCGTCGACGCAGTCCATCGAGGCCTGCGCCCTACGGTTCTGGGCCGCAGAGAATCTGCTGGGCTTCGGGCTTGTGCACCCGGCCACCACACACATCGTCAACAACAGCATCCAGCGCATCGTCAGCACTCCAGGATTACGGGTTGGGGGAAACAGCGCGGGCGGCCTGGGCAGCACCGGCCGCGCGCGAATCAGGGGGAGGGCTCGTAGAAGCCACCCAGTTCCTCGGCCCACGCGACGAGTTCCACTCCGTCGTCGAGCCGCACGCGGTACTGGTCCTCCGGGTCGTCCAGTTCGGTGTTCTGGAGCACTTCGAGAATGACGCCGCTCTTGCCCTTGTGCTGCTCGTGCTCCTCCCATGGGCCAGAGAAGGTGAAGCGCGCTCCGACGAACGGTGCTTTCACTTCGACGTATTCCATTGGTGGACTCGTGCGTTCGTTGGTTGGGGAGACAGCGCGGGCGGCCTGGGCAGCACCTCCCGCGCTCACGTCACAGCGAGGGGGAGGGCTCAGGGGACGGACAGGTCCAGCACGCCCGTGTTCCACCGCACGGCGCCGTCAATCACCGTGAGAACCGAGCCGGTCTTCGGAAGCTTGTCCGGCGTCACGGCGAAGACGTCCTGGGAGAGGACCGCGAAGTTGGCTCGCTTCCCGGCAGCCAGCACACCAACGTCCGCGCGGAGCCGCGCCTCCGCGGTGCCACGGGTGTAGGCCCGCACCACCTGCTCCATCGACAGGGCTTCGGTGGGGTTGAAGGGCGCCGTCACCAGGAACATCGCGTCCAGCCACGGGGACGGGGCATGGGGTCCGAAGGCGTCCGAGCCGAGAGCGAGCGTCAGCGGCTCCAGCACCGTCACCCCGTCGTCGTCCAGTTCCGGCGTCAGTAGGGAACGGAGCTTCAGCGCGTGCGTGTGCAGGTGGCCCGGGTGCTGCTCAACCATCATGCTGGGGATGAGGAACTGGTGGGTGCCCATGCCGCTAATGGACACCTTGAGCCGCTTCGCGCGCTTCACGTGGCTTTCACCCGTGACGTTGAAGTGCTCGATGGAGACCTTGCCCTTCCAGTTCACGCCCGGCCGCGCCTCCAGCCGCGAGAGGATGTGCTCGATGCCGGCATCGCCAATGGCGTGCACGGAGAGCATGCCGCCGCGCTGAAGAGTGTCGTCGATGGCCCAGTCCATCTGGGCGTCGGTCAGGTTCTTGATGCCGTAGCCTGCGTTCACATCGAAGCCGGTGGGGCACCACTCCGGGCGAAGGTAGGCTGCGGTGACGTAGGCGCTGCACGCCACCTGCGTCCCGTCGCTGAAGACCTTCCTGCGGATGATGCCGTCCGGACCTGGCGCACACTGCTGCCCAGCCCGCGTGATGATGCAGTGCGGGACGATGGCATCCGGCCTCGGGAGCTGCTGGATGACCGGCGCGAAGCGCTCGCCCTCATCCACGAAAATGTAATCGTGCGTCTCGCCCACGCCCACGGACTCAGCCCCAGCGACCCAGCCGCCATATTGCGAGACGTAGTGCGCATCCGGAACCATCCGGCTCAGGTACCGGACCAGCGGGAGAATGGCGTACTCCTGGAGGACGCCCGTCAAGCGCCCGGTGTCATCGCGCCCACCCCACCCGCCAAAGGGGTCGGGCTGGAAGTCACGGATGTCCGCAGCATCGAGCGCCGCGGAGTTGGACGCGCTGGCGTGCCCGCTCCACTCCAGCAGGACCACGGGGTGTTGCGTCGTGATGCTGTCCAGGAAGTCACGGGCCGTCACGCCCATGGCGTTCAGGTCCTCGTAGAGTCGCCTCCCGTAGTACCCGACGATGGGCGTTCCGGCGGGGCTCTGCGCCGCGCGCTCCGAGATGTAGACCACCCACTCCTGGACGGTCGGTCCGCCGTCGGGCGCCCAGGTGGATGGATGCGGACCCACGATGAACCGCTCGTCCGTCAGCTTCGCGACGTGGGCGTGGGAGTCGTTGAGCGTCGGGACGACAGTCATCCCTTTCAGGTCCACCCTGCGCGCGTGGGGGAACAGCAGTCGGAGGTCGCCCGTGCTCCCGGTGGCGGCCACCTTGCCGCCGCGCACCACGAAAGCCTCGACGAAGGGCCGATCATCGCGGGCGGTGAAGACCTTGCCGCCCTCATACAACGTGGACTGCTGGGCCAACGCGGGAGCGCTGGCGAGAGCTACGGCGAGAAGTGCAACGAGTCGATGGAACATACGTGTGGGGTGCTCCTGGGACTGCGAGGGACTGCTGCGTCGGCGTGAGCCGAGGCCGCGGGCCGGAGGTGCGCCGGCAGGTCGAGGGGAGTGCGCTGCTGCTCCGCGGCGGTGCTCGGGGCGTCACCCGCCCGAGCAGTGGAGTCAGAGCGGCGCGTCAGTGGACGGTGCAGGGGATGCAGCGGCGACCGCTTCCCTCGGCCTTCTCGTTGAGGGCTCGGACCAGGCCGCGGGCGCCGGGCGTGCCGCCGCCTTCGTCGTCGCAGTACTTGTCAACGGCGTCATCCAAGGTGTCCTTCCAGTCCGCGCTCCAACTCACGGCGTTGGGGCGCAGCCTGGGGCCCTGCGCGCGCTCCAACTGGTATGCCTCGGCGAGGCACGAGCGCAGGTACTCCGCGCGCACGCAGTCCTGCTCGAACGGCTTCATGGATTGAAAGTCCACCTCGTGCGAGGGGCCGGTGATGATTCGGCTCGTGTCGCTCAACATCGAATTGGCGCACACGTCCCACACATCCGAGGGGACGCCCGGCGGACTGGCGAAGCCATGTGGGCGCCAGAGCCTTGGGGACGACGAGCAGCCGACGACAGCAAGGGGGCCTAGCAGACAGACGAGTAGCGTTGCGATGTGGAGTCGCATTGGTTGCTCCGTGGTTGTGATTGTTGCGTGGGGTGCGGCTTGGGACGGGCGTGTCGTGCCCGTCACGCGGCCCAGGAGGGGACTCCCGGGCGGGGACTCTCAGGCGGGCTCGTAGGTCTGCGTCTCCGCGCACCACGCCACGTGCTGAACGGACTCAGGCAGGGCGGTGGCCGCATCCGACAGCCGGTAAAAAACGGACTCGTGTCGGCCGTCGGGAAAGATGACGTCGGCGACGCTCTGGTCGTCGCCGTAGCGCGCCAGCAACAGGTGACACGTCTCCCGGGTGACGGACACCATCTGGGCGCCCACGGGAATCGTCACCTCCGGGCCCACCATTCCACCCGGGCCGACTTCCCACCCAGCTACTGGCGCCGCCAGCGTGTAGATGGGCACCTTGTGCTTGGCCAACTTCTCGCGCGTCATGGTCGGTTGCGACATGGCTGCCTCCTGGTGCTGCATGGAAAAGGTGCGGCGCCCGGCCGGGTAGGGGGGCTGAACCCCGGCCGAGCACCGCGTGGCGTCTGCGTCACGCCGTGAGGACTGCACCGCCGCGGCCAATCCGCGGCGGGTGTGATGGCGGGCGGGGTAGATCGGCCCAGCGCCGAGAAGCGACTGGCCCGCCCGCCACCACGAGAAGGCCCCGCCCGTGTGGGCGCGGGGTGCCGCCTGATGGGAGGCGGCTGCGCGGAGAGCTGGGGCCGCAGCTCCGTCCGCGTGGTGATGCTCAGCCGTCAGAGCCCGGCTCGCGTCCGTTTTGGGCCGCGAGCATTCCGCGCCGGGAAATCTCCGCGAGCAGCAGGTCTCGGTTGGCTTCCATCGCCGGCGCCCACTGCGCCTTGGGCTCCTCCAGCAGCTTCTCGTTGGCCATGTCCACTGCGGCGTTCAGTTCGCCGTCCGTCATCGACGAGATGGGTTGATTCTTCCAGGGGCCAAAGCCGCACTTCGCCGCTGTGGCCCTCTGTGGTGCGCTCGTCCCAACCGGCGCCTTATTACGGAGCACCAACTCGTCATGAATGGCGTCGAGCGAGGTCCTCAGCGCCGGAGCATTGAAGATGTTGGGCTGCCGCTTGAGCATGGCCTCGCCCTCTGCCGCTGCCTCGACGAGGACTTCGGTAGCGGCCTCCGTGCGCCGCACTGCCTTGTGTTTGCCAAAGCCGATGGCATCCGTGGGCGCGGTCCCGGCGGGGGGCTCAGTGCGGCTCGCTTGTTCGGGCGGGCGTGAGTCGCGAGAGGCAGGGGAGGTGGTGCGGCGCTCGCCCTGCTCCGCCACCTGGTTCGGCTTGCCCTGTTGCGCGGAACCCTGCTTCTCCTGGGGGGGCTGCTGGGGCTGCTGGCCGTTCCGTGGCTGGCTCTGTTGGCCGCCTCGCTGTTTCCCCTGGGGGCCTTGCTCGGGCTGCTGCCGGTTGCGCGACTGGCTCTGTTGCGCGCCACGTTGTTGCCCCTGCTGGCCGGTCCGCTGCTGGCTCTGCTGCCCGCCGCGCGGGTTCGCGTCGTCCTGCTCTGGGTCGTCTCCCGTGGGAATCAAGAATAGCTTGAGCAGGGCGTACTTCGTCGCGCCCGTGAGGGCCTTGTACGTCGCCTTGTCGCCCGGGTCCTGGCCCTCGCCCAACACCTCGAAGGACAGCGCCTCCCCACTCTCTCCGTCATGCAGCGTGAAGCGGACGGTCAGCGTGACGAGGCGGTCCTTCTGACGATCCGGAGGGGACCACTTCGTGTCCACGACGGTGGGGATGAGCATGAGGGCGCGGTCCGCCATCCCCGTGCGAACAGCCGCGACGATGTCCGCCTCCGTGGCGTAGTCGTATTTGTGGAAGTTGTTACGCCCGGACTTCGGGACGTGCCCGACCGACCCCATCACCTCTGCAAGCTTCCGCACGAGACTCAGCTTCCGCTGAGGCTCCGCCGGGGGGTGATAAACGAGTCCTGCCGTTGCTGACGTCATTGGTCAAACCCTCTCACTCGTATTCCTCGCCAGCGGCCTGCTCGGCCCGGCGCAGTAGCTCTCTCAACTCGGCCTCTACTTCGTTGGCCTCGTCGTCCCACTCGATGTCACCGGCGCGGTGCTTGCCTTCGTGCCCGTACCGCAACTCGCACAGCACCCACGCGCGCTCGGGGTCCTCGGTGTATGCGTGGCATCGCTCGTCGAATCGCACTGAATCCCCGAGGTTGATACACAAACACAGTACCCGGGGAGTCTGACTCTCAATGCTGCGTGGCCTCCATCGCGTTGATACGTGCCACGCCCTCGTTCCACGCGGTCGTCCGTGCCCACCACAGCTCCACGCTCAGGGCCGCGAGCAGCGCGCTTTCCTCGGTGTCCAGCTCGCGCAGCACCCGGGCCTGTGCCGTCAGCGTGCCCTGCAATTCGCGCCAGCGCGCCTGCGTGGCGGGCGTGCCGTCGGGGCGGAGCTTCGCGAGCTCGTCCTGCGCCGCGCGCTGTGCCTCGCGGGCCTGGGCTTGGCGCTCGGGGAGGGCGTCGGCCTCCTCCAGGCACTGGCGGATGCGGCCCGACTCGGACGGACGCCACCAGGGCTCCAGCCCGCGCAGACGGCGGGCCACGTCCGTGAGGTCGCCGCTCACGGCGCCGCCCCAAGGCCCAGCGGACGGCGCACCCGGTACCAGCGGCGCCACGCGGGGTATGCGAGGCGCCAACAGAAACCGAGCGCGCCGAGCCAACCGAAGGCCAGCGCCAGGCCGGCGAGTCCCAGCCAGGGCAGGAGGGCGCGGAGCTGCGCGGCGCGCGGCGAGCACTCCACGAGGACCGGCTCGCGGCCCTCCGCCTCGGCCTGCTCGCGTTCCCGGGCCGCAATCGAGTCCAGTTCGGCGCCCATCAGCAGCGCCACGAGGGACACCGTCAGCCCGGCCACTTGGGCCAGCGCCTGCGGCAGCGGGGCCGCGCCCAGCGTGGCGTGATGCTGGGCCACCGTGGCGCCGAGGAGGAGGGTGCCGTACACGGCGCGCTCCACCATCCAGGTGCGCACTCCGGCCGCCGTGGCGCGGGACTCGAGCACCAGCAGCGCGCGCCGTGCCCAGGGGCCCGGGTCCTCTCGGCTGTCGACTACAAGGCAAAGCTCCGCCAGCAGCGCCATGGGCGCCTCCTGCAAGGGATTGGGGTGAGAGGCCGGATGCGCTCCGGCAGGCGGGCCCCGCGGTGTGCGCAGGGCCGGGCCACTCAGTCTTCGTCGTCGCCGATGAGCTCCAGCAGTTCCTCGGCCGCCCGCGCCTGCCGCTTCTTGTCCTCGGTGAGCGGGGGCGGGTTACGCCACCGCTCCAGCGCGTCCTCCACCATCTTCTCCGTCTTTTCGTCCGTCATCGCTGCCCCCTGTGTCCTGCGTGCCTCGGCGTCCTCGCTGGCCACCCAGCTCGCGCACCGTCCCGCCCCTCTCCCTCCCGGGAGCCCCGTCCGTCCGCCGTTCCAACGAAACTCAAGGTAGCGCCTCGGATATATATCTGCAAGTGGTTTGCGGAAAATATATCCGTGGGTACTATGTGAGGGGCTCACGAGGTGGTTGCCATGGACGCAGCCGCCCACATAAGGAGGGGAGTCATGCCTGTGGCGGCAGCCACCCGACGCAAGGAGATCGTCCCGATGGGACTGATGGACAAGCCGGACCCGCTGGAGGAGCTCGAGCGGCAGTTGATGCTCGACACCGCGAGGAACTGGCGGAAGCTTGAGTACATCGCCGATGTGCTGGCGAAGCGTGGCATCAAGTCCCCCATCACTCGGAAGCCGGTCACGAAGACCGACGTGAGCAGGGATTTTCACGCCCAGGGCATCAAGATGTGGGAGGCGCTCGAAGGCGAGGTCACCGACGCCATGCTGGCGGAGATGGAGCGCGCGAAGGAGGCAGAGCGCGCCAAGAAGACGGCCAAGAAGAAGTCCGCCGCGAAGAAGGGCGGCTCGAAGTGAGCGCCGCGAAGGGCCCGTACCGCGGGCCAAGAGTGCGCGGGCTACCGGAGCGCATGGGGCGCGTCTACCTCTCGCGCGGTGACGAGGGACAGCCCGCGCTGCTTCAGGCGGCAACAGGCGAGACGCCGCACCTGCAACTGCAGCCCGTGCAGGTGCTCGTCACGGCCTTACCCACCCCCGGAGGTGTTGCGATCCAGGTGCAAGGGGAGCCGCCTCCCCGGGGCCGCGTCACTGAGGCAGTGCTGGGGGCGCTCGAGGGCGCCGCCGAGCTCGTGGAACACGTCGGACACGGGCAGGCCGTGCGTGAGCACCTGTCGCGCGTGTGTCCACCAGTAAGCAGCATCCCGGTTCGGACGCGGGCCGGGCGCCATCGGTGGTCGCCAGCGCTTGCGGTCGCTGCCGGGCTGCTCCTGCTGGTGTGGCCCGGGGCCACGGTCCACGTTCGGGTGCAGGAGCCGCCACGGAGCGAGTTCACCTGGGACGTCCCTGCGACACCTGCGAACGTGGCCTACACTGACATCCTCCATGGCAGCTCGACGCCAGAGCCATGGACGATGCGCAAGCGCATCGTGATGCCTGACGGGCCGCTCGAAGGGCAGGACACCCCGCCCTGTCCGAAGGGATATGTCGCCATCCGCGGTGGTTGCTGGGCGAAGCTTGATGCCAAGGCACCTAACTGCCCGGAGCGCTCCGTCGAGCACCAGGGCAACTGCTACCTGCCCATCAAAGGTGAGCGTCCGGTGCCCATGAGCATTGGCCGGGAGCGCGGACGGTGACGCCCGCTGTCGCAGCTCGCCCGCGCCGTGCTCCGCGTCGGCCGCCGCCTCGGCTCACCGCAGCCAGGCGCGACGCGGGCACCTGCTGCGCTTCGTCCGTGCGCGTCGCCTGTGATTGCGGTGCCGCGTGGGAGTGTCCGCAGCACCAGGAGCGACACGGGCAGCACACCGACGGCGACTGAGCGGGAGTCGCTGTCAGCCCAGCAAGACTTGACAAACCCCCTCCCCAGGGGGCACCTTGGCCGCAGCATCAACCTCGCTGAGCGTTACACGGTCAGTCAGCGAGCATCCCACAGATTCGAGAGCAGGGGCCGCACCAGTGCGCTGGACGGCTTTTGCTCCGGCACCCGACGGTGCTCCTGACCGTCGCCGTCGGCGTGCTGTTTTCGAGGTGCGCCGTGCCCGCCCAGCTCCCGACAGCAACGAGCCGAGACGCAGGGCACGGCGTGTACCGCCCGTGGCCGTCCACGTTTGCGACACCAATCCCAGACACCGGATTGCCTGTCGCTGACAGTATTAGACAGTGCGTGGTTGGGGTGTGTCTCAGGGTGAAGTTCTGCTGCTCAGGAGAGATGCCGGTTCCGTGTATTTGTCGAGAGGCGTGGCGGTCGCAGTGCGTGTGTGTCGCGTGAAATAGGCTGCGGTGGATTGAGGCGCACCTTGTGTTTCATGGAGATGGCGAATAGCGGCGCTCGGGCGAGGACAGGTGCAGTCGCCATCTCGACATTGGCAGCGGCCGTGCATCTGCTCACTCACGGCCCGGCGGTGGACGTCAGTACGTCGAGGTATCTGATAGGATGTTCAGGGGTGGAAAACCAGTGATGGGCAACTGCGACAGCGGTAGCGGAGATGGGGTGGGGCTGAGAGCGCCGACCCTCACTGTGGTGCCGGAGGGGGGCCTTTGGACGGCTGTTGAGACGGCCGCCTACCTCAAGGTGTCTCCCCACTGGGTGTGGCGTCAGGTGCGAATGAACAGCGGACTCCCCTTCATTCGCCTTGGCCGGAATGTGCGTTTCGACCCGAGCAAGGTTCGCGCCTGGGTGGCGTCGCGGTCGAGTGGGGGAACGCAGTGAAGCCCGGCGCCTACTTCCGGCCGAACAAGGCTGGAAAGGCCGTGCTTGCGGCCGGCAAGCGCCTCTATCGCAAGGCGCCAGACTTCGGTACCTGGTACGTGCGCTACAAGGACGCGGCCGGCGCCCTCATTCGCGAGCCGTGCGGCGAGGCTCTGGAAGAGGCCGCGACGAAGCGGGCAATGGAGCTTCACCTCTTGGGGGAGAAGCGGCGCGCTGGGCTGGAGCCTGCGGCGTTCAACATCATCCCCTGCACGAAGCTCCACTCGCAGTACCTTGAGGCCCACGCGCACCTGTCCAGTCAGGACCCGATGAAGTCGCAGATGAAGAACTGGTTTGACCCACACTTCGGCCGGAAGCCCACGTCCGACGTTACGCCGGCGGACTGCGAAGCGCTGCTCGCGAAGGCGCGCACGGCAGGGCAGGCGGCGGCAACGGTGCGGCAGCTGCACATCCGCGGGCGCCTCATTTGGGAGTACGGCGTCAACCGACTGCGCGTCGCGCGCGAAAACCCGTGGAAGGCCGTGCCCCGGCCAGAGGTCGCCAAGAAGGATGTCCTGTTCCTGTCCCGCGAGCAGGTGGAGAGAGTGCTTGAGGCGGCCGGGCAGTTCCGGCTGCTCATTCTTCTGGCGGTGCTCACAGGTGGCCGCCGTGGTGAGTTCGGCGCGCTGAGATGGAGCGACTTTCATTTCGATGAGGGGCCGACTGGCACCGTCCACTACCAGCGCAGTTGGGGCCGTGCGACGACGAAGAGCTTCAAGGCGCGCGTGGTGCCACTGCATCCGGCGCTGCTGCCGGAGATTGCAGCCGCCCGCCGCACCGCGACGTCGGAGTACGTCTTCCCGGCACCTCGCAAGGGAGGGATGCGGCACGAGGCCTGGCACACGGCCAGACTGCTGCGCAACATCGCCAAGCGCGCTGGAGTGGAGATGCCGGAAGGCACCACCTTCCACACGCTTCGCAAGACGTTCATCACCCACCTGATTCGGGACTCGGGTGGCGACATCGCCGTTGCCCAGCAACTCGCCGGACACTCCACTCCAGCCGTCACTGCCACGTACTACGTAGGCCGTGATGTCGAGCATCAGGCCAGCCGAGTCAGCGCCCTTCGTCTGGTTTCCATTCCCGCAGTTGAGCACGCGGCGAGCACACGGGGTGCCGCCAACTCACGCAGCACACACGCAACCACCATGGAGGTCTCAATGAATCCAATGCGTTACGACTCAGAGCCGCCGCGCCGCAAGCCCAAGGCCTTCATTTTTTTATAGAAGTGACCGCGTTCCAGGTCGAGCAACCGCGCGGCTTCCGTCACGTTGTCGTGTGTATGGGAAAGCACGTGCTGGATGATTTCCCGCTCGGCGTCTTCCACCTGCTCGCGGAACGTCCGGTCCGCGCGAGGCCGGAAGCCCACGGGCGCGGGAGGCTCGGTCGCCACCGGGGCGGCGATGGCGGGCGCGGGCGTACTGGACGCCAGGACCACGGCCGCCTCGGGAGAAGGAGGGGGCAGGGGGCTCGCGGGTGTCTCCACCGGTGAGGGCGGCGGCACGTTCCGGCCCCGGGGCAACAGCTCCAGCGCATCCGTCCGGGTGACGATGGGGCCTTCACACAGGATGGCGAGCCGCTCCACCAGGTTGCGCAGCTCGCGCACGTTGCCGGGATAGTCGTAGGCGCTCATCACCGCCAGCGCGTCGGGGGACAGCGTCAGCGGCCGGCGTCCATTCTTGGCGCAGGCCTCGTCGAGGAACGTCTTGATGAGGTCCGGCAGGTCTTCGCGCCGCTCGCGCAGCGGAGGCGAATGAATCTGCACCACGTTGATGCGGTAGTAGAGGTCCTCGCGGAAGCGCCCGGCGGCAATCTCCGCCTCCAGGTTCTTGTTCGTCGCCGCGACGACGCGCACGTCCACCTTGTGCGTCTCCGCGCCGCCCACGCGCTCCAGCTCACCTTCCTGCAACACGCGCAGCAGCTTGGCCTGCATCGCCTGCGGCATGTCGCCAATCTCGTCCAGGAAGAGCGTGCCCTCGTGGGCCAGTTCGAACTTGCCTCGCCGCACGCTCACCGCGCCGGTGAAGGCGCCCTTCTCGTGGCCGAACAGCTCGCTCTCGATGAGCTCATGCGGCACCGCGGCGCAGTTGAGCTTCACGAAGGGCTGCCCCTTGCGCTTCGAGTGCTGGTGCAGCGCCCGCGCGATGAGCTCCTTGCCCGTGCCGTTCTCACCTGTAATCAGCACCCGGCCCTCGGAAGGCGCCGTGCGCTGGATGAGCGAGAAGATGCGCTGCATGGCCGGTCCACTGCCGACCATGTCGTAGCGGCCCAGCTGCGCCCGCAGCTCCTGGAGCTCCGCCATGGCGGCCTGGTGCTTGAGCACGTTGCGCAGCGCCACCAGCAGCCGCTCCCGGGCGATTGGCTTTTCCAGGAAGTCCCTGGCTCCCAGTTGGGTGGCCTTCACCGCGGTGTCGATGGTGCCGTGCCCGGACATCATGATGACGGGCAGCTCCGGCTTCAGCTCGGTCAGCTTCGCCAGGGCCGTGAGGCCGTCCATGTCCGGCATCTTCACGTCCATCAGCACCGCGTCCACGGGACGGGCGCTGACGACATCCAGGGCCACCTGCCCGCTGTTCGCCAGGTGCGTTTGATACCCCGCCAGTTGGAGTGACTGGCTCAGGGTGAGGAGGATGTTCTTCTCGTCATCGACGATGAGGACAGAGGCGGGCATGGCGGGCTTTCCCCGAGGCGAGCCACGGGGCGCGCCACACGCGGGTCAATCGTGACAATCTCACGGAAAATATTTGGAGATTCAAGGGTTTCGACGATGGGGTGGGGTGTCCTGCGCGGGACAAATGTTTTGACTCACCCCCTCCAGTGAGACTACACGCCAACGACTACACCCCCGCGGGCGCGGGCGCGTTTTCGACTACAGAATTCTGGAGGAAATAATGCGTCAGATTTCCCTTTTGGCGGGGCTCTCCCTCGCCGTCGCCATCATGGGCGGCTGCACCCCTTCCTATCCGAAGTGCAACGAGGACGAGCACTGCGCGGAGAAGGGCGAAGTTTGCGTCCAGGGCCAGTGCCAGGAGTGCGCCACCGACGCCAACTGCCAGGAGGGTTTCACCTGCCAGGCGAACAAGTGCGCCCCCAAGCCGCCGGAGTGCACCACGGACAGCGCTTGTGGCAGCGGCCGCATCTGTGAGGCCGGCAAGTGCGCCGAGGCCCAGTGCCAGCAGGACACCCAGTGCCCCGGCGGCGGCAAGTGCGAGTCCGGCCGTTGCCAGGCTCCCGAGAACACCTGTGCGTCCAGCGCTGACTGCGGCGAGGGCCAGGAGTGCCAGGCCGGCCAGTGCGTGACGGCCTCCGCGGACCGCTGCGACTGGAGCCCCATCCCGTTCGGCTTCAACGAGTCTGGCCTGTCCGCGGACGCGCAGCAGCGCCTGTCCGACCTGGCTCAGTGCATGAAGACCGCGCCGGGCCGCGTCACCCTGGCGGGCCACGCCGACGAGCGCGGCACCGAGGAGTACAACCTCCAGCTCTCCAACCGCCGCGCGGCGTCCGTCAAGCGCTACCTGACGGACCTGGGCGTGCCGGCCAGCCAGCTGGGCACGGTGGGCTATGGTGAGACCCGCCCGGTGAACTCCGCTTCGTCCGAAGACGCGTGGTCCGAGAACCGCCGCGTCGAGTTCCAGCGCTAGTCTGAGGTAGGCTGCGCGTGTGATGGCCGTCCAAGAGCCGGAAGCGCGTCAGTCCTATCTCGTCTTCGCCTGTGGCAGTAGCTGGTATGCGGTACCCGCGGAGAGCGCGGCGGAGGTCGTGACCTTCCCCGAGCTCACGCGGGTACCTGGCGCTCCAGCCCACCTGCTGGGCGTGTTCGCGCATCGGGGTGAAGTCATCCCCGTCGTGGACATGGGCCTGCTGGTGGGCGGCGTCAGTCAGGGTTCCCGAAGGGCGGTGCTCGTGCGCCTGCCGCGTGGGACCCTGGCCCTCACGGCCAGTACGGTGGCCGGCGTCTCCCCGGTGACGGGCACGCTGGAGCCCCTGGGCCCCACGGGCGTCCACGTCCACCTGCGCGGCCCCGCCAAGAGCGGCCCCCGGGACGTGGCCGTCATCGACCCGGAAGGGCTCTTCGACCACCTCAGTCAGGGGACCTGAGTCATGGAGCCGCCGGGCCACGTCCGGGGAATGCTCCTGTGTCATGCCGGTCCCCACCGGCTCGCCTTCCATGCGCACGAGGTGGCCTCCATCGCGTCGCCCTCCGGGCACGCGGCGGCCTCCGCGCGCCGGGCCTTCCATGAGACGGAGGGTTCCGCCCGCGTGCTGGTGTCCGCCTCGGGCGGGGCGGTGGGCGTGGACGCGCTGGAAATCGACGCGGAGCCGCACCGGGTGCTGCCCGCGCCGCTGGTGACGGTGCGCGCGTCAGGGGGCAGCCTCCAGGGCTTCGTGATGGCGCGAGGAGCGCTGTGGCCCCTCGTGGGACTGGCGGACTTCGAGCGCTTCCTGCGCGGGCATCCAGGGGAGGGTGCATGACGGTGCCCGGGGGCATGAGGGGCCTGGCGCGGTGGACCGCGCGTCCCGCGTTGTTGGGCAGTTCCATGGGCACGGTGCTGGTGCTGCTGCACTGCCAGCTCACCGGCACGGTGCCCGAGGGCACCTGGGGGCCCTTCCTGCTGCTGGTGGGCGTGGCGCTGTCGCTGGCGCTCTGGTTCACCGGCGTCCATGGCAGGCGCGCGCTGCGGGTGCTGTACGCGCTGGGCGAAGGCCGGCTGCCGTCCACGCACGAGGCCCTGCTCAAGGCGCTGCTGGAAGCGCGCTCCTTCCCGGAGCGGAGCTTCGCCTTCGTCCTTCAGTGCTGGCTGTTGGCCTCGCTGGGCGTGGCGCTCGTCTTCGTACCGCTGGTGGGTGGGACGTGGATGCTGGGGATGCGGCTCGCGCTGATGGGCCTGTTCCTGGGGCCGCTGAGCGCGCTGTTCGTCTACCTGATGGTGGCTCGCCGCGCCCGCAAGGCGGTGGAGTTGGTGGCGGCCCAGGGCTTGTCCCCGCTGGAGGTGGTGGCCACGGCGCCGCCGCGCCGCCTGCACATCCGCCGGCGGATGGTGCTCTTCACCGCCATCGCCGTGCTCAGCCCGTCCTTCTTCATCCTCGACGCGTCGGTGACGCGGGCGATGGACGCGGTGGATGCGATGGTGGGCGCGCCAGCCCACGTGCAGCGCGACGTGGCGGGACGGGCCAGTGAGACGAGCGGGCTCGCGGTGGCTGGATTGGTCGCGGTGCTGGTGATGATGACGGCCTATGTGGGCGGCGCCGTCATCGCCGAGCCGCTGCGCTCCATCACCGAGGACGCCACGCGCATCGCCCAGGGCGACTTCCGCCCGCCGCGCATCATCGCCGCGGAGGACGAGGTGTGGGCCACCTCCGCCGCCTTCGCGCAGATGCAGACGCAGCTGGGGCAGGCGCTGGCACAGCTGCGGCGCGCGGGCCTCCAGATTTCAACCACCACCGAGCAGCTGGTGGCCACGTCCGGTGAGCAGGAGTCCGGCGCGGATGAGCAGTCCGCGTCGCTCAACGTGACGAGCGCCACCACGGAGGAGCTGGCACGCTCGGCGCAACAGATTGCCGGCAATGCGGAGTCGGTGTCCGCCATCGCCGAGACGACCTTCGCCGCCGCGCAGACGGGACAGCGAGGCGCCGCCGCCTTCCTGGGCGCGATGCAGCGCATGAAGGAGGACAACCAGGCCATCGCGGACGCGGTGGTGCGGCTCAACAAGCGCGTGCAGCAGATTGGCAAGGTGGTGGAGTTCATCAACGAAATTGCCGACAAGTCCGACCTGCTGGCGCTCAACGCCGAGTTGGAAGGCACCAAGGCGGGCGAGGTGGGCCGCGGCTTCTCATTGGTGGCCGCGGAGATGCGGCGCCTGGCGGAGAACGTCATCCGTTCCACGAAGGCGATTGAGCAGCTCATCGCGGAGATTCGCGATGCGACGCACGCCGCGGTCATGGCCACCGAGGCGGGGCTGAAGACGACGGACGCGGGCACGGTGCTGGCCGCGCAGGTGGACGAAAGCCTGAGCCTCATCCTGGAGCTGGCCCGGCAGACGTCCCACGCGGTGCGCAGCATCTCCCTGGCCACGCAGCAGCAGCAGACGGGAACGGACCAGCTGGCGGCGGCCATGGGCGACATCCTCCGCGTCACCGAGCAGAACTTCGCGGCCACCAAGCAAATGGCGGCGGCCAACGCCGACCTGTCCACCCTGGCGCGTGATTTGAAAGACGCGGTGGAGCGCTTCCACGTCGGGCCGGGAGGTGACGCGTGAGCGCGCAGAAGGGCCCCAGGCGGGCCTCCTTCAGCCGGCATCTCATGGCGCCCGTCCCGCTGGCGAACCTGGTGGGTGCGGCGCTCAGCCTGCGTTTCGCCTCGCTCACCCTCGCCGAGCCGCTGGCGGGCCGGATGGGCTTGATGGGCATCCTGGGCGGCGCGCTCTGCGCGACGGCGCTGGTGTCGGGGGCCGCTGTGTCCCTGGGACGGCAGCGCACCCTGCGCGGGCTGGAGCGTGGGGATGTGCCCACCACGCCGCGGACGCTGGCGTCGGCGGTGGCGGAGGTGACGCGCGCGCCGGACGAGGCCTTCCTGGGCTCGCTGGGACTGTGGCTGGTCACCACGCTGGCCCTGGGCGCGTGCATGTGGCTGGGCGTGGGCGTGGAGTTGGCGGTGGCCGCTCGCATCGCCGCGCTGGGCCTGCTCTTCGGGCCGTTGACCGCGCTGCTCGTGTACTGCCTCGTCGTGCTTCGTTCGCGCAAGGTGGTGCTGTGGCTGGCGGAGCTGGGCATGACGCACGCGCAGCTCATCGAGGCCATGCCCCGGCGCGCGGAGCTGCGTGCGCGGCTGGCGGCCTTCGCCTTCGTGGCGGTGATGACGCCCGCGGTGCTGTCCGCGCAGCTCGCGTCGGCGCTGAGCAACCACATCTTCACCCGGCTCATGGCGGAGCGGGACGTCAGCCGTCAGGTGATGTTGGCGCAGGAGCTTCGAGTCGAGGCGCTGACGCAGGGCGGAGGGCTGGTGCTGCTCGTCTTCGCGCTGGCGCTGACGGCCGCCTACCTGGGCGGCACCATGCTGGGGAAGCCCCTCCGGGAGCTGTCGCGCGAGGCGAAGCGCATCGCCGAGGGAGACCTGGCCAGCCCGCGCGTGGTGCCCGCGGAGGACGAGGTCTGGGACGTCTCCGCGGCGTTCACCACCATGCGCGTGCATCTGGCGGACGTGATGTCGCAGTTGCAGCGGGCGGGCGCGCAGATTTCGGCGACCACGGAGGAGATTCTCACCACGTCGGGACGCTACGAAGCGGGCGCGACGGAGCAGGCCAGCTCGCTGGACGAGACGAGCGCTACCACGGAGGAGCTGGCGCGTTCGGCGCGGCAGATCGCCGAGAACGCGGGCTCGGTGGCGGAGATTGCCCAGCGCACGCTGGGCGCGGCGCAGCAGGGGCAGGGGAGCGCGGAGGCCTTCCTGGGCTCCATGGCGCGCATGCGCCAGGACAACGGCGCCATCTCCTCCGCCGTGGTGCGGCTCAACAAGCGCGTGCAGCAGATTGGCAAGATCGTCGAGTTCATCAACGGCGTCGCTGACAAGTCGGAGCTGCTGGCGCTCAACGCCGAGCTGGAGGGCACCAAGGCCAGTGAGGTGGGCCGGGGCTTCTCGCTGGTGGCGGCGGAGATGCGGCGGCTGGCGGAGAACGTGCTGGAGTCCACGAAGGAGATTGAGGGGCTCATCGAGGAGGTGCGCGAGGCCTCCGCCGCGGCCGTGTCCGCCACCGAGGGCGGCGTGCGCGCGGTGGAGACGGGCACCACGCTGGCGCAGCAGGTGTCCGAGTCGCTGCGGCAGATTGTCGACCTGGCCGGGCAGACGTCCTACGCGGTGCGCAGCATCTCCCTGGCCACGCAGCAGCAGCAGATGGGCACCGACCAGCTCGCCGACACGATGGCGGACATCCTCCGCATCACCCAGCAGAGCCTCAACGCCACCAAGCAGGTGACGACGGCGAACACGGACCTGCTCGTGCTCGCCAGGGACCTGCAGGGCGTGGTGGAGCGCTTCCAGATTGGCCAGGAGCCGCTGGGGGAGGAGGGCGGGTGACCCCGAGCGAGCGCCTGCTCAGGCAGTTCCGGGACCTGGTGACGGTGCGCCTGGAGCGCATCACCCGGTCCTTGATGGAGCTGGAGTCTGGCGCCAGCGCGGAGGCGGGGCGGGGCGTGCTGCGAGAGCTGCACGGCTTGAAGGGGGAAGCCCGGATGATGGGCTTCGATGACGTCAACGTGCTGGTGCACGAGATGGAGGAGCTGGTCCGCTGCACCGAGCCCTTGCGCTACGCGCTCTCACCCGCGTCCACGGATGCGTTGCTGACCACGGCGGACGCCGTGCTCGTGTTCTCCGGGACGCAGGCCGCCGATGAGCCGCCGCCCGCGGTGGAGCGGCTCGTCGCGTGGTTGCAGGAGTGCGTCCGCTCCGAGTCGGTGCGGCTGCCGCCCGGAAGCCTCGCGCCCGCAGAAGGAGCCCCCGCGACTCCGGAGGCCGCTGGCCGCGTAGGCGCCCAAGGTGGCCCCCCCTCCGCCGTGCAGACGAACCCGGGGGCTTCTCCGGGGCGGCTGTTGACGGTCCCCGTCGCGGAGGGGACCCGGCCTCACGTGCCTCCACCGGGCCGGAGCGCGATGCCCAGCCTCGTCTCTCCGCAAGCCTCTGGCGCCGCGGCGTCCTCCGGGGCGGGAGCCCGGGCGGCCTCCTCGGCTCCATCGGTGCAGGGGGCCAACGGCCTCACGGCACCCCGACAGCCCGAGTCACGTCCGGACACCGCGGTGCGCATCGGCGTGGAGAGCCTGGACCTGCTCACCAGCGCCGTCACCAACCTCACGCAGGTGGCGCGTCGCCGGGAGCTGGCCAATGCCCGGCGCCTGGCCCTGGCCCGTGAGCTGAGCCAGCTTGCTCGCGAGGCGGAAGACCTGGGGCCCGCGGGCGCCGCGCTGGCGGCACGGTTGGGTTCGGCCAAGGAGATGGCCGCGGTCCTCCACCGCGAGTCGAAGCTGCTTTCCAACGCGGAACTGCGCGACCTGGGCATGTTGGTGGAGGAGGTGCAGACGCTGCGCATGCTGCCGCTCTCCGTCCTCTTCGAGCCCTACCCGCGCATGGTGCGCGACCTGTCCCGCGCGCTGGGCAAGGAGGTGGAGCTGGTCGTCGATGGCGAGGACACTCGCGCCGACCGCGCCGTCGTGGAGGCGCTTCGCGAGCCGTTGATGCACCTGGTCCGCAACGCCCTGGACCACGGACTGGAGACGCGGGTGGACCGCGTCACGGCGGACAAGAAGCCGCGTGGCTGTCTCACGCTGCGTGCCGCTCGAGAGGGCAACCGCATCAACCTCCGTGTCGAGGACGACGGCATGGGCGTGGACCCCGTCCAACTCCGCAAGGTGGCCGTGCGCAGGGGGCTGTTCGACGAGAGCGCCGCCAACGCCCTGTCGGACGCCGCGGCCCGCGAGCTCATCTTCCTGCCGGGCTTCACCTCGCGGGACGTCGTCACCGACCTGTCGGGCCGGGGCGTGGGGTTGGACGCGGTCCGCACCTCCATCCAGGCCCTGGGCGGCGACGTCGGGGTGGAGTCTGCGCCGGGCTGGGGCACCATCTTCGAGCTGCGCGTCCCCGTCTCCCTCACCGTGGCCCCGCTGCTCTTCATCCAGGTGGGGACGGAGACGCTGGCCCTGAGCGCCACCCATGTCTCGCGGGCGCTGAAGGTGGACTCGGTTGACCAATGCGAGGTGGCCGGCCGCCCGTCGCTCCTGGTGGAAGGCCGGGTCCTGCCGCTGGCCCCGCTGTCGTCACTGCTGGGGCTGGGGCCTCCGCGGCCCGCTCGCGAGGGTGAGCTTGCCCTGGTGGTGAAGAGCCAGAGCGGCGCGGCGGCGCTGGTGGTGGACCGCGTCCTGGAGGAGCGGGTCCAGGCCATCCTCCCCTTGAAGGGCATTCTGGGCCGCTTCGGCCACCTCACCGGGGCCACGTCCCTGGCGGATGGGCGCCTGGCCATGGTGCTCTCGGCGGCCTTCCTCACCGCCAGCGCTCACCAAGGCAATGCCTTGCCGCGTCCTCCCCCATCGGTGGAGCCCGGTCCCGAGGCCCGGCGGCGCCGCATTTTGGTGGTGGATGACTCGCCCCTCACCCGGGAGCTCATCGCCAACCTGCTGGAGGCGGTGGGGTACGACACCGTCATCGCCTCGGACGGCGCGGAGGCCCTGGAGGTCCTGGAGTCTCATCCCGTGGACCTGGTCGTCACGGACCTGGAGATGCCGGGGGTGAACGGCCTGGAACTGGCCCGGCGCCTGAAGGGGCACCCCGTCCATTCGAGGCTCCCGGTGGTCATCCTCACCACCCGTGGCGGGGAGGATGACCGGCGGCGGGGGTTGGCGGCCGGGGTGGACGGCTACATCACCAAGGGCGACCTGGTGCGCCAGGACCTGGTGGATGTGGTGCGGCGACTGCTGGGCTGACAGGCCCCTGCATTGGCTGTACCCCGCCGGCGTGTCGGCGGGATGGAAGCCATGCGGGTTGAGGGTGAGGGTTGGAGCAGAGGAGGCGAGGAGGGCCGCTGACGGGGGCAGGCCGGTAGGTAGACTGCCGAGCCATCGCGGCGGTGTCGATCAAACCCACCGCGCTCGAGGACCAGTCCGATGGGTTACGACGTGAGGTGGGTTCGATACGACGACACGCTCCACACTGCGGCGTTCGTCAAGGCAGCCAGCCAGGAGGCAGAAGCGCGCGGAGGACTCGAAGTCGAGTTCAAGCGCGGAGCCGGTGTGACCCGCTTGCTCGTCAAGTTGCCGCGCAGCGCACTCGAGGTGCAACCGGGTGAATCGGAACGGGCCCCGGACGAAGGGGAGCGCTGGGGCGAGATTCACTTCAGCGTCATCCCCTCAGCTCAGCGTGGCTTCGAGGTCCTCCGACACTTTCCGGATGAGCGAGGTTACATCGCGCTCTCGCGCTCCGGAGACGACGTGCTGATGCTGCGCGACGACGGAGTGGTGAGCCGGTGGGACGGCGTGGCCGTTCACGACGGGCCCCGCGTGTCCGAAGGATTCCTCGACGATCTCTGGTCTCCAGAGCCGGGAGTGGCGTGGGTCGTGGGGGACGAGACGTATCACCTCGGTCCCAGCGGCTGGACGCGCGTGGAGACGGGGGCGGGCGTTCCGCTTCATCGGGTCTCCGGTCGCCATGCGCGAGACGTATGGGCAGTCGGAGAAGGGGTTGTCTTTCATTGGGACGGGGCTCAGTGGAGTCGAATCCCTTCGCCCGATTTCGGAGTGGGCTATGGCTTGTGGGTCGACGCCGAGGGGGTCTGGCTGACGGGCTCGAACGTGAAACTGCTTCGGCTCGAAGGCTCGCAAATGGTTCCGGTCGAGATTCCAGACGGCGCCAGCGCCGAACACTCCTGGTACGAGGCCATCTTCCGAAGTGGCGGCGAGCTTTGGCTGGCAGCGGAAGGCGAATGCGTTCGCTGGAACCGCGGCGGGGCCACGGTGCTCAGGACCGGCGTCGAGGGCCCCTCTGCCTTTGCAGGTACTTCCTCAGACGCGTTGATCCTGGTGGGGACGTGCACCTCGGCCTGCTGGGACGGCGGCAGCTGGTCGCCCGTCGAATCGCTCACCGAACGGTACGTGGATGCGTGCGTTTACAGCGATGGTTCAATCCTCGCGTCGAATCCGGATGAAGGGCTCACTCGCCTGGTGCCCAGAGGCACGCACGCCGTGCTCTCTGTCAGCTCCGGCTTCAGTTCCAATCGCAACCTATGGCTTTCGATCGCTGAACTCGCCGCCGCGATTGCACGTCGCCTGAACATGACGGTTCAACCTTAAGTCGACAGAGTTCCGACCGTCCGCGCGCCCTCCCGGTCTTCGCTGCACTGGCCCGAAGGGGCGCGCCTCAGGAGAAGCGGACCTTGAACTTCCGCTCTCCCTCGGCGGTGCCGATGAGGATGGGTTGATTCGGCTCCGGGTCCACCACGCCGCCGCCTGCGGTCTCGAACGTGATGACACTGCAGCCGGTCGCGACCCAGCAGGTGCGGCTCACTCCACGGCGAAGTGATAGTTGGAGCCGTAGTCGCTGTCGTAGCTCACGCAGGAGCTGCGGTCCGTGTTGCGGAACCACATCTCCAGGTGGCGGGCGCCGGCCGGAGCGGTGATGGCCGTCGGCACGGACCAGCCGGAGCCGGTGACGGCCGTCTCGTGGATGGGGCCGTTGTCGAAGCGGTACTGCGCGACAATCGCCCAGGCCGGGCCGTTGTATGTCGCGCGACACTCGGGCAGGCGGGCCACGTCGTAGTTGACGATGAACTGCTCGCCGGCGCGCAGCGTGCCCGCTACCGCCTCGTCCCAGTTCGCGTTGAAGGAGAGGGTCGGCGCGCCGATGGCGAAGTGGTAGTTGTTCCCGTGGTTGGAGTCCCAGGCCTGGCAGCCCTGGCTCGAGATGTCGAACCACATCACGAGGGCGCCGCTCAACCCCGCCGGGAGATGCAGGGTGCGCTGGGTGGGGTTGCCGTCCGGCGCGTGGCCGGCCACCCAGAAGCTCACCACCGGGCCGCGGTTCACCTGGACGTGGCCGGTGATGGTCCAGGTCGGGTTGCCCGAGGAGGTGGTGCCCCGGCACTGCGGCAAGCGGCTGATGTCGTAGTTGACGACCACCTGCCCGCCCACGGGAATCAGCTCCACCGACGGCGTCTCGTTCCAATCGCCATCGAAGGTGATGGAGGTGGGGGTGGTCTGCGCCGTGGCCGTGGACGCCACCAGCACCAGCGGGAGGAGGAAGGGAAGAAATCGCCGGACCAAGATGCGCTCCTTTCGAGCGGCAGAGGGGTCGGACGGCGGTATCCCGGCTCCCGCGCATCGGGTCAATGACTTCCCCGCTTATCTATATAGGATGGAAAAAACCATATTGAGGGTGCGAGTCGGAGCGGAGGCGGGCCGCTGACGGAGGGCTGATCGAGCAGCGAGCCCGGCCGGTGGAGAGGCTGCGCAGCCCCATGGCGTGCCCGCCAGCCCCGGCCACGCGCCCAGGAGGTGCGCGGCAGGGGGGGCGGATTCTCTTGGCCGTGGCGGCTCGAGCCTCAACACCACGAAGTATGAGGGGCACCCCGTCCATTCGAGGCTCCCGGTGGTCAGCCTTCACCACCCGTGGGGGGAGGAGGACCGGCGGCGCGGGGGCTGGCGACACCGCCCAGGGCAACCTGATGGATGTGGTGCGGCGACTGCTGGGCTGACAGGCCCCTGCATTGGCTATACTCCCGGGCTCGCGCACGGGGTATGGACAGGGCATGGGCAAGAAAGTGTCGGTGCTGGTGGTCGATGACTCCCTCATCTGCCGACAGCTCATCTGCGAGGCGCTGAGCAAGGACCCCGATATCGAAGTCGTGGGCACCTGCGCGGACGGCAAGCAGGCTGTGGAGATGACCAAGGAGCTGCGTCCCCACGTCATCACCATGGACGTGGACATGCCCGTCATGGACGGGCTCACGGCCACCGAGCACATCATGGCCGAGTGCCCCACGCCCATCCTGGTGCTCACGGCGGACCCGCGCTCACAGGCGCCGGAGCTGACGTACCGCGCGCTGGAGCTGGGCGCGCTCGCCCTGCAAATCAAGCCTGCGATCGACGCCGGGCCGGACGCGTGGAACCTGGTTCGCGAAATCCGGCTGCTGTCCTCGGTGCGTGTCATCCGCCACCTGCGCCGGCCCCAGCGCGGCCCGTTGTTGCCGCCCCGGGTGGCCACGTCGGTGCTGCCAGCGGTGTCCATGGGCGTGGTGGTGGTGGCGGCGAGCACGGGCGGGCCCCAGGTGCTCTTCAAGATGCTGTCGGAGCTGCCCGCGGACTTCCCGGCGCCCATCGTCATCGTCCAGCACATCAACGCCGCCTTCGCGGAGTCCCTGGCGGGGTGGCTGGCCGGGGCCAGCAAGTTGAAGGTGCGGCTGGCGCAGGACGGAGAGCCGCTGATGCCGGGGCACGTCCTCATCGCTCCGCCGGGGCAGCACACCGTCATCCCCTTCCGGGGACGCGTGGGGATCAAGCTGGGCGTGGAGCGGGATGGGCACATGCCGTCCGGCACGGTGCTGCTGGAGAGCGCCGCTCGCACCTATGGTCGGCGCGCGGTGGGCCTGGTGCTGACGGGCATGGGCGCGGATGGCGCGGATGGCCTGCTGGCCATCAAGCAGGCGGGCGGACTGGCGGTGGCGCAGAACGAGGAGTCCTGCGTGGTGTTCGGCATGCCGGGCGCGGCGGTGGAGCGGAAGGCGGTGGACCACCTCATCCACGGTGACGAAGTCGCTTCGACGTTGGTGCGACTGGCGCGGGGAGAGTCCCTCTCGGTGGGACGCTGAGCCCGGGTGGCTGACGGCGCGCCATGGTCCGGAGTGCGCGCCTTCCTGTCGGCGCGGACGGGGATGGCCCTGAGCGGCCCTCAGGTCCGCCGGCTGGATGAGCGGCTGGCGGCGCGCAGCCAGGGCCTCACGCCGCACCAGTACCTGATGTTCCTCCAGTCCCCGTCGGGCGTGACGGACCTGGAGGACCTCATCGCCGCGGTGGTGGTGAACAAGACGGACCTCTTCCGCGACGAGGTGCAGCTCGCCGCGTTTCGAGCGCAGGTCCTCACCCCACTGGTGGCGAGGAATCGGCGGCCCCTGCGCGTCTGGAGCGCGGGCTGCGCCACGGGCGAGGAGGTGGCCACGCTGCTCGTCCTGCTCGCGGAGGCAGGGGCCGACCCGGACAGCACGGTGTTGGGGACGGACATCGCCGGGGACACGCTGCGCCGTGCGCGGTGGCTGGCGTACGGCCGGGAGCAGCTGCGCCGCGTCCCACCGGAGCTGCGCTCGCGGTACTTCGTCCGGTCCGGCGCGAAAGAAGCCCTGACGCCCGCACTGCGGGAGCGTGCGAGCTTCCAGTGCCACAACCTGATGGAGTCGCCGTATCCGGTGGCGCCCGGCGGAGGCGGCTTCGACGTCATCTTCTGCCGCAACGTCCTCATCTACTTCACCGCGGAGGCCTTCCAGCGCACCGTGGAGGCGCTCGCGGGGAGCCTGGCGCCCGGCGGCGCGCTGGTGCTGTCCGCGTCCGAGCCGCTGCTCCGGGTGCCGGCAACGCTCCGTGTGCGGCGCGGCGAGCAGGCCTTCTTCTACGTCCGGCCGGAGGAAGGGGCGTCCGAGCCGTCGCCAGCCCCGCGCTCCTGGAACGGCGCTGCGTCACCTTCAAGGAAGCGTGGCACGACCCTGCCCCCGGGCCGAGCCCCTGAGCGCGCTCGCACCGAGGCTCCCCATGGGCTTTCGGTCCCGGCGCCCCTGGAGGTGGGGGACGTCCGGGGGGCCGTGGCCACCGCGCCCGAGCCCAGCCCGGAGGCCTGCGCGGAAGCAGACCTCCTCTTCGCCTGCGTGCTGGATGGCGCCGCCTCGGGTGTCTCCGACGCCGTGGCGGAGCAGGACCTGCGTCGCTGCCTGACGCTGGACCCGGACCATGCCGCCGCCCGGTATCTGCTCGGGCTGCTCCTGGAGCAGTGCCGGCGCACCGTTGAGGCTGCCGCCGAGTACCGCCGGGCCTTTCAGGCCCTGGAGTCGGGCCGTTCGCGCCCCGTGGCCTTCTTCCTCAACCCCGACCGCCTCCGGGTGGCCTGCGCGCATGCTGCCGAGCGACTGGAGTTTTCCATCCAGAGGCGGTGACCGGCCAGCCGGGCAGGCCTTGGCGGGAGCCCCAACGGGACGAGAGAAGTCCGGACGGGCAGGGCGTTTGCGCCTAAGATGGCGCCCGATGCGAAGCTTGGCGCTGATATCCCTGCTGGCCCTCCCTGGTTGCTTCTATCCCGCTGACCGCGGCCGCGCCCTCGAGGCGAAGGTCGACCGGCTCGGCACCGACTCCGCTCAGATTCAGACGGAGCTGAAGGAGACGCGCGAGCAGCTCGCCGCCACGCTCCCGAAAATCGACGAGAAGGTCGCGGAGGTCACCAAGGCCCTCAAGGGGCTGGACACCGCGTCGCGCCGAAAGGACGCGGACATCGGCGTGCAGTTCCAGAAGACCGTCGAGGACCTCGCCCAGCTTCGTGGCCAGGTGGAGACGTACCTCCACAAAATCACCGAGCTGGAGACGGCGCTGGCCGCGCAGGACCAGAAGCTGGTCTCCATGCAGGGCGAGGCGGCGCTGAAGGAGGCCGAGGCGAAGAAGAAGGCCGAGGAGCTCAAGCGCCCCACGGACAAGAAGGAGTTCCTGGCGCTCGCCAAGGCGAAGGCCAAGGCCGGCGACGTGCTGCTGGCGCGCCAGCTCTACAACGAGTTCATGAAGAAGTGGGCCAAGGACCCGCTGGTGGGGGACGCCCACTTCGGCCTCGGTGAGACGTACTTCTCCGAGTCCAAGTGCCGCGAGGCCCTCTTCGAGTACGGCAAGGTGCTGCAGGACTTCCCGAAGGCGGAGTCCGCGCCGGAGTCGTACCTGCGCTCGTCGGACTGCTTCGCCCAGCTGAAGATGAAGGAGGAGTCGCGGCTGGCGCTGGAGGAGCTCATCAAGAGCTACCCGAAGTCCGCCGAGGCGAAGACGGCCAAGGAGCGCATCGCCGAGCTGGACAAGAAGGCGGCGCCGGCCAAGAAGGGCAAGAAGTGAGCCCGCGTCCGGTGAAGCTGGCCGCCCTGGCGCTGCTGCTCCTGCTGCCCCTGGTGGCGGGCGCGGCGCCCAAGCAGCTCGTCCTCCTCTTCACCGGAGACAATGGGGGCGAAGTCGCCCCCTGTGGTTGAAGGCACAACCCATCTGGCGGTCTGGCCAGACGAAAAGTCGCGATTGAGAAGGAGCGCAAGCAGGGCACGCCCGTGCTGGTGCTGGACGCCGGCAATGCGCTCTTCAAGAGCCGGGACAGCGCGCAGGCCCCGGATGCCCGGGCGCGCGCGGAGCTCGTGCTGTCGCAGATGGACGCGCAGGGCACCGCGGCCATGGCCGTGGGCGCGCGCGACCTCGGGTTCGGCGTGGGCTTCCTCAAGAAGCAGACGCGGCAGGCGAAGCTGAAGCTCCTGTCGGCGAACCTCGCGGACGCGCAGGGCAAGCTGCTGTTCCCCGCCTCGCTGGTGACGACGGTGGGCGGCGTGAAGGTGGGCGTGGTGGGCGTCTCTCCCGCCATGGCCAAACCCACTCCGGTGGGGCTCGCCGTTCCGGGCCAGCCCCAGGCGCAGGTGCAGGGCCTGCCGGTGCAGCCCGCCGTGGCCGCCGAGGCGAAGCGCCTGCGTGAGAAGTCGAAGGTGGACCTGGTAGTGGTGCTCGCGGCGGTGCCCCACGCGGAGGCGCTCCAACTGGCCGATCAGGTGGAGGGCGTGGACTTCGTGGTGCAGTCCCACGAGGGCCGGGGGCAGGGCATCGCCCAGCGGCAGGCCCTGGCCACGGTGATTCCTTCCGGGGCCCGGGGCCGCGAGCTGGCGAAGCTGGTGCTCCAGTTGGAGGGGACGGGCCGCTTCGCCGACGCCTCCGTGCAGGAGCGCACGCGGCAGCAGCTGCGCCTGCTCGAAGGCAACCTCACCCGGGCGAAGGCGCGGCTCGCGGGGACCCAGGACCCGGCCGAGAAGCGGCCCCTGGAGGCGACGATTGCCCGCCTGGAAGCCTCGCGGGCGGCCTACCAGAAGGAACTGGCCGGCGGCGCAACGGACGCCGGGCGCACGCATCTGTTGTCGTACATCCAGCTTGGCAGTGACGTCCCGGCGGATCCGGTCGTCCAGAAATGGGTGGAACGCGTCGAGCCCCCCGGCTCGGCGGCCCATTGAGCCGTGCTGGCCTTGTGAAGCGGTCCAAGCGCCATTATAAGCGCCGACCATCCCTCAGCGCCGGACCTCCTACCCGTCAGCGGGTGGGGGCAAGGCATACTGGAGCGTGTCATGAAGCCTGAAATCCATCCCGTCTACCCGCCGTCCCGCGTGACCTGCATGTGCGGCAACGTCGTGGAGACGAAGTCCACCCGCGGCTCGTTCTCGGTGGAAATCTGCTCGAACTGCCACCCCTTCTTCACGGGCAAGTACAAGCTCGTGGACACGGCCGGCCGCATCGACCGCTTCCGCAAGAAGTACGGCGCGTCGCCGACCTCCGCCAAGAAGGCGTAGGCCGCGGGGGCCACACACGGGCCCCGCCACAGTCCAGGCAGTCCCCGTCGAGCAGGGTGTCGGAGGGCCTCCACGAGAGGCGCTCCCGCCCTGCTCGCGGCGCTTCTACGGCCTGAATCCCCCGTCAAGTTTCAGGGTGCTACAGGCCAGAAATTAGACGTAGCACCGAAGCGACCGCACAGTCCGCCGCGTCCACGACGAAGAGTCCGACGGAGGCGAGATGTCCGCGCACGGTGCAGCAGCCCCTTCCCTGAAAGTCGTCCGCCGTTCGCTCAACGAGAGCGTCTACGCGAAAGGGGAGGCCTATACGCTGCTGCACGGCGACAGCCTGGAGCTGATGTCGCAGTTCGAGCCCCAGACGTTCGACATGATTTTCGCCGACCCGCCGTACTTCCTCTCCAACGGCGGCTTCACCTGCAAGGGCGGCAAGCGCGCCTCGGTGGCCAAGGGCGGCTGGGACGTGTCGCGCGGCGTGGAGGAGGACCACAAGTTCACCACCGAGTGGCTCGCGGCCTGCCAGCGCCTGCTCAAGCCCACCGGCACGTTGTGGGTGAGCGGCACCCAGCACGTCATCTTCAACGTCGGCTTCGCGATGCAGAAGCTCGGCTACAAGCTGCTCAACACCGTCACCTGGTTCAAGCCCAACGCGAGCCCCAACCTGGCGTGCCGCTACTTCACGCACTCCACGGAGCTGCTCATCTGGGCCTCGCCGAAGTCCGGCGGCAAGCTCCAACACACGTTCAACTACTCACGCATGAAGGCGGAGAACGGCGGCAAGCAGATGCGCGACGCGTGGGTGCTGCCGCCCTCCGGTGACGCCGAGCTGACCGCGGACGGCGAGGGCCGGCTGTGGACGCTCACCGTCCCGCGCGGTGGCGAGGAGAAGGCCTTCGGCAGCCACCCCACGCAGAAGCCGGTGGCGCTGCTGGAGCGCATCCTGGAGGCGAGCTGCCCCCCGGACGCGCTGGTGCTGGACCCCTTCAACGGCAGCGGCACCTCGGGCGTGGCGGCCCTCAAGCTGGGCCACCGTTACGTGGGCATCGACATGGACGAGAAGTACCTCGCCCTGTCGGAGAAGCGCCTGAACGCGGCGGCCTCGAAGTAGTCCCGTCCTGCTCGCGCGTCCTCAGGCGCGCGAAAGGATGAGCTCCACGCCCTGACGGGCGATGGGGTGGTAGCGCTCCCCGTGCTTCTTGAAGAGCGCGCGCGCCAGACTCCGGTGCGCATGCGACGCGGAGAGCACCCCGTACAGCGGCTTGAGGTACTTCATCCGGCCCACCTCGCCGAGGAACGTCTCGGTGCGAGCCACGGCCGGCTCCCAGCCCGCGCGCAGCGCCACCACCAGCCACGCCACCAGCACCTCCGAGTTGCGGCTCTCGGTGAGGCTGAAGCGCGCGTCGAGCTGTTGGATGACGTCCCGTGGCAAGTCCCAGGGCAGTGACTCCAGGTAGAGCTGCCACTCGGCCGGCGTCCAGTCCTTCGCCTGCTCCGGCGTGGGCACCTTGCCGCGCAGCGCGTCCATGGCCTCCAGCCGCAGGGAGCGCGGTGAGGGCGCCCCGGGGGGCACGCCGGGCCGGTGCAGGTACGCCTCCGCGTCCACCTTGGTCAGCACGCCGGGCAGCTCCTTCTCCGCGAAGGCGACGAACTCCTCGGTGGTGAGCGCGCGGAAGCGGTAGGTGGCCAGGTAGCGGCGGAGGAACTCGTCGAAGGCGGGCCGCCCGGCCGCGTCCTCCATGGCGCGCAGCAGCAGGTAGCCCTTCTCGTAGGGAATCTGGGAGAAGGCCTCGTCCGGGTCCACGCCGGCCAGGTGGGTGCGCAGCGACGTCAGCTGCGGGTGCGCGCGGAAGTGCTGCAGCGCGGAGTCCAGCGCGCGGCGGCCCAGCGCGCCGTGCAGCGCCGACACCTCCGGACCCTCCAGGACCTCCAGGATGCGGCGCTCGGCGAAGACGGTGAAGCCCTCGTTGAGCCAGAAGTGCTCCGCGGAGGCGTTCGTCACCAGGTTGCCCGTCCACGAGTGCGCCAGCTCGTGCGCCACCACGTTGACCAGGCTCTTGTCTCCGGTGATGAGCGTGGGCGTGAGGAACGTCAGGCGCGGGTTCTCCATGCCGCCGTAGGGGAACGAGGGCGGCATGGTGAGCAGGTCGAATCGCTCCCAGTCATAGGGCCCGAAGAGCGACTCGGCGGCGCGCAGCATGTCGTCCACGCCGGAGAACTCCTCCGCCGCGTCCTCCAGCAGCTCTGGCTCCGCCCACACGCGCGAGCGCGGCCCCAGCTCCTTCGGCGCCAGGCTGCCCACCGCGAAGGCCAGCAGGTACGGCGGCACCGGCTGGGGCATCTCGTAGTGCTCCTCCGCCTCCACGCCGTGCTCCTCGCGCCGCAGGAAGCTGGCGGCCATGACGGCCTTGAGCGCCTTGGGAATCCGCAGCGACGCGGTGTAGCGGATGCGGATGCGCGGTGTGTCCTGGAGCGGCACCACGCTTCGGGCGTGGATGGCCTGGCACTGGCTGTAGAGGAAGGGGTGCTTCCCTCCGGCTGTCTGCGAGGGCGTCAGCCACTGGAGCGCGCTGGCGTGCGGCGCCGTGCGGTAGCGCACGGTGAATTGCCGCAGCCCCACCGGCAGCTCGATGCGCAGCCGGCTGCCGAGAATCGGCTCGGAAGGGGAGAGAATGTAGGGCAAGGGACGACCCGCGGCGTCGACGACGTCACGGATTTCCAAATCCCGGGTATCCAGGTCCAGTGGCCCGGCCGAGGCTTCCTTGAGGGTGTGGGTGACCTCCGCGTGCAGCCGCTGCGTCTTGAAATCGACGCGGGCCCTCCAGTCCAGGGTTTCCGTCTCAGGCTGCGTGCTGTCGTTGTACGAGTGCGGGTCGAGGCGAGCCATGGAGGGCCGGTATCTAGTCGGCTTGTCCTCTGGTGGCGAGTGTCCTGGCCGTCCGAACCGATTGACTTTCGGGTCAATCGCCTACATTTGTGCAATCCCCTCCTTCCCAACAGGGAGCCTTTTCCACATGACGACGCGGATCCGCAAAGTGGCTGTGCTGGGCGCCGGAGTAATGGGCAGCGGCATCGCCGCGCACCTGGCCAACTCGGGCGTGCGCGCGCTCCTCCTGGACATCGTTCCGCCCAAGGCCGCGCCGGGCGAGGACACCTCCTCGAAGGCGTTTCGCAACAAGTTCGCCCAGGGCGCGCTGGCCAACCTGCGCAAGCAGAAGCCGAGCCCCATCGTCTCTGGTGAGGTCTTCACCAACATCGAGGTCGGCAACTTCGAGGACGACCTGCACCGCATCGCCGAGTGCGACTGGGTGGTGGAGGTGGTGAAGGAGGACCTGAAGATCAAGCAGGACCTGTTCGCCAAGGTGGAGAAGCTCATCCGCCCGGGCACCATCGTGTCGTCCAACACCTCCGGCATGTCGATTGTGGGGATGACCGAGGGCCGTGGCGCGGAGTTCAAGAAGAACTTCCTGGTCACGCACTTCTTCAACCCCGTCCGCTACATGAAGCTGCTGGAGCTGGTGGCCGGGAAGGAGACTGCGCCGGAGGTGCTCAAGACGCTGCACCGCTTTGGCGAAGAGGTGCTGGGCAAGGGCATCGTCTACGGCAAGGACACCACCAACTTCATCGCGAACCGCATTGGCGTGTACGGGATGATGCGGACCATCGCCGCCATGGACAAGGCGGAGCTGTCCATCGAAGAGGTGGACAAGATTTTCGGCCCGGCCATGGGCCGTCCCAAGTCCGCCGTCTTCCGCACCGCGGACATCGTGGGCCTGGACACGTTCACCCACGTGGCGAAGAACTGCTACGACACGCTGACGCACGACGAAGAGCGTGACGTGTTCGCCAGCCCCGCCTTCCTCCAGAAGATGGTGGAGAAGGGCATGCTGGGCGACAAGAGCGGCGGCGGCTTCTACAAGAAGCAGGGCAAGGACATCCTCGCGCTCGACCTGAAGACGCTGGAGTACCGGCCGCAGGCGAAGGTGCGCTACGAGTCGCTGGGCGCCGCGCGGGACATCGAGGACGTGCGCGAGCGCGTGGCCTCGGTGATGAACGCCGAGGACAAGGCGGCGAAGTTCGCCGAGGGCGTCACCCTGGACGTGCTGGCCTACACCAGCCGCCGCATCCCGGAGATCGCCGACGACGTGGTCAACGTGGACCGCGGCGTGCGCTGGGGCTTCGGTTGGGACTTGGGGCCCTTCGAGGTCTGGGACGCCTACGGCGTGAAGAAGGGCGTGGAGCGGATGAAGGCCCTGGGCCTGAAGCCGGCCGCGTGGGTGGAGGAGATGCTGGCCGCGGGCCGCACGTCCTTCTACGGCGTGGAGAACGGCAAGGACACGTACTGGGACATCCCGTCCAAGTCCGTGAAGGTGGTGCCGGAGAACGCCCGCACGCAGCGCGTGGAGTACCTCAAGCGCGGCAACAAGAAGATCGCCGGCAACGACGGGGCCACGCTGTGGGATTTGGGCGACGGCGCGACGCTGCTCGAGTTCCACACGAAGATGAACTCCATCGATGACCAGATCATCGAGATGATGAACACCGCGCTGGACGAGACGGAGAAGAACCACAAGGGCCTCGTCATCGGTAACGACGGCTCCAACTTCTCCGCGGGCGCGAACATCGTGGCGCTGCTGTGGGCGGCCAAGAGCGGCGAGTTCGAGTCCATCCGCAAGCTGGTGACGGGCTTCCAGGCAGTCAATCAGCGCATGCGCTACAGCCCGGTGCCGGTGGTGACGGCGCCCTTCAACCTCACGCTCGGCGGCGGCGCCGAGGTGACGATGGGTGGCAACGCCATCCAGGCCAGCGCCGAGCTGTACATGGGCCTGGTGGAAGTGGGCGTGGGCCTCATCCCGGGCGGCGGCGGCAACATGCAGCTGCTGCGCAACGTGTACGGCCCATTCGGCACGGACAAGGACTTCGACTTCTTCCCCTTCCTGAAGAAGATCTTCCTCACCATCGGCATGGCGAAGGTCGCCACCAGCGCCGAGGAGGCCCGTGAGGCGGGCTTCCTGACGCAGGCGGATGGCATCAGCGCCAACCGGGACTTCCTGCTGTCCGACGCGAAGGCCCGCGTGCTGGGCATGGCGGACGCCGGCTTCAAGGCGCCCCGTCCCACGCGCTTCCGCCTGCCGGGCACCAGCGGCGCGGCCACCATCGACATGATGCTCTACGACATGGAGCTCAACGGCCAGGTGAGCGCGCACGACCGGAAGATCGCCCAGAAGCTGGCGAAGGTGCTGACGGGTGGCAACACCAGCCCGTCGCTGCTCGTGACGGAAGAGCGCTTGCTGGAGCTGGAGGCCGAGGCCTTCCTGAGCCTGTGCGGCGAGGAGAAGACCCAGGACCGCCTGCAGCACATGATCGAGAAGGGCAAGCCGCTGCGGAACTGACGGCCGGCCAGTATCCATAGGCTACTGAACCAGAGATTCGCTGAATGCCCGGGTGCCCCCCGGGCAAGGAGACATCAAAATGGCTGGTCGAGTCGTGATTGCCAGCGCGGTCCGCACGCCCTTCACCCGCGCGCACAAGGGAGAGTTCAAGGACACCCGGCCGGATACCCTGGCCGCTGTCGCCATCAAGGAGGCCGTTGCCCAGGTCCCGGGCCTGAAGCCGGAGGACATCGGTGACGTCGTCCTGGGCTGTGCCATGCCGGAGGCCGAGCAGGGCATGAACGTGGCCCGCGTGGCCACGCTGTTGGCGGGCCTGCCCGTCACGGTGCCCGCGATGACCATCAACCGGTTCTGTTCCTCCGGTTCGCAGGCCATCGCCCAGGTGGCGCAGGCCATCCAGGCGGGGATGTACGACGTGGGCATCGGCGGTGGCACCGAGTCCATGACGATGGTCCCCATGGGCGGCAACAAGGCGAGCGCGAACCCCGAGGCCATGGAGCGCCTGCCGGAGATCTACACCTCCATGGGCGCCACGGCGGAGAACATCGCGTCGCGCTACGGCGTGTCGCGTGAGGACTCGGACAAGTTCGCCGCCGAGAGCCAGCGCCGTGCCGCCACCGCGCGCGAGCAGGGCAAGTTCAAGGAGGAGATCGTCCCCGTCACCACGACGTACTACGACGACGACGGCGTGGCGCAGAACGTCACCGTCACGGTGGACACCATCCTCCGCCCGGAGACGACGGTGGAGGGCCTGGCCAAGCTGCGTCCGGCCTTCAACCCCAAGGGCGTGGTGACGGCCGGTAACGCGTCCCCGCTGACGGACGGCGCCGCCGCCGCGGTGGTGATGAGCGAGGCCAAGGCGAAGGAGCTGGGCGTCAAGCCGCTGGGCTACTTCATCGACGCCGCGGTGGCGGGCGTGCCCCCGGAAATCATGGGCATCGGCCCGGTTCCCGCGGTCCGCAAGCTGCTGGAGAAGAACAAGCTCAAGGTCGAGGACATCGACGTCTTCGAGCTGAACGAGGCCTTCGGCGCGCAGGCGCTGTACTGCGTGCGCGAGCTGGGCATCCCCGCCGACAAGGTGAACCCCAACGGAGGCGCCATCGCCCTGGGTCACCCGCTGGGCGTCTCCGGCGCGCGCATGGTGGCCACCATCCTGCGCGAGCTGAAGCGCCGCAACGGCCGCTACGGCGTCGTCTCCATGTGCATCGGCGGCGGCATGGGCTTCGCCGCCCTCATCGAGGCGCCCAAGTAGTCACCGCTTCGACGTGAGCCACTGATTCAAGCACGGGCCTCGGGGGAAACCCCGGGGCCCGTGTCGTTTCGGGCTCAGCGCGCCGCCGTGGCTTCGTCCGGGTCGTCCACCGGTACGCCGGCCAGGCGCAGCACGCGCAGGGCGTTGGTGGTGTCCACCACGCCCTGGCGCAGCTTGTAGTCGAACATCATCTTCCCGGCCTCCAGGTGGTCCCGGAAGTGGACGTTGACGACATGGGCGCCCGGCTCGTCCGCGAGCACCGCCAGGGACAAGTCGTGCGTCGTCACCGCGCCAATGGCGCCAGTGCCCAGCAGCAGGCGCAGCACCTCGCGCGAGGCAATCTGCCGCTCGCGGGTGTTCGTCCCCAGGAGGATTTCGTCCAAGAGGAACAGCACCTGCCCGCGCGCGGCCTGCGCCGCGTCCAGCACCGCCTTGATGCGCTGCACCTCCGCGTAGAAGTAGGAGACGCCGCGCTCCAGCGAGTCCTTCACCCGCATGCTGGTGAGCGTCTGGAGCGGTGTCAGGCGGAAGTGCTTCGCGCTCACCGGCGCGCCCGCCAATGCCAGCACCACGTTGGCGCCCACCGCGCGCATCAGCGTCGTCTTGCCGCTCATGTTGGAGCCGGTGATGAGCAGCGCGTGCCGGGGGCCGGGCAGGGACACGTCGTTGGGCACCGGCGCGTCCAGCAGCGGGTGGCCCAGCGCCGTCGCCTCCACACAGGGGCCATTGGCCGCCAGGACGGGCCAGGTGAAGTCCGGCCGGTCATGGGCGAGGCCCGCGACGCAAGACAGGGCTTCCAGCTCGGCCAGGGCCTCGAACCACTGGCGCAGCTGCTTGCCGTGGGCCTCGCGCCAGCGCTCCAGCGCGAAGTGCGCGTGGATGTCCCAGAGCGTGAGCCAGTGAATCAGCGGGTGGAACTGGTGGCGCTTGAACTCGATGAAGGAGAACAGCCGGCTGAAGCGCTTGAAGTGCTCGGACACGGGCGGCTGGCCGGGCTGCTGGAGGCCGGACTGGAGCGTCTTCAGGCGCGGGTGCTCGAAGCGCTGGGCCTCCACGCGCTCGAAGATGGGGGCGTAGCGCACGAAGCCGCGCTCACCCACCTCCACGCCTTCGTCCATGACCTTCAGCGGGCGGCGGGTGATGACAGCCACGCCCAGCTGCGCGGCCAGGCCCACCCAGAAGGCCGACTCCGGCAGCACCTCGAACTTGCCCAGGACGTAGACGGCCAGCGTCACCAGGGGCAGCACCACCGCCACCGGCCGGGCCCAGCGGATGGCGTTCAGCTGTGGACCCAACTCCGCCCACTGGATGAACAGCGCCGGGTCCGCCTTCTCGCGCGAGGCGTCCCGCGCGTCCACGCAGAGGTCCTGGCGGAAGTCCAGGTTGGGCGCCAGTTCGCGCGCGGCGCCCTGTCTGGCTTCGACCTCCTGGGCGGACGCGGGGGCGGAGAGCCACGCCGCCAACCGTTCTTCTCCAGCGCGCGTGGCCGTCTCGTTGAGGAGCTGGAAGAGGCTGCCCTGTCCGAAGACGTCCAGGTCCGGGGTGTACAGGTGACTGGGGGACAGGAAGCGTTCACCGCGCTCGGTGAAGTCGTGCCAGCCGGGCCCCAGTCGCGCCAGGCCGCGTTCGTTGAGCGTCACGTACAGCTTCGCCCGGGCCTCGCGGCGGAAGACCTGATGGTGGAGGACGGCGAGCACGCCGTAGAGCGCCAGCGCGGCGGCGCTGGCCCACCACCACACCTTGGGCAGACGCCCGGCCAGCACGAAGCCCGCGACGCCGGCCGCGGCCAGGAAGGCGAGTGTTCGCAAGTTGGCGTAGCGGGCGCTCACGCGGTCCAGCGCGGTCAGCTCCGCCTGCGCGGCGGATCGGCGCTCGGTGTACGTACGATGCGGGGATGGGGGCTCGGCGGTGGCGGACACGATGGGCACGCATGCTGCGGTCGCGCGGCGTCCAGGGCAAGCGGCAGGTGCAAATGCGTGACGCCGGGTCGACGGAGGCCCGGCCAGCACCCCGTTTCCTGGCCTGATTCATGTCAGACCCGGCGCGTAGATTTCTCCTCGTCGGCGGTCACGAGGGGGCACCGGAATGAGCACGTCAGTCATTGATAACCGCGTCGAAATCGTCTTCAGCTTTGACACCACTGGCAGCATGTATCCGTGTCTTGCACAGGTGCGGAAGAAGCTGCGGGGCACCGTGTCCCGGCTGATGAAGGAGATTCCGGGCATCCGCATTGGAATCATCGCCCACGGGGACTACTGCGACGCGGGCTCCACGTATGTCACCAAGATGCTGGACCTGACGGACGACGAGGGCGCCGTGGTCCGCTTCGTGGACCGCGTGGAGCAGACGGGCGGGGGCGATGCGCCCGAATGCTACGAGTTCGTACTGCATCAGGCGCAAAGCCTGTCTTGGACAGTCGGATACACGCGGGCGCTGGTCTTGATTGGCGACGACGTTCCACACGGGCCCGCGCAGAATCCACACAAGCTGGACTGGCGCAAGGAGGTGGCCGCGCTGGGGAAGATGGGCATTCCCGTGTATGGCGTGCAAGCCCTGGCGCGCCGTCACGCGACGGCCTTCTACAAGGAACTGGCGGAGAAGTCGGGCGGCTTCCATCTGAGCCTGGACCAGTTCGCCCACGTCACCGACCTGCTGCTGGCCGTCTGCTACAAGCAGTCCTCGGACGCGCAGCTTCAATCGTTTGAGCAGGAAGTGGTGCGCGAGGGCCGCATGAGCCGCGGCCTCAACGTGATGTTCAGCACCATGCTTCAGCGCACGGCGCCGCCGCTCTACGGCGAGGCGGACCTGCGCGCGGTTCCACCGGGCCGCTTCCAGGTGCTGGACGTGGACCGGACCCAGCCCATCAAGGACTTCGTGCAGGAGAACGGCCTGCGCTTCAAGACGGGCCGGGGCTTCTACGAGTTCACCAAGACGGAGACCATCCAGGGCCGCAAGGAAGTGGTGCTGATGGACCGCAAGACGGGTGACCTCTACAGCGGCGAGCGGGCCCGCGAGATGCTCGGGCTGCCGCCCGGGGAGACGGTGCGCATCCGGCCCGCCAGCCTGGAGAAGTACGTCGTCTTCGTGCAGAGCACTTCGGCCAACCGGAAGCTGATGGGGGATTCGAAGTTCCTCTACGAGGTCGAGGACTGGGATGGCGCCCGGTCCGCCGCGGCATAGAGGTTCCCTCGCGTCAGTCCCCGTCGACCGGCTCCGTGTCGGCTTGTCGGGGTTCGATGAAGTGCAGCGTTCGGGGCGCCTCCGTGCCGGTGAGGACGTCCTGGGCCAGCTCCAGGCGGAAGCGGTGGGGCGGAGCTGCCGGCGTGACGGTGAAGGCCGTGCTTCGTTCGGGCGCGCCCTGGGGGTGGACGCGGAGCTGGTCTTCGATCGCGGTGTACTGGAAGGCGTCGACCCGGCCATCGGTGCCCTGCCGCTCCAGGTGTCCGCCTTCATAGAAGTAGAAGCGCTCGGTCGCGGGGTAGCGTTCGGGGACCGCGATCCACTGCGCCACGCTCTGTTCCGTTCGCGCCGGGTCGAAGAGGAGCCGCTCGGCGGGCGAGGCCGCCCAAATGGGCGTGTCGCCAGGGGCTTGCCGTCGTTCGAGCGCCGCGTCCAGGTGTCGCAGGACGTCCGGGTCGCGTTCGGTGGCTTGATGGTCGCGCAGGGTTTGAAGGGCCTCTGGGCTGGCCTTGAGGCCCAGGGCTCGCACGGCCATCCGCCGGACCTCGGGCACGGAGTCCTCGAGCGCAAGCCGCAGGGCCCGGTGGGCCACCTCCGGGCGGCAATTCATGAGGGCCAGGGCAACGGCCTTCCGCGTTTCCGTGTCGGGGGCGCCTCGCAGGCGCTCCAGCAGCACGGTGGTGGCGTCGGGCGGCGCGACGTCCGAGGCCCAGGCGATGATGGCGGCGCGCCTGACGCGGGGAGATTCATCCGATAGCGCCTGGCGAAGCGCCTCCCAAGCTTCCGGACCACCGAGCCCGCCGAGCGCGGCGACGAGGTCCGCCCGTTCATCTTCGTCGCGTGTCCGGGCCAGCATCTCCAGCAGGGTGGGCGTCGCACTGGTGCAGCCGAGCCGTTCGGTGGCGAGAATCGCCCTTCTGCGGAGCGAGGCGTCGGGGTCGGTCAGGAGCCGGCACACGGGCTCGCATGTGCTGGCGTCACGCCGAAGGATGAGCGCCTGAAGCGCCTGTGCGCGGACGGGGGGGGAGGACGATGCGGCGAGCAGCGGGACGAAGACGCTGGCGGGTACGTGCGCACGATAGGTCAGCGTGCGGAGGGCGTGGAGTTGTACGTTCTCGGAGGCATCCGTGAGCAGGTGGATGAGCAGGCCCTCTGTCGCCTCGCCTTCTCGCGCGACCAGGTCAACCGCCGCGGCCCTGATGGTGGAAGAGGCCGAAGCCAGGCCGAGCCGAGCCAGGGCGCCGGATTCGGGGAGCCCCAGCCGTTGCGCGGTGGCGAGCGCGTTCAGCTTCTCCGCCTCCGGAGCACGCTCGAAGCGCTCGAGGAAGAGGTCGCTCGCGGCCACCGGATTCATCCTCGCGAGCGAGTCCATGGCGGCGTGCTGCACGGAGGGCGCGGTATCATCCAGCGCCTCCTGGAGGCTCCGCCAGTCCGCGGCGTCCTGTGCGCTCGCAAGCGCTCGCGCCGCCAGGGCGCGGACGTCAGCGGCTGCGTCGCGCAGCGCGAGCCGAGCCAGGGCATGGGCTTCGGGGGACGCCAGCTCCCGGAGCACTCGCAAGGCCGTGGTCTTCTCCGATGTGGTGCCCGACGCCAGGACGTCCCGGGCGACCTGCGTGAAATCCGCTCGCGCGAGCAGTGCGTCGAGGTCTTCCCGCGTGCTCCGGGTGGGCTTCGTGGCCACCCAATGCAGCAGCTCCCATGTCGACAGAGGTGAGCTCACGGCACCGCCGTCATGCGCGTGGCGAGAAGGCTGCTGGAGGACGCCTGAGTCCGGTTCATATGGCGCGTGAGAATGGCTGCTCCTTGTCGCCGCGTGCTCCTGAATCCGGCGTCACATTCCATGGAAGCATCGGGAGGCCGACGTTAGCGTGCGTCCGTGCGCGTCTGGGTGACATTGCTACTGGTGTGCGCGGGCTGTGGCGCCTTCGAGTTCCACCCCTATGAGCTCCGGGGACCCCACCGGGACTTGCATGCGCGCTCGCTCGAGCGGTTGTTCGGAGCGGAACCGAAGCAGGCCTTTCGCTTCGCGGTGGTGGGCGACATGCAGTTGTTCCTGGATGACTCCGCGGCGGCGATGCGGGACCTGGAGCAGCGCGGCGTCGACTTCGTGGTGCAGATGGGCGACCTGACGGAGTTCGGCAGCACGCAGGAGTACGAGTGGGGCGTCGAGCTGCTGTCCCGCTTGAAGGTCCCGTTCTTCGTGGTCATGGGCAACCATGACGCGCTGGGCATGGGGCAGAAGCTCTACCGGCGCACCTTCGGACCGGAGTCCTTCTCCTTCACGTATTCGGGCACGCGCTTCGTCTTCTTCGACTCCAACTCCCGCGAGTACGGCTTCCCGGGCGACATCCCGGACCTGCAGTGGCTGAAGACGGCGCTCACACCCGAGCCCGCGGTGCTGAACACCTTCACCTTCTCCCACGTGCCTCCTGGGAACGGGGACTTTGACGATGCGCTCGTCGCGCCCTTGGTGAAGCTCCAGCAGAAGAAGGGCGTCGCCATCTCCTTCCACGGCCACGTCCACCAGTACCACGACGTCCACGCGCACGATGTCCGGTACGTCACCACCGATTCGATGAAGGGCCGGAGCTACCTCTGGGTGGACGTCGATGGCACCTCGGTGCAGGTGCAGAGGGCCACCTTCTGATGGCCGCGCGCGGGACTCTCCGAGCCTCGCTGCTGGCGGCGCTGCTGTTGGCGGCACGGGAGGCGCGGCCGGAGCCGGTGCACGAGGCGTCACCCTGGTACGTGCCCGACCATGCGGCGATGCAGTTCGCGGGCGCCATCGGCTTTCTCTCCGCGGGGCCGGGCTGGAGCTTTCTCGACGAGACCGTGGAGGCCGCGCTGCTGGTGGGCTGGGCGCCGCCCGCGTTGGCGGGGGAGGACTTCTTCACCTTCACGCTGAAGGGGCAGTGGCGGCCCTTCCTGCTCGATGCGGCGGGGTGGACCGTCCGTCCGCTCATGGTGGGCGCGATGCTCAGCTACACGGTGGGCGACGACTACTTCGCGGGCCTGCCCAGCCGTTACGACCGGGGCTACTACTGGTTCCGCACCGCCATCCGGCCCGCGCTGCTGCTGGGCGCCAGCGTGGGGCGCCCGGTGGAGGCGCTGAACCTGCGATTCGTGGAGGGGTACTTCGAGCTCGTCGCCACCGACTACCGGCTGGTGCAGTTCATCCGCAATCCCTCCACCGTGAACGTCGAGCTCTTCACGCTGGCCCTGGGCGTGAAGCTCCGGTTCTGAAGCGGCGCGTGTGCGCACCGCCCCAGGGCCCGCCACGAGGGTCCGTCAGGGCATGTCCGTGGCCGTGGCGGAGTCGGGAACCGCCGACTCCGACGTCCCTCTCAGGCGGCGGAGGATGCGCGGGGCCTCGGCCGCGAGGCGCTCCTTGCCATCGGCCAGGGGGCGGTCGCGCAGGTCGGTGATGACAGTGCCGGGCCGCCCCGCGCCGAAATGGACCTTCAGGTCCTTGCCGATGAGCGCGTAACGCGCCTCCCAACCCACGGTGGTGAGGAGGTATCGCTGCGGGTCCGGCCGGGTCATCGGAAGGCCGTCACCCAGCACCGCCGGGCTGTGCGTGTCGCCCAGCAGGTCGAAGAGCGTGGACACCACGTCGATGTGTCCGGTGACGGCGTCGACCTGGCCCACGGGAAGCTGGTCGTCGAACACGAGCATGGGCACGTGAAGCTGGGAGGCCGTCACGTCGCTGGCATGGCCCACGCGGCCGTGCTCACGGAACTCCTCGCCATGGTCGCCGGTGAAGAGCGTCAGCGGGCGCGTGCCGCGCAGGCTTTCGATGCGCGCCAGCAGCTCTTCGACCTTGGTGTCCACTTCGTAGGCCGAGTTCCACGCGCGGGCCTTGAGATGCTCGGGAGGCACGCGCGCCGTGGAGAGTCCGCCCTTGCCATTCCAGGCGGGCGAGAAGACCTCGGAGCGCGGTGGGTAGTCGTAGTCGAAGTGCGTGCCGGCGAAGAACACGAACAGGAACAGCGGCGTGTCCTGAGGCGTGGCCTCCACGGCCGCCAGCGCGTCGCGGACCATGGCTTCGTCCCGCAGGTGGCTGCGGCCCGTGTAGTCTGTGCGCAGGCCTCCCGTCACGTCGCGGAAGACGGTGTCCTTGAGGCCCATCCAGTCCACGGAGGACGCGGCGAAGAAGAACTGCTGGTAGCCATTGCGGGCCAGCGCGGGGAAGAGGAGGGGCGTGCGGCCCGCGCCCACCACGGCATTGCGGCGCTGGGCCTCCAGCCCGAAGAACATGCTGAACAGCGAGTAGTCCGTGGAGCTGGCCGCGCTGTGGTGATGCAGGAAGCGCGTGCCGCTCTGCGCCCTGCGCCACATGTTCGGCATGATGTCGGCGGTGAAGAAGTCGTCACGCAGGCTCTCCACGAGCACGACGACGATGTCGGGACGGCGGGTGAAGCGCACCTCCGCGGGGTCGATGCTCGCCGCGGGCACGCCTGCCTCGGGGCTCACGCCCAGGCGCAGGCCGGATGCGGGCGCCTTGCCAGTGATGCGCGAGAGGAGGGTGTTCATCCGCACCGGTGCCTGGAGGGGCAGGGTGGTGGTGGCGTGCTGCACGGCGCCGCCATGGGCGAAGACGAGGGACGCGGTGACCAGCCGCTCGGTGGTGCACAGGACCGTCATCAGCACCACCGTGCGCGCCACCCGGCGAGGGCCAAAGCCCCGGCGCAGGAACCAGATGCCCGCCGCCGTGTCGAGCGTGAGGATGACCACCATCGCCCCGGCCACCAGCGCCACCTCCGACGAAGACAGCCCTGTCTCCGCCAGGGCATGCGGCTGGAGCGCCACCGCCAGCACCAGGCCGTTGATGTGGAAGCCCAGTGAGTTGAGCACCAGCGCGTCCAGCCCGAGCAGCACGCCGCCCACCGCCGTCAGCACCGGGAGCGCGAAGCGGTAGCGGTGGCCGAGCAGGATGGCCAGGGGGAGGGTTCCAAGAAAGGCCACCAGCCCCAGGAACAACGCTTGTGCGAGGCTTCCCGCGAGCAGGAGGGGGCGGAGCCCCGGCGCCAGCCGCTCCACGGCCACGCGCAGCGCGCCGCCGAAGTACAGCAATGCGACGAGCCCGTGGAGCACGCACCACGTCAGCGCGGTACTCAGGTAGGGCCGGGCTGCTTCGAAGCGCTGGAGGAAAATGGCGGCTGCGGAGGACGCCGCATCAGACATCCGTGACATTGCATGGCGCAGGTATTCCGGATGCCGGACTTTCGCAAGCATCAATGAAGTCCGGGGGGGCGCGTCACGCTGATGGCGACATGCAAGGATGCTGCTCATGCCTCCGCGCAAGCTCGTTCGGCACCTCGTCTGGTTGGAGTCCTTCGCCGCCGCCGTGGAGGCGGGCAGCATCGAGGCCGCCGCGGAGCACCTGGGCGTGGCGCGCTCGGTGGTGAGCGAGCACGTTCGCTCGCTGGAGCTGGCGCTGGCGGAGGGTGCGCCGTTGTTGGAGCGCGGGCCTGGCCGTCGCCTGCAGCTCACCGCCCGAGGGGAGCGGCTCTTCGCGGGCACCCAGACGCCGCTGCACCAACTGGACATGAAGCGGCTGCGCGACCTGGCCAGCGCCGAGCCCGTGGTGCGGCTGGGCCTCAACCCGACGCTGTCCTTGTCCCTGGTGGGCGCCGTGGCGAGGGACGCCGCCGCCGCGGACCTCAAGCTGGTGCTCAGCTTCGGAGGGCCCCACGAGCTGACGCGCCAGGTGCAGACGCGGCAGCTCGACCTGGCGCTCGACTTCACGCCCCTGCCTACCCATGAAGGCGTGGAGTCGGAGTCACTGCTGCGCATGCCCTTCGTCGTGCTCGCCGGGCCGGACAACGAGCTGGCGCGGCAGGCCGCGTCCCGGACGTCGCTGCACGTGAAGGACCTGGAGGGGCAGCGCTTCGTGGACTGGCTGCGTGATGACCCCTACGGCGGCGCCAACAGCGCCCGCTTCGCCGCCCACGGCGTGACGGTGGATGAAGTGGGGCGCGCGGAGAGCTTCCTTCTCCTCTACGAGCTGCTGCGCGCGTTCCGCGCCTGCTCCATCACGCCGGACCTGCGCCCCATGCACCCGTTTCCACCGGACCTCCATGCGTGGCCCCTCCTGGAAGAGGAGCCCCAGGCGGTCGAGGTGGTGGCCTTGTGGCCTTCGGGAGCGCTCAGTCCCGGCGCCCGGTTGGTGCTGGATGGACTTCGCCGCAAGCCAGGTTAGTTCGACGTTAAAACGACGAAGACGTCGAATTCTGACGGATTTCCGTTCACCCAGAGAAGGGATATCTTCAAAAAGAAGAAGATTCCGCCTGAGGTGAATGATGATGACTCCCACGGAACGGACGATTGCCCGCCTGCCTGCTCATCTGCGTCGCTACGTGGTGAGCCAGGACTACGCGGCGTATACGTCGCGGGACCAGGCCGTCTGGCGGAACATCCTGGGCTCCTTGAGGGGGCACCTGGCGGACAAGGCGCACCCCGTCTACCTGGAGGGCCTGGAGGCCACGGGCATCGGCTCGGAGTGCATCCCCAGCCTGGATGAGATGAACGAGAAGCTCGCTCGCCTGGGGTGGGCCTGTGTGGGGGTGCGTGGCTTCATTCCTCCCGCCGTCTTCACGGAACTCCAGGCGATGGGCGTCCTGGCGATTGCCGCGGACATCAGGACCCACGAGCACATCGAGTACACGCCGGCGCCGGACATCGTCCATGAGAGCGCCGGGCACGCGCCCATCATCGCCAACCGCCGCTATGCGGAGTACCTCAAGGCGTGCGGGCTGGTGGGCTTCAAGGCCATTGCCAGTGTGGAGGACCAGGCCGTCTTCGAGGCCATCCGGAACCTGTCGGTGGTGAAGGAGGACCCGGACGCCAGCGAGGAGGAGGCGGCGCACGCGCAGGCCCGGCTGGAGGCCGCCAGCGCGAGCCGCCGCTACGTCAGCGAGAGCACGCGGGCGAGCCGCCTCTACTGGTGGACGGCGGAGTATGGCCTCATTGGGAGCGTCGAGTCGCCGCGTATCTACGGCGCGGGGCTGCTGTCCAGCATCGGCGAGGCGCAGCACTGCCTGACGCCGGCGGTGAAGAAGCTGCCGCTGAGCGTGGCCTGCGCGGACATGGACTACGACATCACCCGCATGCAGCCGCAGCTCTTCGTGGCGCGGGACTTCGAGCACCTGTTCGAGGTGCTGGCGGAGTTCGAGTCCACGCTGTCGTGGAAGCGGGGCGGCGACTTCGGCCTGACGGAGGCGCTGCGCGCGCGGACCGTCAATCACCTGGTGCTGGCGGACGGCCGCGAGGTGACGGGCCGGGTGCTGGAGATGCTGGCCGCGCCGCGCGAGGTGGCGCCGGGGCTGGGCACCGCGCTCGTCTGCATGGAGGGGCCCATCATGGCCTCGCGCGGCGGGCGCTCCCTGGACGACAAGCCGTGGAGCGGGCCGGCGCTGGTGGCGTTCGGCGCGGGGACGTTGCCGGAGCGCGGGCCCTTCAAGCTGTCGCTGGAGAGTGGGCTGGAGCTGGAGGGCTTCGCCACGGATGGCGGCCAGGTGCTGGCGCTGCGCGGCCGGTTGGCGGGGCGCGAGCTGGCGCTGCCCGCGGTGGCGAAGCTCTTCGTCAGCACGCACCTGCCCTCGGTGGCGGGGGGGCCTTCGGACCCGGAGACGTGGGACCGCTGGTACGGCGAGCTGAGCGCCTTCGCGGAAGGGGATGGTGAGGAGAAGGCCCGCACACGCAAGGCCCTGGCGCTGCACCCGGCGCTGGCCGCGCTCTACCGCGAGGTCCGGAAGATGCGGGAGACGCACTCCGTGAAGCCCGAGCGGCTGAGCCAGATTGCCGCGGCGGCCACGGACTTTCCGGACGACTGGCTGCTTCGCGCCGAAGTGGAAGAGCTGCGCCGCCGCGTCTGAGTCAGCGCCCCCAGTCCTTCTCCTCCAGGCCCTCCCGGAGGACCCAGCGCAGGTGCTCGTCGAAGTCGAAGGTGCAGCCTGAAACGTCGGGCTCTCCGTCCAGCAGCCACGTCGACAGGTCGAAGTCGTCGTGGCGCGCCGGGAAGATGAGCAGCCCGGTGTCGCGACGCATCCCCGTGTCGAAGTAGTAGTAGTCGCTCACGTTCGTGGAGGCGATGTACTGGAAGGGGATGAGCCGCTCGCGGAGCTTCTTCTCGAGGATGGCGGCTTCCAGTTCGTCCTCGTTGTCGCCGAAGGCGCCCTCCTCGACGTACTCCTTGGACCACTGGAGCGTCTCCAGCAGCTCGGTGGGGCTCAGCATCCGGGCGCGCTCATGTCCCTGCCAGTCCACCGCGGACAGCAGGCCGTACTGGGAGATGAAGTCGAGGTAGGCCTGGGGAAGCCGCGCGCCCAGCGAGGACTCCAGGATGTGGAGGTCCTGGGCGGCCACCGGCGTGAGCGACACGGACCGGAGCGGGAGCTTTGTCTCGTGCTTCAGGCGTTCCTGGAGCGCGAGGATGGAATCAATGGCGCGGGACATTCGCGCCATCCTACGCACACCCAGGGGGCGCCGTTCGCTGGAAACACCACGGGCCCGGCCACGCGACAGGCGCATGGTCAGGCCCGTCGGGTGTCCTGCTGCCCGTTCGCCGCGGGCGCGCGGACTACTTCTCCTTGCCAGCGATCTTCCGCAGGGCCTTCTGGTCACGCACGCAGAGGATGCGGCCGACGTTGCCGAGCACGCCCTCGCGCTTCATCTCGTTGATGAGCGTGGACACGAAGGAGCGGGAGGCGCCCACGAGGTCCGCGAGGTCCTGCTGGGTGATGCCGCGCAGGTCCGTCTCGCCGCCGTGCGGGCAGCGCTCGCCGTGTGCTTCAACCAGGGTGAGCAGGGTGTCCGCCAGGCGGGCCGGAACCTCCTTGAACGTCAGGCCCAGCACGCGCTTGCGCAGGGCACGCACGCGCTCGGCGTAGGCGCGGACCACGTCCACCGCCAGGGCCGGACGGGCCTCCAGCTGGGCGCGGAAGTCGCGGCCCTCGATGCTCCAGACCTCGGCCTCACCGGCGGCGATGGCCATCTCTTCAATCGGCGTGCCCTCGGGGCGGAACAGCTCGCCGAAGAGGTCGCCCGGGCGGAGGATGGAGACCACGGAGCGGGTGCTGTTCTTGCCGATGCGCATCAGGCGCACGCGGCCGGACTTCAGCAGATAGACGCGGTCGGTGTTGTCACCGGGGCGGTAGATGGTCGAGTTGTGCGGGAAGGACTCGACCTTGAAGTAGCCCTTGAAGTCGATGGCCTCCTGGCCGGGCACCAGCTTGTTGGCGGTGACCATCATCCCGGAGCTGGTCGTCTGCAGCGGCGCCACGACGTTGGAACCGATGGGGCCGAGGGGGCGGTTGAAACCGTGCATGGCATTACTCCTGGGAAGGAAGCGTAGGGAAGCCGGGCCGTCTGCTTCAGCGGCGAACGGGACTTTCCTTCTCCAAGGTTCGTGCCAGCGGGAATTGAAATGCCGCCGGGACAACACCTCCTGAAATGCCGGGTACTTAGCGCTACAGGCCCGCACCAGAGCCCGTTCTGTGTCCAAAACCTGAAACAGAACGTTCAAACAGTCTGATCAATTTGAACGAAACGTTCAAACCGGGGGCGTGAGTGTCGGAGCAGCGACACTGTCCAGGAGTGCTCACGAGGCATCCTTCACAGGGAAGGTGTGCACTTGAGGGCTCTGGCCCTGTGCAAGACCGTACTTCTGGAGCTTGCGCTCCAGGGTGGGGCGGCTGATTCCAAGGATCTGGCAGGTGCGACCCTTGTGCCCCTTGGTGACGGTCATCGCACGGGCGATGAGCTGGCGCTCGGCTTCTTCCAAAGTGGGAATCAGGCTGGCGTCGTCCTCGGCCGGCGCGGCGAACATGGCGCTGGCGGTGTGGGCGGAGGCGGCCCGGCCCGGCTCCGGCGAGGGGAGGGGAGACTCCAGGGCGGGCAAGTCGTCCCCGCGCAGGACGTCACCGGGGGCCAGCACCACGGCGCGGGTGAGCACGTTCTCCAGCTCGCGCACGTTGCCGCGCCAGGGCAGGCGGGTGAGGCGCTCCATGACCTCGCCGGGCACGCGGGTGACGCGCTTGTGGACCTTCTCGTTGATGCGCTCGAGCAGGTGCTTCACCAGCGGGGGGATGTCCTCGCGCCGCTCGCGCAGCGGGGGAATCTGGAGGGTGATGACCTTGAGGCGTTGGTAGAGGTCCTCGCGGAAGCGGCCGGCCTCCACCTCCTCCACCAGGGCGCGGTGGGTGGCGGCGATGACGCGGGCGCGCAGCTTGATGCGTTTGACGCCGCCCACGCGCTCGAACTCGCGCTCCTGCAGCACGCGCAGGAGCTTGGCCTGGAGCATCAGCGACATGTCGCCAATCTCGTCCAGGAACACCGTGCCGTCCTCGGCCAGCTCGAACTTGCCCGGCTTGCCCGCCGTGGCGCCGGTGAAGGCGCCCTTCTCGTGGCCGAAGAGCTCGCTCTCCAGCAGCGTGTCGACGATGGCCGAACAGTTGATGCCGATGAAGGGCCGGGGCTCGTCGTAGGAGTAGTTGTGGATGACGCGGGCGATGAGCTCCTTGCCGGTGCCGCTCTCGCCCGTAATCAGCACGGTGGCGTGGCTGCCGGTGACTTTTCCAATCTCCTTCACCAGTTGCTGCATCAGCGGGCTGGTGCCCACGATGTCGCCCAGGCGGGCGGCGGCATTCTCCCGGTGGACCTCGTCCGCGCGGCGCGACAGCTGGCGGTACTCCAGCGCGCGCTCCACCACCAGGTCCAGGGCGGCCGGGTCCGGGAAGGGCTTGTGGATGTAGTCGAAAGCCCCGGCCTTCATGGCCCGGATGGTGGTCTCCATGTCGTGGTACGCGGTGACCAGGATGATGCGCGCGTCCCCGCACAGGCCCTTCATCTCCTCGATGATTTCCAGGCCCGTGCGGTCCGGGAGCATCATGTCGAGGATGACCACGCTGGGCATGGCCTCCTGGGCGGCGCGCAGTCCCGCCGCGGCGCTGGTGGCGGTGGCCACCTGGTAGCGGGGCTGGCCGTCCTGCTCGATCTCCTCGAAGTGCATCTTCAGCGTTTCGAGGAGCGAGACGTCGTCGTCGACGATGAGAAGGGTCTCCATGGCGCTCTCAGGTGGCGAACGTCAGCGTCAGCACCACGCCCGGCTCGGCGCTGCCCCGGGCGGCCACGTCTCCCCCCACGCCCGTCATCACCCGGCGCAGGGCCGCCAGGGACAGACCGGCGCCCCGGGCCAGCCGGGAGCCGAAGGGCTCGAAGAGCGAACCGTTCTCCTCGGGGGGCAGGGCGGCGGCGGGGTCGTGGAGCACCATCATCACCTGGTGGGGGCCACCCCGGCGCAGGGCCACCTCCATCGGGCTGCCCTCCGCCTGGCCCATGGCGACGTTGAGCAGCACCTGGGCCAGCACGGGCCGCAGCCGCGTCGGGTCCACCCGGACGCGGGGCAGGTCGGGTTCCTCGTCCACGCGGACCTCCACGCGCCGCTCGGCCAGCTCGGGGGCCACCATCTCCGTGGCCTCCTGCACCACGCCGCGCAGCGGATGGGCGTCCATCTTCGGGGTGGTGTCGCGGCCGTATTCGGAGAGGAGCCAGAGCATGCGCTCCATGGTGCGAATCTCCCGGTTGGCGATGGTGAGCCGCCGCTTGTCCCGGTCATTGAGGCCGGTGTTCCGGGCCAGCGTCTGCACCGCCATCTTCACCGAGGAGAGGGGGTTGCGAATCTCGTGGCTGAGCGAGGAGGACAGCCGTGAAATCTGCACCGGGGGGGCGCCATCCAGCACGGCGTTGAGGTCCAGCACGGTGGCGCTGGCCTCGCCGTCGTCCAGTCCCAGGGACAGGCGGAGGGGGCACGCGTCCTCGCCGCCGAGGTTGGCGGAGATGAACTCCACCGCGCGGCGGTCCTCGCGGGCGCGGGCGTCCAGCTCACGGGCGCGCTTGGGCGACACGCCGAGGACCTCGTGGAGCGGCTGCTCCAACAGGGCCTCGGCGGGGCGCCGCAGGATGCTGGAGAGGTCGCCTTCGGCGCGTGTCACCCGCAGGCTTGGAGTCCAGGCGAGCATCGCGGCTTGCAGGAGATGGGTGTTCATTTGATGGGCCTGAAACATACCGACTAAGGTTCCGCGCTGTCCCCATGTCATCTCCGGCGCGTTTTCCTAAGAACCTTGTGGCCTGCCTCCTCTTCCTGTCCGGGGGCACTGCGCTCGTCTACGAACTCGTCTGGTCCAAGTACCTCGGGAATGTCCTGGGGAACAGCGGCCAGGCACATGCCGTGGTGCTCGCCACGTTCATGGGCGGGCAAGCGCTGGGGGCATTTGTCTTCGGGCGGACAGCCGACCGGGCAAAGAACCCCCTGGCCCTTTACGGCCTGCTGGAGCTGGGCGTGGGCCTGTACGCGCTGGCCTTCCCCTATGTGCTCGATGTGCTGGGGGCGCTGTGGCTGAACGTGGCCCCGTCCGTGCCGGATGGCTGGCGACTGGGGCCCCGGCTGCTGGTCTCCTCCGCGTCGCTGCTGATTCCCACGCTGCTGATGGGCGGCACGCTGCCGGCGCTGGTGCGGCACTTCGCCTCCAGCCTGTCGGGGGTGCGCTACGAGTTGGCGCGGCTCTACGCCGTCAACAGCCTGGGCGCGGCGGTGGGGGTGTTCATCGCCGGGACGAAGCTGGTGCCCGCCATCGGCCTGTCCTCCTCGGCGGGGCTGGCCGCGGGGCTCAACATCCTGGTGGCGCTGGCCTCGCTGGGGCTGGCCCGGCGCTTCCCGCCCGCGCTGGTGCCGGGACAGACGCCTCCTGTGGAAGCGGGCGACGCGGAGGTGTCCTATCCGCGCATCGCGGTGAGGGCGGCGCTCATCGGCGTGCTGCTGTCCGGCTTCACGTCCATGCTGTACCAGGTGACGTGGATCCGCCTGCTGTCCATCGTCCTGGGCGCGTCCACCTATGCCTTCACGCTCATCCTCACCGCGTTCATCATGGGCATCGGCCTGGGCAGCTTCTGGCTGATGACGCGCAAGGGACAGGTGGACTCGCTGCGCCTGTTCGGCCGGCTCCAGGTCGCGCTGGTGGCCAGCATCTGCGTGGCGCTGCCGCTCTACGTCCGGCTGCCTCACCTGTTCCGCAAGGCGCAGTGGATGATGACGCGCTCGCTGGACACCTGGCCGCTGTTCCAGGTGCTGACCTTCGGCTTCTGCTGCCTGGTGCTGCTGGTTCCCACCTTCTTCATGGGCGCGGCGTTCCCGGCGGCGGCGCGCGTGGCCACGGCCAAGGTGTCCGAGGTGGGGCGCCAGCTGGGCGGCGTCTACTTGTGGAACACGGTGGGCACGATTACGGGTTCGGCGCTGGGCGTGCTGGTGCTGATGCCGTGGTGGGGCATGGAGGGCAACTTCATCGCGGGCGTGGCGGCCAACCTGCTCGGCGCGGGGCTGGCCTTCCACGCGGCCCCCGGCCGTCCCGCGCAGCACGCGCGCGCCTTGTGGCCGGTGGCCGCCACGGCGGTGCTGGCGCTGGTGGTGCTGGGCGGGATGAGCGGCTGGGCGGTGCGGTTGTCGGGCATCGCCTCCATCCGCTCCCATGAGAAGCCGCCGGAGAGCTACGCGAAGCTGGTGGCGGAGACGGAGGCCCTCATCCGCCCCATCTTCTACCAGGACGACACCTTCGCCACGGTGATGGTGGCGGACGTTCCCGTGGACAACCTGCGGTTCATGAAGCTCAACGGGAAGGTGGACGCGTCCAACGGGAGCGACGTGGAGACGCAGGTGGTGGCCGGTCACCTGGGCGCCCTGTTGCACCCGCGTGAGCCCAAGACGGTGCTGCTGGTGGGCGCCGGCGCGGCCATCACCGCGGGCAGCGTGCTGGTGCACCCCGTGGAGCACCTGGACATGGTGGAGATTGCTCCCGCCGTCATCGACGCGGCGCGCCTGTTCAAGGCGGACAACCGCAACGCGGTGGATGACCCGCGCACCCACGTGCACGTGGACGACGCCAAGACGTTCATGGCGCTGTCGCCGCGCAAGTACGACCTGGTGGTGAGCGTGCCGTCCAACCCGTGGGTGTCCGGCGTGTCCGGCCTCTTCACGCGGGACTTCTTCCAGACGGTGGACCGGCACCTGGCGGACGACGGCGTGCTGGTGCAGTGGATCCACACCTACGAGAGCAACGAGGACCTCATCAAGCTGGTGGTCCGCACGCTGCGCGACACCTTCCCGCACGCCACCACGTGGCTGGGGCCGCATGACCTGGTGATGGTGGCCAGCCGCAAGCCCCTGGCCTTCGATGCGGCGCGCCTGGCCGAGCGCATGGGGCATCCGGAGGTGCGGAAGGACTTGTCCCGCGTGGGCATCAACGACGTGTTCGCGCTGCTGTCCAAGCAGGTGCACAGCGAGGCCGGCCAGCTCGAGTTCGCCGGTGAGGGCCCCATCAACACGGACGACCACAACCTGCTGGAGTACGCGTCGCCCATCGCCTTCTTCGTGTCGAATCTGGACGTGCGAGTGAAGGACGAGCGGCGCGCGCCCGAAGGGGCGGACCGCCTCTTCCTGCACGACTACGTCCAGCAGCACCCGCCCACCGCGGAGCAGGCCGCCGGGCTGTACCGGAACATCGAGCGCTACCACGCGCCCAATGACCCCATGGTGCGAGGCGCGGCCGCGCAGTGGCGGCGGCTGGCCCCCGACAGCCCGGAGTCCGCCCTGGCCCTGGGCAAGGCGGCGCTGGCCCAGCAGGATTTGACGCTGGCCGCCTCGCTCCTGGAGCCCGAGGTGGCGCGGGGAGGACGCGAGCCCGCCCTGGTGACGGCCTACCTCCGGCTGGTGACGGCTCGGACCTGGGCTTCGCGCACCATGTGGACGCCTGTAGGTGCCCTGCACGACACCGTGGCCCTGGGGCGCGAGGTTGCGTCCCGGCACCCGGACGACGAACATCTGGCCCGGGCGCTGCGCTCGCTCTGCGAGGCGCTGCCCCGTTCGAGCTGCGAAGGCACCGCCCAAACGCCCGTTGCCGCCCCCGGGGGCCCCTGAAATGGGGGCCTGGCGCATCCCAATCGGGCCAATCGCCTGGAATCACTGAGAATTCCTGGCATCCTCCCGATGACCGATGGAGGTGGAAGTGGGATCTGCCCTAGGGTGCGAATCACCCAAGCAGCAGGGTGTTTTTTCCACCACTGCAATCCCCGGAGAGTTCCATGAAGGCGATCTCGAAGAAGCAGCAGCTCCGCAAGGCTCGTGGCCAGGGCATGACCGAGTACATCATCATCGTCGCCCTCATCGCGATCGCCGCCATCGGCGTGGTGACCCTGTTCGGCGACAACATCCGCAAGCTGTTCGGCGCCTCCGCCGACGCGCTGGCCGGTAACGCCTCCGTCGACTCCGAGGCCACCGAGCGTCAGCGCCAGCTGGAGAAGAAGACCATCAAGACGTTCGGCCAGAACAACGCGTACTGAGCCGTGTCCTTCCGGGGGGAGCCATACCTGCCTCGTGTGGGTGGCTCCTCTCGGGCGGCTGAGGTCGAGGGCTGAGTCGTCAGCCCGGTGCCCGGCCGGAAGTGGCAGCACCCCCGCCCAGGGGCTTGACCCTCACGCGACGTGAGGCCCTACACCTCCTCATCAAGAGGTGGAGATGGCCCTGACGGTGAGCCAGGTCGCCCGGCTGGCGAAAATCAGCATCCGCGCGTTGCACCACTATGACGAGCTGGGCCTGTTGTGTCCTTCGGACCGCAGCGAGGCCGGCTACCGGCTCTATTCACAGGCGGACCTCCAGAAGCTCCAGCAGGTGCTCTTCTTCAAGGAGCTGGGCTTCCCGCTGGAGGACATCCGCCGCATCCTGGGCGACCCCACCTTCGACCTGGGCACCGCGCTGCGGATGCAGCGGCAGCTCCTGACGGAGCGGGCCGCCCGTCTGGACGCGCTGGTGCATGCCGTGGACGCGGCGCTGGACGCGCTGGAGAAGGGGACGCACGTGGACAAGGACGCGATGTTCGAGGCCTTTGGTGACTTCGACCCCTCGAAGTACGAGGAGGAGGCGAAGCAGCGCTGGGGAAACACGGAGGCCTACAAGGAATCCGCCCGGAGGACGGCGCGCTACAAGAAGGAGGACTGGAAGCGCATCAAGGAGGAGGGGGACGCCCTCTTCCAGGCGTTGGCGGACCTGCTCGCGGCGGGCACCAGCGCCGCGTCGGCCGCGGCCATGGACCTGGCCGAGGCGCACCGGCAATACCTGGGCAAGTGGTTCTACGCGTGCCCGCCCGCCATGCACCGGGGCCTGGGGGAGATGTACGTGGCGGATACGCGCTTCACGGAGAACATCGACAAGGTGCGCCCGGGCCTGTCGCTGTTCCTGCGGGATGCCTTCGCGGCCAACGCGGAACGACAGGGGGCCGCCGATGCTCCCTGCGGCTAGCTGAAGCCCAACCGCTTCAGCATCACCGCGCGGATGGAGGGAATCCGGAAGCGGTAGATGAGCGCGTCCGCGAAGTAGTGCGCCAGCACCACCGCGAAGCCCAGGGACGTCATGGCGCGCAGCAGGGGATGCGTCTCCGCCACGCCCATGTTGCTGCCCAGCGCGCCGCGCACCACGCCCTGCTGGAGCAGGCCGTGCACCGCGCCCAGCGCCAACAGGGGCAGCATGGACGCAATCATCGCCGGGACGATGAACTTCCGCGGCAGCCGGGGCGTGTCACCCTCGCGCGGCTCCAGCATCCGCGCGGTGAGCATGTAGTACTCCAGGCCGTGCATGCCGGGCAGCATGACGTAGCCCCAGGTGGGCGCCACCAGCACCAGCCCGGTCGCCGTCGCCATGGCCAGGAGGTAGAGCACCTTGGGCCCGCTGACCGCCTCCGCGCGCAGCACCGTGCGGAACAGCAGCATGAAGTAGCCCAGCCACACCGCCAGCAGCACCCCAAGCGTGCCGTGCGGGAGCACCGCTCCCTGGCCAATGTCGAGGTACGCCGGCGCATCGGGCCCGGGGGCCTCCGGCACGAAGAAGATGCGCACCAGCAGCAGCGTGAGCAGCAGCGGGACGTACATCTGTTGCAGCTTGCGCTCCAGCGCCGACGCGCCGGGCAGGCCGGCCTTGCCCGCGCGCAGCCCGTGGAGTGACCAGATGCCCCGGTGCTGGGACAAGGTGTGGTGCGTGCCGAAGACGTTGAAAATCACCGCCACGCCATACGTGTGCGCCGTGCGCTCCGCGTAGAAGGTGAAGAAGAGCACCGTGCCCACCGCGAGCATGCCCAGCGAACCCGCCAGCACCTGCCGGGGTTGGCCCGGGGCGGACGTCAGCACGTCCCGGTGCACCGCGAAGAGCAGGAACGTGAGGATGACGTGGGTGGCGTTGCCGAGCAGGTTCTGCGCCGTCCAGGCGGAAAGGCGGTGCGCGCCTTCCGCGGCGCCCGGGGCCAGCCAGACGTTGGCGGCCGCCGTGCACAGGGCCAGGGCCAGGGGCAGGGCGACGATGAGGGCGTCTGCCCGCGGTGAGAAGAGCCACAAGTCCCGGAAGGCCAGCGCCCCTCCCGGGGAGGGTGCCGTCACGGGAGACGGGGAGTTCACGGCGGGGCTCAGCGGCGTCATACCGTACGGACCCTAACATGCTCGCTGGCGGCGGCGCCGCTCGCGCCGCGCCGCGCCCGTGTTAGAACAGGGCTTTCATGGAAGGCCGCCTGCTTCTGAAAAACTGCGCCGTGTTCAGGGCGGACGGACGCGTCCGCCATGGCATGGCCGTGGTGGTGGAAGGCAACACCATCCGCCGCATGGCTCCGGACGCCCAGGTGCCAGTGTTGCCCGGGGACTGGGAAGTCGCCTGTCATGGCCGGTTGGTGGCGCCAGGCCTGGTGGACTGCCACACGCACCTCGTCAACGGCCAGTTGCTGCCGCCGACGGGACACTTCCTGATGCTTCCGCCCCGCGAGCGCCTGGACCGGCTCCGGCACGTGGCACGGCTGCTCACGAACGAGGACGTGGAGGCCCTCACCCGCTACGCGGCGGCCCGAGCCCTGCGTCACGGCGTCACCCTGGCGGTGGAGCACCTGTCCTGCCAGGACGTGGCCGGAGGACTCGCCGCCCAGGCTCGCGCCGCGGAGGCGGTGGGCTTGCGGTTGGTGACGAGCCACTCCACCCACGGATTGGACGGCGCGGCGCAGGCGCAGGCGTGGCTGGACGCCAACGCGGACTTCACGCGCGCGCATCGGGATCACCCGTTGGTCCGGGGCGCGCTTGGCTTCCATGCGTCGTTCACCTGCGACGACGCGCTGCTGCGCCGCATCGCGGAGCTGAGCCGGGTGCTGGACGCGCCCACCGTCTTCCACCTCGCGGAGAGCGAGGACGACCTCGCCTCCACCTACTCGCAGCACGGCAAGCGCGTGGTTCCGCGGCTGGATGCGCTGGGACTGCTCGGGCCGCGGGCCATCGCGGGCTACGCGCGCGTGCTGGACAGCGCGGAGGCGGAGCTGCTGGAGCAGAGCGGTGCCTTCGTGGCGCTGGCGGCCCGGGGCGTGCGCGCGCTGGAGCGCGGCGCGGACCCCATGGACGCGGTGCTGTCGCGGGTCCACCTGCTGGGGCTCGGCACCGGGGGCCATGGCAGCCTCCAGGACGAGCTGCTCGCCGCGCTGGTGGGCGTGCTGCGCATCTCCCGTTCCGGCAGGATGCCGGACGTGGATGGGGCGCTGGCGCACCTGCTCGTCAACGGCCCGGCGGAGCTGTGCACGCGGCTGTTCGGCCTGCCCTCCGGGAGCGTGGAGGAGGGGAGCATCGCGGACCTCGTCGTCTACGACGTCGTGCCCACCGCGGATCCGGAGACGGGCTACTCGCCCTATCTGCTCGGGCAGCTGGCGCATTCGCCGGTGGGGTGGACCATCGTGAACGGCCGGGTCTGCGTGCGGGAGGGGCAGTTGCTGGGGCTCGACTACGTGGCGCTTTCCCGCGCGGCGACCCAGGCGCTGGAGCGTGTCTGGACGCGCGCGCGTCTGGGCAGTTGAGCGGCGGCATGGGCACATTGCCTTCTACTCTCGTGGAGACGCTGCGCGCCTCGCGTGGCCGGCGCGGGCCGCTGCTGGGAGACGCGCGGACCACGGCCTGGCGCGTGGTGAACGCCGAAGCGGACGGCGTGCCGGACGTGACGGCGGATGTGTTTGGTGACGTGTACGTCATCAGCCTCTACCGGGACTTCACGCCGGACGAGGAGGAGACGCTGCTCGACGCGGCCATGGCCGCCTGGGCGCCTCGAAGCCTCTACCTCAAGCGCCGGCCCCGGGAGGCGCGTGTCCTGGCCAATGTGGCGAAGGAATCGCTCGCACCCGAGGCACCCGCCCGGGGCGAAGCGGTGGAGTCCTTCACGGCGCTCGAAAACGGCCTGAAATTCCTCATCCGTCCGGCGCAGGGGCTGTCGGTGGGGCTGTACCTGGACATGCGGGACACGCGGGCGTGGCTGCTGTCGCAGGCGCGGGGCCTCACCGTGCTCAACCTCTTCTCGTACACCTGTGCCTTTGGCGTCGTGGCCATGGCGGGCGGCGCGAAGCGGGCGCTCAACCTGGATGCGAGCCGGCGCGTGCTGGAGTGGGGCGAGGAGAACGCGCGCCTCAATGGCCAGACGGTGGACCGGTATGACTACGTGGCCGGTGACGTGTTCGATTGGCTGAAGCGTCTGGCGAAGAAGGGCGAGTCCTTCGACATCGTCATCTCGGACCCGCCGTCGTTCTCGACGACGCGCAGTGGCCGGTTCTCCGCGGCGCGCGACTATGCCCGGCTGGCCGAGGCCGCCGCGCGTGTCGTCAGCCCGGGAGGTCAACTGGTGGCGTGCTGCAACCACGCGGGACTGCCCGCCCGCCGCTTCGAGGCCATGGTGCTCGAAGGGGTGTCCCAGGCGGGACGCCAGGGGACGTCGTTGGGCGCGCTGGCGCCGTCCGCGTTGGATTTCCCACCGCCGCCCGGACAGGAACCCGCGCTGAAGGTGCACCGGGTGCAGGTCCGGTAGGAATAGAGGCCAGGGAGGCGGGCCCTCGGTTTGCTCACACGCGACCGGCTACACTCTCGCGGATGAAGCCCTGGGAGTGGGTCGTGTTCGTCATGTGCATGGTCGTGGTCGCCGCGGCGATCGTCTACTGGTTCTTCGAGGGCTGGGATATCGACCGATGCCTTGACCGCGGCGGGGCCTGGGACGAGGCCCGAAACGCTTGCAGATTCGAGTAGAGGCCTGTCGAGCTTCGCCCAAGTTTGTTGCCACTCCGAGGCTCGGCACAGGTAGGCTCGCCGGGCCATGCCTCCCGCCGCCCCGCAGCGCGACACCGGCCGCTTTGGAAAGTACCGCCTCATCGACCGCATCGCCGTGGGAGGCATGGCCGAAATCTTCCTTGCGCATCAGCAGCAGGAGGACGGCCGCGAGTCTCCCGTCGTCATCAAGCGCATCCGCCCGCACCTGACCAAGCACGCGGCCTTCGTGAAGATGTTCCTCAACGAGGCTCGGCTCGCCGCGCAGCTCAATCATCCCAACGTGGTGCAGATTCACGACCTGGGGAAGATCGCCGACAGCTACTTCATCGCCATGGAGTACGTGTCCGGGCGGGACATGCGCCGCGTCGTCCCCAAGGCGGAGGCGCTGGGGATTCCCTTCCCGCTGGTGTACGCGGTGAAGATTGCCTCGTGCGTCTGCGCGGGCCTGCACCACGCGCACACCAAGGTGGACCTGTACGGCAACCCGCTCAACATCGTCCACCGGGACGTGTCACCGGAGAACATCGTCGTCGCCTTCGACGGCTCGGTGAAGATTCTGGATTTCGGCATCGCCAAGGCCGCCAACCAGATGGAGCAGACGCGCAACGGCGAAATCAAGGGCAAGCTCAGCTACATGAGCCCGGAGCAGTGTCTGGGCAAGCCGCTCGACTGCCGCAGCGACGTCTTCTCCCTGGGCGTGGTGCTCTACGAGTGGCTCACCGGCTTCAAGCTCTTCACCGGTGAGTCCGAGGCCGCGGTGATGCGCAGCATCACGGACGGGAAGATCTACGCGCCGTCGTACTTCCGCGAGGACCTGCCGGAGCGCCTGGAGACCATCCTGATGCGGGCGCTGGAGCGCGACCGGGACAAGCGCTACCAGACGGCCGCGCAGATGCAGAAGGACCTGGACGCCTTCCTGGACGCGTACGACTTCACGCCCACGGCGCTGCACCTGTCCAACTTCATCAAGCAGCTCTTCGAGGAGGAGCTGGCCGCCGAGCAGCGCCGCCTGGCCGTGCGTGCCGCGGCCGCGCCCACGTCGGAGGAGGCCCTGGAGCTGTCGGATGTGGCGGACGCGCTCGACACCGCGAAGGCCATGCCCGCTCCGGAGCCGGAGCCCCCGGCCCACGATGACCGCACCGAGCCGCGCACCCTGGCCGTGCCGCTGAGCCCCGCCGTCTCGGAAGCGCTGGAGGCGGTGGCCCGCCGCAACAACGTGCCCGCGGGCCGCATGGTGGCCGAGCTGCTCGAGTCCTGGCTCAAGTACCGCTGACCCATGCCCCGGCTGAAGCTGACGCTCGAATACGAAGGAACGCGCTACGTGGGCTGGCAGGTGCAGCCCAACGGGCCCTCCATCCAGTCGGTGCTGGAATCGGGGCTGGAGCGGCTGCTGGGGGTGCGTGTGTCGGTGGCGTCGGCGGGGCGCACGGATGCGGGCGTCCATGCCTCAGGGCAGGTGGCGTGTTTCGACACGCCCCGGGTGTTGCCGATGAAGGCCTACGTCATGGGGCTCAATGGCCTGCTGCCGCCCGACGTGGCCGTGGTGGACGCGATGGAGGTGGCCGAGGACTTCGACCCGCGCCGGTGGTCCCGGGGCAAGCGCTACCGGTATCGCGTGAGCAACCGGCGCACGCGCTCGCCGCTGCGGCGGATGACGCACTGGGAAGTCTTCGCTCCGTTGGATGTGGAGGCCATGCGGCAGGCGGCCACGCACCTGCTGGGGCGGCATGACTTCTCCGCCTTCAGGGCCGCGGACTGCCAGGCGAAGCACGCGGTGCGGGAGATACGGAGCCTGGCGGTGGAAGGCACGTCGGGGGACGCCGTGTCCTTCGTCGTGGAGGGCACCGCGTTCCTGAAGCACATGGTGCGCAACCTGGCGGGGACACTGGTGGAGGTGGGGAAGGGACGGCGGCCCGCGTCCTGGGTGGCGGAGGTGCTGGCCTCCAAGGAGCGCAAGCGGGCCGGGCCTACCGCGCCGGCTCAGGGGCTGGTGCTGGAGGAGGTCTTCTACGGGGACGGCCCGCCTGCCCGCACGCCGGGGGGAACGACGGACGTGGAAGAGGATGAGGGCTGAAGTGGAGTAGGCTGCCTGCCTGTGAGCTCCAAGACGAGTGTCCTCGAACCGCTGCGCGTCCGTGTCCGTCGCTTCCAGTTCATCATGGGACTGGGGTTCATCGCGCTCATCGCGGGGTCGATTCTGAGCGTGGCGTTGACGCTTCGGCTGAGCGTGCGCATCCAGGCGGTGCCGGTGGGCGTGCTGCGGGTGGCGCTGGCGGTGCTGCTGGAGAACCTGTGGGTGCTCGGGATGTTGCCGGTGCTGTGCTACGGCGCCGCGCGGGTGATGGAGCTGCGTCCGTGGACCACGGCGGGTGGTGCGGCGCTCACGGGCGCGGCCTTCCTGAACGCGATGGCCTTCATCCAGAGCGGCGTGTACGGGCTGTGGGCCGGGGACATCGGCTCCGTGTTCAGCCTGGCGGCCTTTGCCGGAGGCGTCGTGCTCAGCGCGCGAGCGGTGATGATGGGCCGGCACGCCGCGGCACAGCAGTCGGTGAAAACCCAGGCCAAGGCAGCGGAGCGCAAGTCCGAGTACGACGAGTTCCTCCGCGCGGCGGAGCAGGGTGGGGCGCGACTGGAGCAGCGAGAAGCCCAGTCCACGGCTGTGGCTGGGGACGCGCTCACGGCCGCGGCCGTCTCGGCGACGGTTGCTTCTGCGCCGGCTCAGGCGCCAGCCAGCGACGCGAACGCAACGGCATCGCAGGCGCAGGCCTCCGGGGGCGGCGCGGAGCCCACCGCGACGGAAGAGGCAGGGACCTCACCCGCCACCGACCCCCAGGCAGGCAAGGCCCCCGAGGCCTGAGGCCGCACGCGCGGGGGCCTTCACGCTACTCGCGGGGCTCGGGCTCGCGGACGACGAGCACGTCGCACTTCGCCTCACGGATGAGGTCCGTCGCGACGCTGCCGAGCAACGCGAACGCCACACCGGAGCGCGCCCGGGTGCCCAGCGCCAGCAGGTCCGCGCCCTGGTCGTCCACGAACTCGAGGATGATGGAGCGTGAGCCGCCGCTCTCCATCACCAGGTGGTACGGGATGTCGCTTGCATCGAGCTCTCGCTGCAACGCCTTGAGCTTGCGCTCCGCGGACGCCTTGAACGTCTGCCGGTAGTGCTTGTGCTCCTTCGCCGTCAGCCCGGGGAACACCGCGTACTCCAGCGGCACGTCATACGCGTGCACCAGCGTCAGCTCGGAGCCGGGCGTCATCAGCGTGGGAACGAAGCTCGCCGCGCGCTTGGACGTTTCGTCCGCGTCCACGGCCACGACGGGCCGTAGGTAGGGCCCAGGCGCCCGCCGGTTGGCGATGAGCACGGGCAGGTCTCCGCCGCGGATGACGTTCTCCGCCGTGGAGCCCAGGAACATGTTGCGCAGCGGCTTGTCGCCATGCCGGCCCAGGACGATGAGCTCCGCGCCAAAGGCCCGGGCCCGGCGCAGGATGGCCTCGACGGGCTTGCCGCGAGCGATGTGCGTGTCGACCGTGGCGGAGCTGCCCTCGGCACGCAGCAGCTTGCGCAGCCGGTCGGCGACCCGCTCCAGCTCGCGCGCGGTGGCCTGGAGCGCTCGGGTGCCCACCTCCGCGGGCATGCGGCTGGGGAGGACGTGTGTCACCAGCACCTTCGCGCCGTCCGCGAGTGGCAGGTGTCCAGCCCTGCCCACCGCGTGGGTGCTCGCCTCCGAGAAATCCGTGGCGACGAGCACTCTGCGAAGTCGCCTCGGGAACGCCTGCTTTCGTGGTTTCACACACGAGAGTCTAGGAGGCCCAGACGCAGCAGGCACGGCAAACCCGCCTGAATGTCCTCAGGCGGATGTGCCGTGCCCGGATGACTCAGGCGCTCGCGGCGCTGGCCACGGGCGGAGTCTCACCCTCTGGCGGCACGTGGTTCTCCGCGGCGTCCGCTGCGGCGATGCGCTCATCCAGATCCGCCGTCAGCCGTGCGAAGGCCTCCTTGCCAATGGTGGCGGACTGATAGGCCTTGAGCAGCGCCGCCTTCTCCACGATGAGCACGCGGCGGACCGCTTCCTGGTGCTCCTCCTCGTGGAAGCGCATCGACTGCTGCTTCAGCGCCGTCAGCTCCTTCTCCGCGACGACTTCCTTCTCCTGGTAGTCCTTCTCCAGCTGCGTCACCACATCCCCCGGAATCTCCCGGGCGCGGCGCATGCCCTCCAGCGCGGCCTGCGCTGCGTGGATGGCGCCCAGGCGGCCGCGGGCCAGCTCGTACTGCTCCTGGAACGCGTCCTTGAGGCCGGTGATGCGCAGCTTGCGCAGCAGCGGCGCCATGGTGAGGCCCTGGAAGATGATGGAGAGGACCACCACGCCGAACGTCATGTTCACCAGCAGCTCGCGGTGCGGGAAGTCCGTGGGAAGACCGAGCACCAGCACCATGGAGATGGCGCCACGCAGGCCGCTCCAGGTGAGCACCGCGCTCCAGGTCCACGGCATCTTCTCCTTGGTGAAGCGGAGCAGCGCGGACACGCCGTAGACGACCACGGCGCGGGCCACCATCACCGCCACATAGGCGGCGAGGATGGGCTTCCACGAGGCCAGCAGCGAGGAGAGCTGCACCTCCAGGCCGATGAGGAGGAACACCACGGAGTTGAGCGCGAACGCCAGGTACTCCCAGAAGCTCTCCACCGCGATGCGGGTGGCGGGGCTCATGCCCTCGTGCGTGGCCCAGTTGCCGCACAGCATGCCGGCCACCACCGACGCGATGACGCCCGAGTAGTGGAAGTGCTCGGCGAGCACGAACGAGCCGTACGCCGCGATGACCGTGAGGGTGATTTCCACCATGGCGTCGTCCACGCGCTTGATGATCTGCGCGACGGCGAAGCCCACCGCGCTGCCCATCAGCACGCCCATGCCGAAGACCTTGATGAAGTCGAACATGGCGCCGCCCACCGTGAACTGGCCACCCGTGGCGACCGCGACGATGAGCGTGAAGAGCACGACGGCGGAACCGTCGTTCAGCAGGCTCTCTCCCTCCACCAGGATGAGCAGCCGCTTGGGCGCGCCCAGCGACTTGAAGAGCGCCACCACGGCGATGGGGTCCGTGGACACGATGACGGACGCGAACACCAGCGCGGACAGCATCCCGAAGCCATGGACGAAGTCCAACCCATCCACCACGCGCGTGAGGATGAAGGCCGTGAGCCCCGCGGAGGCCAGGAGCCCTGGAATGGCCAGGGCGTGGATGGCCATCTTGTTCTTCCAGAACTTGCGGAACTCGACGTGGAAGGCCGCTTCGAACAGCAGACCTGGGAGGATGATGGCGAAGAGCAGCTCCTTCGTGAGGTGCGGCGGCTCGAACGCCTTGAACGTACCCAACAGCAGGCCCGCGACGACCAGGGCAACCGTATAGGGGATTTTGAAGTACCGCGCGGCGATGGCCACGGCGGTCGCGATGGCGAAAATCAGTACGAAGGCCAACTCGAAATGCATTCGTCCTTACCTGTTTTGGCTCAAAGCGCGGGACGATAGCGCAGTTGAGCTGGACAGAGACGCACTCGATGTTGTTCTTGCTCGCACGGAGGGCATCGCAAATTGCCAGGGTGAGGCGGAATGCAAGGTGTCATCTCTCGCCTGGCTGCTCTTGCCTTCCCGCGTGGGGCTTCCCAGCTTTGAGCCATGTCCAAGCACCCTCGCTCCAAGGGAGGACGGCTGAGCGCGGGCCTCAAGCTCATCGGACCGCTCTGCATCTCCGTCGGCCTGCTCGTGGGGCTGCGGCTGCTGGGGCCGCAATACCTGGATCAGCAGACGCTGTCGGGCTGGCTGAGGCCCCTGGGGGCGCTGGCGCCCTTGGCCTTCATCCTGCTCCTCGCGGTGCGCCCGGTGACGCTGCTGCCCGGGCAGCTCTTCACGGCGGTGGGCGGCATCCTCTTCGGTATGGCTGCGGGCACGGCCTACGCGCTCGTCGGGACGCTGCTGGCCTCGGGCCTCATCCACTTGCTGGCGCGCAGGCTGGGCCGCAAGCCCATGCGGCGGCTGGCCGGGGACAAGCACCCGGTGTTCGAGCGCGCGGCGCGCGAGCATGGCTTCCAGCTCGGCTTCCTGGCCTGCATCAATTCAGTGATTCCGGCGGATGTGATGCTGGCGACGGCGTCCGCGTCAGGCGCCCGCTACGCGCCGCTGGCGCTGGGCGCGGTGGTGGGCACCCTCCCCGGGACGCTGCTGACGGCGCTCTTTGGCAGCTCGCTGGGGCAGGGGAAGACGTGGATGACGGCCGTGTCCGCCACCGGCATGGTGGTGAGCCTGCTGCTGGGGCTCGTCCTGGGGCGTAAGCTGATGCGGGAGTTGCTCGCGAAGGAGGCGGCCGTTGCGAGCGGAGGGCCTGGACGCGTGCGCCCAGGCCCCAGGGACGTGCGGCCTACGGGTAGCAGGCGGCCTGGCGCAGCGCCGTGTCTTCCGGCAGCCCCAGTGCGACGTTGAAGTTCTGCACCGCCTGGCCGGCCATGCCCTTCACCAGGTTGTCGAGCGCCGCCATCACGGCCACCGAGCGGCCCTTGGTGGCCACCGCGATGTCGCAGAAGTTGCTGCCGGCCACCGCGGCGATGCGCGGCGTGCCCTCGACGATGCGCACGAACTTCGAGCCCTCGTAGTAGCGGCGGTAGCGCTCCATCAGCGACGCCGTCACCACGGCGCCGCCGTGCTCCGGCCACTCGAACTGCACGGTGGCGAAGATGCCGCGCACCATGGGCGCCGAGTGCGGGACGAAGGCCAGCCGGTGCCGCTGCGCGCCGTGGGCCACCAGCATGACCTCCACCTCGGCCTCGTGCTGGTGCTCCAGCGGCTTGTACGCGCGGAAGTCTTGCGCGCGCGTCGGGTGGTGCGTGCCCTCACCGGGCAGCGAGCCGGAGCCGGACGAGCCCGTGACGCCGGACACCGCGAGCAGCCCCAAGCCCGGCGTGGAGGCGATGGGCAGGAGCGCCAGCTGCACCGCCGTGGCGAAGCAGCCCGGGTTGGCGATGCGCTTCGCCGTCTTCACCGCGTCGCGCTTCCACTCGGTGAGGCCGTAGGTGAAGGTGCCCAGCAGCTCCGGGGACGGGTGGGGCCGGCCGTACGCGCCCGCGTAGCGGCCCGGGTGGTCCAGCCGGAAGTCGGAGGACAGGTCCACCAGCAGCAGGCGCTCGGCGATGCCGACCTCCGCCCACTGCTTCTCCAGGCCCGCGAACTGCTTGGCCAGGTCGCCGTGGCCCAGCGCGCTGAAGACGACGGGCTGCTCGCAGTCCGCCAGCCACTTCCAGTCGGGCTCGCCCTCGAAGCGGCCTTCCACCAGTCCGCGCAGGTGCGGGTGCACCTTGTGGATGGGCTCGCCGGCGTGGTGCCGCGACACCGCGCGGATGCTGCCCACCGCGGGGTGGCCGGAGAGGATGCGCAAGAGCTCGCCGCCGCCGAAGCCGGAGGCACCCAGGATGTAGATGTTGACCTGCGTCATGACTTCCTCCCCGCGCCCAGCTTGGGGGCGATTTTTTCCAGGATGAGTCCGCCCAGCGCCGCCGCGTCCGCGCGGGCGTTGCGAGCGGGGATGCCCACCACCTGCTCCACGAAGCGCACGCCCACGGCGTTGTCCGTGGCCGGTCCGGCCACCACGTCCACTTCGATGCCGTACGCCTCGCGCAGGTGGCGCACGCCGCCGGACGCGCCCACCGGGTCGTTGGCGCACAGCACCCACGCCCCCGCCAGGCTCTTGAGCTCCGGGTCCGCGAGGATGCCCTGCACGCCGTACTCGCCCATGATGCCGTCGCCCGTCTCCGCGACGATGACGTCCACGTTCTCCGCCGCCAGCTCGGAGAAGAGCACCCGCGCCACGCGCGCGCCCGTGCGAGGCCCCGTGCAGACGATGCCCGCGTCCGTGAAGTCCATCACCACGTCCGCGCCGGAGTCCTGCATGCTCAGCGTGTCGCGCATCAGCGACACCCCCGTCAGCTTGGCGCCGCCCACGCGGAAGCCCGCCTGTGCCAGCTTGCGCACCATGGCCGCCGAGGCGAACGTCTTGCCCGAGTTCATGCAGGTGCCCACCACGTAGACGACGGGGCACTTCACCGGCGACGACGTGCCCTTCAGCGCGCCGGAGGACACGTGCGCCGGCTGCCCGGTGCGCGACATCAGCTCCGGGAACTCCAGCACCTGGCCCAGCACCTCCGCCTCGAAGGGCAGGCCCACGCCGTGGTTGTGCGACGTGCACTTGCCGATGACGCCGCCCATGTTGAGCACGTGCAGCCGCTCGCCCACGGTGACGGACGCCGGCACCACGCCTTCATAGCCGTGCAGCGCGTTGCGGTGACCCAGCGCGCCCACGACGATGTCACCGGCGTGCAGCGTCACCAGGCGCCCGTGCACGTCCTCGAGCTGGTTGTACGTGCTCTTCTCTCCGTGGATGCGCACGGCCACCACCGCGCCCTCCTCGGCCTTCACCTCGGACGCGAGGTGGACGGTCCGGCCCAGGCCGAGGTTGCGGGTGACACTGCCTACCTTGTCGACGAAAACCTTCATGGCACCCTCACTTCGCGCGATGCGAGAGCATCTGCGCGACGCCGTACAGCTTGGCGAAGCCCGCGGCTTCCGAGCCGTTCCACAACACGTTGGCCTCTCCGTACGTCGCCACCTTCGCGTCCATCAGCGAGTGCGGCGAACGCACGCCCTCCACCACCTGCGTGCGCGGGTGCAGCACCAGCCGCACGTCACCCGTCACGCGCTCCTGCGACGAGGTGAGGAACGCCTCCAGGTCCTTCACCAGCGGGTCGAAGAAGTGCCCCTCGTGCAGCAGCGAGCCGTAGAGGTTGCCCATCGACTCCTTCCAGAAGAGCTGCTTGCCGGAGAGCACCAGCTTCTCCAGCTCGCGGTGCGCGGTGACGAGCAGGTGCGCCGCCGGCGCCTCGAAGCCCACGCGGCCCTTGATGCCCAGAATCGTGTCACCCAGGTGCACGCCCCGGCCGATGCCGTAGGTGCGCCCCAGCGCGTTGAGCGCCTCCACCAGCTTCACGGGGCCCAGCTTCTCGCCGTCCAGCGCCACCGGGACGCCCTTCTCGAAGGACACCGTGAGGGGACGGGGCTTGAGGTCCTGCGACAGCTCGCCGCCGGGGAAGGCCGCCTCGGGCAGCGCCTTCCAGGAGTCCAGCGTCTCGGCGCCGCCCACGGAGGTGCCCCACATGCCCTCGTTGACGGAGTAGGAGCCCAGCTTCGGCGGCATGTGCACGCCGCGCTCGGCCAGGTAGGACAGCTCCTGCTGCCGGCTCAGGGACAGCGTGCGGATGGGCGTGAGCAGCTCCAGCTCCGGCGCCAGCGAGCGGAAGGCCACGTCGAAGCGCACCTGGTCGTTGCCCGCGCCCGTGCTGCCGTGCGCCAGCGCCTGGGTGCCCTTCTCGCGCGCCACGCGGACGACCTCCGCCGCCTGGCACGCGCGCTCCGCGGACACGCTCAGGGGGTAGACCTGGCCGCGCAGCACGTTGCCGGCGATGAGGTAGCGCAGATAGCCCTGGAAGAGCGTCTCGCGCGCGTCCACCGTCACGTGCTCCACCGCGCCCAGCTGCTTGGACAGCGCGGCGATGCGCTCCAACTGCTCGGGCGGGAAGCCGCCGGTGTCCACCGTGACGGTGGTGACGTCGTAGCCCTGCTCGCGCAGGTAGACGGCGCAGAATGCGGTATCGAGTCCGCCGGAGAAGGCCAGCACTACGTTCTTCTTGTTGCTCATGATTCGCTCCTCGCGGGGATGCGGTTCAAACCGTCCAGACGCGCCCGGCGGCATCGGCCACCAGGCGGTGCGTCTCATCGAGCCAGGCGCGCGAGGCGGCCAGCTCTTCCCGGGCCTGGGGCAGGCCCAGGTTGCCGGCGCCACCCAGGTGGGTGGCCGTCAGGGCGCCGCGGTCTGGACGGAACGTTCCTTCCACCAGCTCGCGGCCCACCTGCTTGTAGGCGTCACGGAAGGCCTGTCCCTGGGCCACCAGCGCATAGGCGTGGTGCGCCGCGTACAGCGTGTCGTCGCTGGCACGCGCCGCCGCGTCCGCCTTCACCTGGAGCGCGGGCACCAACCGGGTGAGCACGTCCAGCAGCTCCCGCGTGGAGCCCAGCGCCGTCAGGGTGGGGGACTTCAGCAGTTGGAAGTCGCGGTGGTAGCTGGAGGGCAGTCCACCCGCGACGGCCTCCACCTGATGCGCCAGCCCGCGCAGCTCGCGGCAGCGGCCCCGGGCCAGCTCCACGACGTCCGGGTTCTTCTTCTGCGGCATGATGGACGAGCCCGTGGTGTACGCGTCCGGCAGCCCGAGGAAGCCGAACTCGTCCATGCTGTAGAGCTGCACGTCCCACAGCCACTTCTCCAGCGTGCCCGCCACCGAGCAGGCCCAGCCCAGCACCGCGGACTCGTGACGGCCGCGTCCGTTCTGCACGTCGATGGGGCTGCGCTGCACGCGCGAGAAACCCAATAGCGCCGCCACGTACTCCCGGTCGATGGGCAGCGGCACGCCGAAGCCCGCCGCCGCGCCCAGCGGGCAGCGGTCCAGCCGCGCCCACACGCCGCGCAGCGCCTCGAGCTCCTCCAGCAGCCCTTCCGCGAACGCCATGCCCCAGAGACCGAAGGTGGAAGGCATGGCCCGGCGCAGGTGCGTGTAGCCCGGCAGCGCCACGTCCTTGTGCGCCTGCGCGAAGTCCAGGAAGGCCCCCGCCAGCTCCGCCGCCCGCGCGCCCAGCGTGAGCACTTCTTCACGCAGCAGCAGGCGCAGGGCCAGCTGCACCTGGTCGTTGCGAGAACGCCCCAGGTGGATGCGCTTGCCCGGCTCGCCCACGCGCTCCACCAGCGCCGCCTCCAGGGCGGTGTGGCCGTCCTCCTGCTCGGGGCGGATGACGAACGTGCCCGCGCGGGCCTCGTCGTGCAGCGCCTTGAGCGCCGTCACCAGGGCCTGGGCCTCCGCGTCCTTCAGCAGGCCCACGCGCGCCAGCATCCGCGCGTGCGCGGCCGAGCCGAGCGCGTCATGCGGCGCCAGCGCCAGGTCCACCACCGGGTCGTTGCCCACCGTGAAGCGGTGGATGGCCGCGTCCAGGGGAAGGCCCTTGCCCCACAGCGTGTCAGCCACGAGCCACCTCCTCGAAGTAACCCCGAACCAGTTGCGTGTAGAAGGCGGCGCCGGCTTCCAGCTCCGCCCGGGTGATGAATTCGTCCGCCAGGTGGCTGCGCAGCGTGTCGCCAGGGCCCACCTTCACCGCGGGGAGGTCCCCCAGGAAGGCCCAGTCCGACGCCGTGCTGGAGCCCACCGGCTGCGCGCCCGACGCGGCCACCGCCGCGCGGACGATGGGCTGCTCCGCCGACGTCGCCTTCGGCAGGTAGCGCTCCGAATGGACCTTCACTTCGCTCTTCAACGCGCCCGCCACCTGCCGGGCCACCATCGCGTGCTCCATGCCCGGCGTGGTGCGCAGGTCCACGAAGAACTCGCACTGGTCCGGCACCTGGTTGCGCGCCAGGCCACCCGACACCTGCGTCACCTGCGCCCGGGCCTCGCCCAGGAGCGGGTGGGACGGAAAGCGCAGCGCGGCCAGCACCGCGATGTCCGTCGCGGCCAGGTGGATGGCGTTGACGGCCTCCGTGGCGTGCGCGTGCGCGACGTGCGCGCTCTTGCCGTGCGCGGTGCAGCGAAGCAGCAGCATGCCGCGCTGGGCGGTGCAGGGCTTGAGGCTGGTGGGCTCGCCGACGATGGCGGCGTCCAGCGGGCCCAGCTTGGGCAACAGCGTTCCCAGCCCCTGGCCTCCCGTCTCTTCCTCCGCGGTGAACGCGAACACCACTTCCGCGCCCGTGGGCGCGCCTTCGGCCAGCAGGGTCCGCGCGGCGAGCAGCATGCCCGTCACGCACCCCTTGGCGTCGTTGCTGCCCAGGCCGTACAGGCGGTCCTCGCGCCACACGGGCGCGTGGGGCTCGTACGTCCACCCGGCGCACGGCTTCACCGTGTCCAGGTGCGAGTTGACGAGCAGCCGGCGCGGCCCGCTCCCCACGGAGAACCACACGTTGTGGCCCTGCCGCTGGACGCGCGCGCCCCAGCCTTCCGCCCACCCGGACACGGTGTCCGCGATGCGGCCCTCGTCACCTGACACGCTGGGGATGGCCACCAGCGCCTGGAGCAGCTCCGCCGCCGTCATCCCACCGCCCCCGCGGGCTTCTGCGCGTTCTCCCGCACGACCATGGTCCCGCTGCCCTCGTTGGTGAAGACCTCCTCCAGGAGCGCGTTGGGCTGCACGCCGCTGACCAGGTGCACGCTGCCCACGCCGCCCACGAGCGCGTGGCGGATGGCGTGCGCCTTGGGCTTCATGCCGCCCGCGATGGCGCCGGTGCTCTCCATGGTGGCCAGGTCCGTGAGGTTGGCCAGCGTGACGAGCGACGACGGGTCGCTCACGTTCTTCAGCAGGCCCGGAACCTGGACCAGGAAGAAGAGCTTCTCGGCGGACAGCGCCACCGCCAGCGCGGCGGCGACGGTGTCCGCGTTGGTGTTGTACACGGCGCCGTCCGTGCCGCCCGACAGGGGGGCGATGACGGGCACGTAGTCGGCCGAGCGCAGGTGCTCCACCACGCGGGTGTCCACCTGCTCGATGTCGCCCACCAGGCCGTAGTCCACCAGCTTGCCCTCGGTGGCACCGGCTTCCGTCACCATGACGGGCGGGCGCTTGCGCGCCTTGATGAGGCCGGCGTCCACGCCGCTCAGGCCCACTGCGGGCACGCCCGCCGCCTGGAGGTCCGCCAGCAGGTCCGTGTGCAGCTTGCCCGCGAGCACCATCTTCGCCGCGTCCAGCACGGGCGCGGAGGTGACGCGGCGGCCGGCCACCTTCTCCACCGGCAGGTGGAGGGCGTCACACAGCGTGTCCAGCTCCGGACCGCCGCCGTGAACCACGACGGGGCGGATGGAGAAGGTCCACAGCAGGGCAATCTGCTCGCAGGCGGCGCGGCGCAGACGCGGGTCGCTGAGCATGGCGCCGCCGAGCTTCACCACGAACGTCTTGCGGCGGAACTGCTGCACGTACTTCGCCGCGTGGCGAAGCGCGGAATAGGGGTCGGGCGAAAGGGGCACGTGAGACCTCGAAGTCAGGAAAGGGAGAATGCGGAGGGGCCGCTCAACGCGAACGCATCCAGTGCAGCAGCGCCCGCTGGACGTGGTAGCGATTGCCGGCCTCGTCTACGACGCGGCTGCTCGGGTGGTCCAGGACCTCATCGGCCACTTCCACGTTCCGGCGCACGGGCAGGCAGTGGAGGAAGGCCGCGTCCTTCTGCGCGCGCGACATCGTCAGGCGCGTGGGCATCCAACCGGAATAGGACGCGAGCAGCGCGGAGACGTCATTGGGCGAAAACGCCGCAGCGGCCGTGGGGCCCCACGACTTGGCGTAGACGGCGCGGCTGCCGGCCAGGGCCTCGTCCTGGTCGTGCGTATAGGTGACGCTGCCGCCCGTGGCCTTGGCGTACGCCTCCGCCTCGGCGCGGACGGCCGGGTGCAGGTCGAACCCGGGCGGGTGCGCCACGCGAATCTCGCAGCCCGCCGCCGCCGCGCTCAGCAGGAAGGAGTTGGGCACGGCCTTGGGCAGCGGCTTGATGTGCGGCGCCCACGTCAGCGTCACCGGCAGCTTCTTCGTGCTGCCGAACGTCTCGCGCAGCGTCAGCATGTCCGCCAGACCCTGGCAGGGGTGCTCGCGCGCGGACTCCATGCTCACCACCGGCACGGTGGACCACTTGCGGAACGCGTTGATGACGGGGTCGAGCTCGTCCTCCTCGTCACCGCCGCCCTGCGAGAAGGTGCGCACGCCGAGCATGTCCACGAAGCGCGACAGGACGGGCGCGGCCTCCTTGAGGTGCTCGGCCCGGTCCGCGTTCATCACCGCGCCCTCGCGGTGCTCCAGCTTCCAGACGCCAGCGCCCACGTCCAGGATGATGGCGTTGCCACCGCCGCGCAGCATGACGGCCTCGAACGAGGTGCGCGTGCGCAGCGACGGGTTGAAGAACACCATCCCCAGCAGCGTGTTGGCGAAGAGCGCGTGCTCCGGGCCCTTCTGCTTCCACGCGAACGCCTGCGCGAGCACCGCCTCCACGCCTTCGGGCCCCAGATCCTTGATGTGCGTGACGTGCTTCATGGGCCTGTCCTCCCCGGCAGCGGCTACCTGCATATTCGTGATGAATATGCGTGAAAATGCGTGCATTGCCGCGAAAAGGCGGCGGATATTATGCAGAAAGACGCGCCGCGCAAGCGGATTATTCGCAACAGGCGCATGCATGTTCTTGCATGAATATTCACGGGGATGCATGTTGGTGGGAATGAATCTGGACGAGGCCATCCTGCGGCTCATCGCCGAGCGGGAGATCGGCGATCAGGCCGTGCTGCAGCAGCTCCTGGAGGCGGAAGGCCAGGCGCCGAGCCAGTCGACGCTGTCGCGGCGCCTGAAGAAGCTGGGCATCTTGAAGGTGGGTGGGCGCTATCAGCGCGCGCCGGCCACGCCCGCGGTGATGCCGGAGCGGCCTCGCGTCACCATCCTGGAAGCGCCGCCCAACCTGCTGGTGATTCGAACGGCGCCGGGGTTCGCGCCGGTGCTCGCGCTGGCGTTGGACAAGGAGCGGGAGCTGCCGGGGCTCGCGGGGACGGTGGCGGGGGATGACACCATCTTCGTCGCGGTGACGGACCCGGCGCTGTTGCGCGACGTGCGCGCGGCGGTGGAGCGGCTCCTCTCGCTGGGGGCGTGAGAGGCGCGCCCCGTCAGGGGACGCTCGTCATGGGGCTGCGTCCCTGGCGCAGGCGCCGTCAACACGCCTTTCGTTGCCGGCGACCGTTGGACCGCGACGGGCATCACTTGGAATCACATGCGCAATGCATCGACGCGTCCCGGAGCGCGGGAGGTCACTGGATGGCGAAGACGTAGTTCTGTCCGTAGCGCGAGTCCCACTGCTGGCAGCCCTTGCGGTCCTGGGTGGAGAACCACAGCTCCAGCGTCGCGGGGCCGGGCGGCAGCGGAATGAAGGCGGGGATCTGCCTCCAGAACTCGGCGTCCCATTCACCCCAGCTCGCCGTCAGGCTGAGCATCGTCACCAGGCCGCCGTTGATGCGGTAGTACGCCGTGGTGCCCCAGGCCTTGTAATTCATGTACTGCGCCCGGCACTGGGCGATGCGGCCGATGTCGTAGTCCACCATCAGCGTGGTGCCGCCCTGGAGCGTGCCGTGGACCGTGTACGTCCACGCTGGTGCGGGGTGGAACGAAATCGTCGGGTTCTGCGTCACCCACGTGTGGAAGTTGTACTGGAGGTTCGAATCCCAGTGGGAGCAGCCGGTGGCGTCCGTGTTCTGGAACCACAGCTCCAACGTGCCGCCCTGAGCCAGGGCCAGCTGCGTCTGCGCGATGGCGTCCACCGTGGTGGCATCCGCCACGGGGAAGCTCTGCACCGGGCCCCGGTTCGACATGGCGAAGCCGGTGATGGTCCACCCGGTGCCTCGGCACAGCGGCAGGCGCGAGGTGTCATAGGCGATGTCCAGCGCGCCGCCCGCCTCCGGCTGGCCGCTGAGGGTGACGCTCCAGTCCGCGGCGAAGGTCAGCGTGGGCGGTCCGGACAGGAATGCCAGGTCGGACTGCACGGCGACGGGCGCTTGCGGCGCTGCGGAGGCGGAGGAGGCAAGACACAGCAACGGCAGCAGGGCGGACAGCAGCGGCTTCATGGCGACTCCCGGGCACGGAGGGTGGTGGCGCCCAGACGGAGGGTGTGGCCCGCCGGACGCGAGCGGCTCGCTAGCACGACCCGGGGAAATACCGGAATGCCCTGCTTCCGACGTGCCTGCGGGTGCGCCTCGGCCTGACGTCAGCGGGTGAACGCCTCCCACTGTAGGACACTGTCGTTTCCCACCCCTCCGGACGGGGGAATCGTTGCACCGTGAGGGGTATCCGCCCCAGTTTTCCAAGATTTCTCGTTGAGGGCGTAGTTTCTGTGAGGGCGGCGAACCCGTCTGGCCTGGAGGTGAATGTGGGCATGTCGGAGCTGACAGAGCTGCTGGACCACGCGCGCAAGGGTGAGCAGGGCGCGCGGGATGCGTTGACGGCGGCGGCCTACCGGGAGCTGCGGGACATGGCGCAGCGGGCCATGTCTGATGCGGCGTCGACGCCGTCACTGCAACCCGCGGTGTTGGTGAAGGAGGCGTGGCTGCGTCTGTTCGGCGCGGGGGCCCCGGTGGAGGCGCGGCGTCACTTCTTCAGCGCCGCGGCGCAGGCCATGCGGCGGGTGATGGTGGACCGGGCGCGGCTGCGCAGGGCGCAGCTCCGCGAGGCCCGGCTGGAGCGGGTGAGCCTGGGGGACGTGGAGGCGGATGTCCCGGCGGGTTTGAGCATGGAGGTGCTGGAGCTGGACCGAGCGCTCTCGGAGCTGGACACGTTCCAGCCGCGGCTCGCGCGCATGCTGGAGCTGCGCTACTTCGTGGGCCTGGACCTGCTGGACACCGCCGCGGTGCTGAGCGTGTCGCCCGTCACGGTCAAGCGCGACTGGGCCTACGTCCGGGAGTGGCTGCTGACGCGGCTGGGCAACTGACGGCCCGCGCGTCCACGCGGGCCGGGTTGGAATCAGGGGGGCGTCGGGCTCAGCGCTTGCGGCGGGCTCGGCCCATCAGTGCCAGCGCCGCCAGCCCCAGTGCCTGGACGCCCGCGCCGCCGCCGCTGCAACCACAGCCGCTGGGCGCGTCGCCCTTGTCCTCAATCGGAGGAGGCGTGGGCGCGATCTGCAGCGACACGCTCCGCGCCGCCGTCTGGTTCGCCGAGTCCGTCACCCGCACCGTCAGCGGGAAGGTGCCGCTGGCGGTCGGAATCCCGCTCAGCACGTAGGCGCCGTCGCGCTGCTGAATCGTCAAGCCTCCGGGCACGGTGCCGCCGTCCAGGCTCCACGTATACGGCGCCCGGCCGCCCTGGACGGTGAAGCGCGCCTCGTACGCGGTGCCCTGGGTCGCGGACGCAATCGCGCCGCTGGAGATGCTCAGGGTGCCCACCACGTCCACGCTGTACGTGCGCGCCGCCACACCGCCACGCGCGTCGCGAACCCGGACGGTGACGGCGGTACTACCGGACTGCGCGGGCGTGCCGGTGAAGGTGCCCGTCGTGGGGGAGAACGTCAGGCCCGAGGGCAGCGTGCCCTCCAGCTCGAACGTCAGGGTGCCCGAGCCGCGCGTGCTCAGTTCCACGTTGGCGGCCGTGCCCAGCCGGAATGGGGGCAGCGTCTCCGTGAGGAGCTCCGGCAGTGGCCAGGCCCGGCGCGAGGCCACCAGCAGACGCCGTTGGCTCACCGCGACCACGGAGGTGTCGCCCGTGGCGAAGGCCGTGGATGCATAGTTGCCGCCCGCGCCTGTCGGGTGCGCCGTCCATTCCTTGCCATCCGCCGACACGTGCAGCTCGAATGAGGGCAGCACTCCCACGACTTGCGGGTCGACGGCCGTCCAGCTGACGACGAAGCTCTGGTCCACGAACGTCATGAGCGGGGTGGGGAGCGGAGCGTCGGCGGGCAGCCGGAGGCTCTCCACGCGCGTCCAGGTGCCGCCGAGGTCCTCGGAGAGGAAGAATCCGCTCGTCGGTTCCACCGCCTGGGGCGCCAGAGGGGGCAGTTGGTTGGGCCGGGCGAAGGCGAGGAAGCGACCGTTTCCGGCGATGAGCTGGGCGATGGTGAGCCCGGACAGCGTGGCGGGCTGGAACACCTCCCAGGCGGCGCCAGCGCCCTGGGGCCGCACGAGGACAGGATGCTGGGAGGGCGCGCCCGCCATCGGGCGGGCCACGGCGAGGAAGCTGCTCTGACCGGGCACCAGCGTCACGACGTCATAGGCGCTGTTGATGCTCTCATCGGTCCAGCGCTGGCCGTCCGTGGAGCTGGCGATGAGGCCCGCGGTGCCCACCGCGACCATCCGGTTTCCGCTGAGCGCGAGTTCCAGGAAGCGCCGGCCCCCGGGCGCCGGGTCCTGGTAGGCGGGAGCCCACGTATGCGCGTTGTCGGACGAGACGACGATGCGCCCGTTCGACAGGCCGAACCACTTGCGCTGGGAGTAGACCAGCCGCTCCAGCGGGAGGGGTGACGTGGTCCCCTCCGACACGGGAACGAAGCCTGTCCACTGGCGCCCGTCCGAGGAGCGCAGCAGCTCCGGGTTGCCCGTGGCCGCCGCCAGGAACGTCCCGTTGCCATGCCAGGCGCGCGTCACGGACGGCGTCACCAGGATGCCGGTGGCGACGCCCGCTTGCCAGTCGTCGAAGGTGGTGGCGGGGGCCACGTTGACGTGGAGCAGGCGCTCCAGGCGTCCCGAGAAGTCCGTGGGCTGGTAGGCCGGATCCTGCCCCCCTCCGACCGGAGGCGTCATCTCGCGGAACCCGCTCTGGTACCGCACCCGGTAGGCCCCCTGGGCCACCGCGGGCACGGGAAGCGTGAGCTGCGCGGTCGTTTGGACCTCCTGGTTCGTCGTGGTCACGTTTTCCGACACCAGGCAGTGCCAGCTGGCGCCGTCGACGGGCCACGCGGACTGGGCCTCGGCGGAGAGCGCCGCGGCGCCCGGCTGCGCGGCGGTGGCCGCCGAGCCGGCATGCGTGTAGCTGCCGCCCGGCGCTTGCCAGCCCACGGGCAGGGCGATGCAGGCCACCAGCTGACCGGTGCGCGCGGAGGTCTGGCCAGGCCCGGAGGAGACCTGGAGGCTCAGTGAGACGGAGGTGCCACTGCGGACCGTGCCTTCGTGACTGACGATGGCCTCGGACTGGAAGCCGGAGACGACCCACCACAGCGAAGCCCCCAGCAGGGCTCGCAGGGAACGATTGCGATTGAGCAAGGGGGACATCCTGTCGCGATGCGAGAGGAGCCCTGTCTACGGTTTCGCATTCCCCCGAGTCAAATCAGCGTGGGCGTCTCGCGAACCCCGCCGCCGAACAGGTGCCGGCCCGGGGGCAAGGCGCTGCGCGCTCCCCGGCCGTCACGGCTTGTCGAGCAGCTCCAGGGCGGCGGTGGTCAGCGTGGTGACGCCCGTGCGCAGCGTGCGCTCGCGGTCCGGCGCGAAGAGGGGCGAATGCATCGAAGGCAACGCGGTCCCCGCGGCCATCGCCTGGGCGTATTGCCGCGGCTCGGTGGAGCCGAGCCAGAGCATCACGGCGGGAACGCCCGCGCGCCCGTACTCGGAGAAGTCCTCGCCGCCCATGACGGGAGGCGCCTCCTGGAGGTTCTTCTCGCCCAGGACGCGGGACACCGCGCCCACCAGCCGCCGGGTGAGGGCGGGGTCGTTGAAGGTGGAGGGCGTGCCCTCGGTGATGGCGATGTCGGGTGGACGGGGCGCGCCGGAGGCCATGGCCTCCGCCTTGGCGATGCGCTCGATGCCGTCCAGCAGGGCCTTGCGGACCTCGGGCTTGTACGAGCGCACGGAGAGGTGGAGCTTCACGTCATCAGGGATGATGTTGTGCTTGGCGCCGCCATGAATGGAGCCGACCGTCACCACCGCGGGCTCCAGCGGGTTCTTCTCGCGGCTGACGAGCGTCTGGAGTGACAGCACGACGCGCGCCGCCATCACGACCGGGTCCACGGTGGTGTGGGGATAGGCGCCATGTCCCCCCTTGCCATGCAGGGTGACTTCAACGCTGTCCACGCTCGCCATCGCATACCCGGGGGTGAACTCCACCGTGCCCGCCGCGGCGGTGTTGACGTGGAGCGCCACCGCGAAGTCCGGCTTGGGGAATCGCTTGAAGAGGCCGTCCTGGAGCATCTGCCGGGCGCCCGCGCCCACCTCTTCCGCCGGCTGACCCACCAGCAGCAGTGTGCCTCGCCACCGGTCCTTCGAGCGGGCCAGCAGCGTGGCCGTCCCCAACAACGACGTCATGTGCACGTCATGGCCACACGCGTGCATGGCCGGGTGGGTCGCGCCCGCGGCGTCCTTCGCCTTCTGCTTGCTCGCATAGGGCAGGCCCGTCTTCTCCTCCACGGGCAGCGCGTCCATGTCCGCGCGCAGCATCACCGTGGGGCCCTGGCCGTTGCGGAGCAGGGCCACGACGCCGTGCCCGCCCACCTTGGACGTCACTTCGAAGCCGAGCTTGCGCAGCCGGCCGGCCAGCTTCGCCGCCGTCTTGGCTTCCTGGTTGGACAACTCCGGCGTCTGGTGCAGGTCGCGGTAGAGCGCGTCGAGCTCTGGGTAGATGGCGTCGAGTCCACCCAGGACGGGCGGCGTCTCCGCGGCGAGCGCGAGGCCGCCGGGCGCGGCCAGGGAGATGAGCAGCAGGGAAAGCAGGGGGGAAATCTTCACGGGGCGGACTCCTGTCCGTCGGGGAGCGGGGGGCCACTACAGCACACCCGCCGTGCCAGGAGGGGCAAGCCCGTATGTCCCGTCACCCTCGAAGGTGCCGGATTGACGGCCAGGAGGCAGAGCGCGTCTGCTTCACGCATGTCCCAATCTGGTTCTCCCGTGGCGGACGACCTGCCCGTGGCGCGTCCGGTGGATGCCTCCGAGCGAGTCGTCTTGCTGGACGCCCTCCGTGGCTTCGCGCTCTGGGGCGTCTTCGTGTCCAACAGCCTCATGTGGCTGAGTGGACGGGCCTTCATGCCCCGTGAGGCTGCGTCCGCGCTGGATGCCCCCCTGCTGGAGCAGGTGATTGGCGCCATCTATCAGCTCTTCGTGACGCAGAAGTTCATCTCCATCTTCTCGTTCCTCTTCGGCCTGGGCTTCGCACTCCAGTTCACGCGGGCCGAGTCACGGGGCGTCTCCGCCGCGCCGCTCTACCGCCGGCGGCTGCTGATGCTCTTCGGCATCGGCCTGGCGCACGCCCTTCTGTTGTGGACGGGCGATATCCTCCACACCTACGCGATGGTGGGCTTCCTGCTGATGGCCTTCCGGGCCCGCTCCAACCGCACGGTGCTGTTCTGGGCGCTGGGGCTCGTCACCGTGATGCCGTTCCTGGTGCCCGCCGCCATTCGCTACACGCCCATCCTGCTGCACGGCGCGGAGGCCGCGGCCGAGGCCGCGAAGGCCAGTCAGGCCCGGGATATGGCCTTGAGAGCCGACACCCTGGTGGCGTTGTCGAGCGAGTCGTTCTGGACGGCGCAGGTGGGCAACGCACGCTTCTTCCTGGAGAACCTCGGCGGCGGCTTCCGGCGCGTGCTCTGGATGAGCCTCATCCTGGGGCGCTTCCTGCTGGGGTTGCTTGCGGGGCGTCTGCTCGTGTTGCAGGACGTGGAGCGTCACCGGGCGTTGCTGCGCCGGATTCTCGGCTGGGGGTTGAGCGTGGGCCTCGTCCTCAATGGCGGTGGGTTGCTGCTGTTCCGCCTGCGCAAAGCCGGCGTGCTGGAGTGGGACCCGAAGGGGCCCTGGATGATGATCGTCAACGGCTTCCAGGAGCCCGGCTACATCGCCATGGGCGCGGCATATGTCGCGGCCTTCGCGCTGCTCTTCCAGCGGGAGCGCTGGAGCCGCTGGCTGGGCGTGCTGTCGCCCGTGGGTCGCATGGCCCTGACGAACTACCTGATGCAGTCCGCGGTGAGCATCTGGATTTATGACGGCTGGGGCCTGGGCTTCATCGGCAAGCTGCCGCCGTCGCGCATCGTCGTCATCTGCTGCGTCATCTTCGCGGCGCAGGTGGTGCTCAGCCGTCTGTGGTTGGCGCGCTTCCGCTTCGGTCCCGCGGAGTGGCTGTGGCGCTCGCTCACGTATGGAAGGGTCCAACCCATGCGGCGGCTCGCTGGCGACGGAGGTGTCCCCGGCGTCAGCGCTCCTTGAGTGGGGAGGGCTCAGAGTGAGTTGAGGAACGCGAGCAGCGCCTGCCGGTCCAGGAGCGGCAGGCGCGTGTAGCGCTCCTGGGCTGGCGCGGCCTCGCCGCCATGCCACAGCACGGCCTCTTCCAGGTCGCGAGCCCGCCCGTCATGCAGGAAGCGGGTATGGCCGTTCACCGCTTTCACGAGGCCCACGCCCCACAGCGGCGGGGTGCGCCACTCGGTGCCGGTGGCGAGCCCGTCCGGACGGTCATCCGCGAGCCCTTCGCCCATGTCGTGGAGCAGCAGGTCCGTGTAGGGGCGGATGCGCTGGCCGGACAGTTCGGGGAAGCCGGGCACACCTTCCGTCTCGAAGACGGTGGCCACGTGGCACCCCGCGCAGCCGATGGCGCCGAACACCGCCTTGCCGCGCAGGACGTCGGCGGCTTCCCAGTCCCGGCGCTTGGGCACGGCGACCAATCGCGCGTAGATGAGCAGCGCGTCCAGTTCCTTGGGGCTGACCTCGGGTGGGGCGGCCTCGCTGGCCTCGCGTCCCTGCTCGCGGGGATACAGCTCCGTCGTCAGTCCCATGTCGGTGACGAGCGCGTGTGCCACCTGCTGGTGCAGCGTGGGTTGGTTGGCCTTCCAGCCGAAGCGCCCCATCCGCGTCTGTCCCGTCGCCGCGTCCCGCACACGGTTGGCCCGGCCGGAGATGCCATTCTGGTCACGGTCCTCGGAATCCTCGTGGGCCAGTACCGCCGCCTCGGGGATGGCCTCGAGCAGGCCGAGGCCGAAGTTCGCGGGCGCGACGCGAGGAGAGAAGCGGGTCTCCTCTCCGAGGGGCCCCTTCGACAGCTGGGTGAATCGGTAGCGGGGCCGGTGGAGGACGTAGGTCTCGCCCGAGGCGAACCGGCCGGTGACTTCTTCGTACGTCACCTCGACGCTGCCTTCCGCGCCGGTTCCGTCGACGTGGCGAACATCGAGCTGCGCGCCATATACCGGATGCGGCCCACGGCCGTCTGGCCCGCTCAGCTGGAACGCGAGGGAGACGGGCGTCTCGCTCGGGGAGGCGGGGGGCTGGCCGCGTCCATCCTTCACGTGGCAGGTCATGCACGAGGGGGCGTTGAACAGCGGCCCCACCTGGATGGGGCCGTCCACGTCCGTCCAGTCGCGGCCGAAGACGCGCTTGCCCGCGTGGAAGTCCTCCCAGCGCGTCCGCGGCATGTTCATGGGAGCGCGGCCGAAGGCGTTGCGTCCCGGGTCCGGCACGGAGCCCAGTCCGCCAGACAGCTCCTCTCCAGGCTCCGTCGTGGCGGGCAGTGCGCCCAGCTCGAGAGGCCGGGGCAGCCGGTGCGTGCTCGCCCAGACAGCGGCGATAGCGATGGCTCCGACGGGAATGCCTAGAAGGTACAGCCGCCTGCGCATCAGAACGTCTCCCGAGGGAAAGCCTACTCGTTTCCCGTGACGCGCTTCGAGGCGAAGCGCCATCCGCGGCAGCGAGGTGTGCACCCATCGCGCCACGAGGCGCGCAGCCAGGCTGCTGCTGGGAGAAACGGCGTTGGCGAGGACGAGGCGCGTGGCCGTGTAGCGCGTTCCGCTACAGGGCGGACGCGTGTGTGTCGTTCATGGCTACAGACGCGGTGTCTCACGCTCCGCCTGGGAGGAGGGCGTTCAGGCTGGCTGCGCCGCTTCTGCCTCGGCGAGCCGCTGGTGCGCCTGCGCAGTCAGCTCGAAGGAGCGCAGCCGCGCGGCGTGGTCGTAGACCATGCCCGTCACCATCAGCTCATCGACTCCCGTGAGCCGAATGAACGCGGCCAGGCCCTGCTGAACGGTGTCAGGCGCGCCGATGATGGAGTACTTCAACGCGTGGTCGGCGCTCGCGCGGTCCAGGGGCGAAGCCACGGAGTCGATGTCATCCACCGGAGGCGGGAGCTGACCGGGCGTGCCGCGGCGCAGGCGGATGAACTGTTGCTGCACGGACGTGAAGAGGCGCTGCGCCTCCACATCCGTATCCGCCGCGAAGACATTCACGCAGGCCATGGCGTAGGGCCGCTCGAGCGACTCGGACGGCTTGAAGCGCTCCCGGTAGATGTCCAGGGCCTGAAGCAGGGCATCGGGCGCGAAGTGGGAGGCGAAGGCGAACGGCATGCCCAGCATCGCCGCGAGCTGCGCGCTGAACAGGCTGGAGCCGAGCAGCCAGATGGGCACCTTCAAGCCCGCGCCCGGCACCGCCTGGATGAGCTGCCCCGGCTCGGTGGGCTCGAAGTACGACTTCAGCTCCACGACGTCCTGGGGAAAGGTGTCCGCGCTCGCCGCCAGGTCCCGCCGCAGGGCGCGCGCTGTCAGCATGTCCGTGCCCGGCGCCCGGCCGAGCCCCAGGTCGATGCGCCCCGGGTAGAGCGTCTCCAGCGTGCCGAACTGCTCCGCGATGATCAGCGGCGCGTGATTCGGCAGCATGACGCCGCCCGAACCCACCCGGATGCGCTTCGTCCCCCCGGCCACGTAGCCGATGACCACGGACGTCGCCGCGCTGGCGATACCCGTCATGTTGTGGTGCTCGGCCAGCCAGAAGCGCTTGAAGCCCCAGTCCTCCGCGTGCCGTGCCAGGTCCAGCGTGTTCCGGAGCGCGTCGGCCGCGGTGGAGCCCTGCGTGACGGGCGAGAGGTCGAGGACGGAGAAAGGAATCATGGGGCCCCTACTAACGCCGTCCCTGGGGCCTCCGCTTGCCCATGAACAGGGTATGCCGCGTCCCCTTGGTGCCATGCGCCGCCGGGTGCAGCACCTGGACGGTGAAGCCCGCCTGCTCCATGCGGCGTTCGAAGGCGGGGGAGGGCCCGGCGCTCCACACGCCCAGTACGCCTCCGGGCCGCAGCGCCTGGACGGCGTGCGCCAGCCCCACGCGCCCATAGAGGCCGTGGTTGTCGGGGTGGGTGAGGGCGGTGGGGCCGTTGTCCACGTCGAGCAGGATGGCGTCATAGGTCCCGGACTGCCGGGCCATGTGCTTGCCCACGTCGAGCTCCACCACCGCGACGCGCGGGTCCTCCAGCGGCGCCCCGGCCAGCGGCGCGAGCAGCCCCCGGTTCCACGTCACCACCACGGGGAGCAGCTCCGCCACCGTGACACGCGCGTCGGGACCCAGCCGGTCCAGCACCGCGCGGGCGGTGTAGCCAAAGCCCAACCCACCCACGAGCACCCGGACGCCGCTTCGGCCCGCCAGCCCTTCACAGCCGGCCTCCGCCAGCGCTTCCTCGGAGCCGTGCTGCCGGCTGGACATCAGCGTCTGGCCCCGCACGCGGAAGACGTACTCGTCCCCGCGCCGGGCCAGGGTGACTTCCCCCACGTCCGGGACTTCTGCGCGCTCCAGCGTCTCCCAGGGCTTCATGGCCGGGCTCTTCGCGCGGAGGCGGCCCGGCGTCAAGCCATGACGCCGGGCCGGGGCACATCCGTGGACGCCCGGGCTAGGCCGAGCGCTTCACGTCCTTCGAGGTGTCCACCAGCACCTTGGCGAAGGTGAGCCCGTCCGGGCCCGCATCCGCCTGGATGTGGTCGCCCGGGACGAACTCGCCGCCGAGGACCTTGAGGGCCAGCGGGTCCAACAGGTTCTTCTGCACCGCGCGCTTCAGGGGCCGCGCGCCGTACGTCGGGTCGTAGCCGCGCTCGGCGAGCAGCTCGCGCGCCTTCTCCGTCAGCTCCAGCGTCAGCCGCTTGTCGGCCAGCAGCTTGGACAGCCGCGCCAGCTGCAGGTCCACGATGCGGTAGATGTCCTTCTTCCGCAGCGGCTCGAAGATGACGACCTCGTCCACGCGGTTGAGGAACTCCGGCCGGAAGTGCGCGCGCAGCGCGTCCATCACCTCGTTGCGCGTGCGCTCGTCCAGCTCCTCCTTGCCCGCCATGCCGGCCTGGATGTCCTGCGAGCCGATGTTGGACGTCAGGATGAGCACCGTGTTCTTGAAGTCCACCGTGCGGCCCTGGCTGTCCGTCAGCCGGCCCTCGTCGAGAATCTGGAGCAGCACGTTGAAGACGTCGTGGTGCGCCTTCTCGATTTCGTCGAAGAGGACCACCGTGTACGGCCGCCGGCGCACCGCCTCGGTGAGCTGGCCGCCTTCCTCGTAGCCGACGTACCCCGGAGGCGCGCCGACCAGCCGGGCCACGGAGTGCTTCTCCATGTACTCGGACATGTCGATGCGGACCATGGCCGAGTCGTCATCGAAGAGGAACTCCGCCAACGCCTTGGCCGTCTCCGTCTTGCCCACGCCCGTGGGGCCCAGGAAGATGAACGAACCGATGGGGCGGTTGGGGTCCTGCAGTCCGCTGCGCGCGCGGCGCACGGCGTTGGACACCGCCTCGATGGCGCTTCGCTGGCCAATCACCCGGTTCGCCAGCCGGTCCTCCATGTGGACCAGCTTCTGGACCTCGCCCTCCATCAGCCGCGAGACGGGGATGCCCGTCCACTTGGCCACCACCTGGGCGATGTCCTCCGCGTCGACCTCCTCCTTGAGGAACTTCTGGTTCTTCTGCAGCTCGGCCAGCTTCTCGTTCTGCGCCTTCAGCTCCTTGTCGAGCGAGGGGATGACGCCGAACTTCAGCTCCGCCGCGCGGTTCAGGTCGCCCTGACGCTCGGCCGCGGCCTGGTCGTTCTTCGCCTTCTCCTGCTTCTCCTTCAGGCTGCGGATGGCGCCAATGGCCGTCTTCTCCGCGTCCCAGTGCACCTTGAGCGCGTTGAACTTCTCGCTCAGGTTGGCCAGCTCCTTCTCAATCTGACCCAGGCGCTCCTGCGAGTGCGGGTCCGTCTCCTTGCGCAAGCCCTCCCGCTCAATCTGGAGCTGCGTCATCTTCCGGCGCACGTCGTCCAGCTCCGTGGGCATGGAGTCGATTTCGATGCGCAGGCGGCTGGAGGCCTCGTCGACCAGGTCGATGGCCTTGTCCGGCAGGAACCGGTCCGCGATGTAGCGGTGGCTCAGCGTGGCGGCGGCCACCAGGGCGTTGTCCTGGATGCGCACGCCGTGGTGCACCTCGTAGCGCTCCTTCAGGCCGCGGAGGATGCTGATGGTGTCGTGCACGCTCGGCTCGCCCACCAGGACGGGCTGGAAGCGCCGCTCCAGCGCGGCGTCCTTCTCGATGTGCTTGCGGTACTCGTCCAGCGTGGTGGCGCCGATGCAGTGCAGCTCGCCGCGCGCCAGCGCCGGCTTGAGCATGTTGCCCGCGTCCATGGCCCCTTCGGCCTTGCCCGCGCCCACCAGCGTGTGGAGCTCGTCGATGAAGAGGATGACCTCGCCCGCGGCGTCGGCAATCTCCTTGAGGACGGCCTTGAGGCGCTCCTCGAACTCGCCGCGGTATTTCGCGCCGGCCACCATGGCGCCCAAATCCAGGGACACCAGGCGCTTGTTCTTCAGGCCCTCCGGCACGTCGCCATCGACGATGCGCCGCGCCAGTCCTTCCGCGATGGCCGTCTTGCCCACGCCGGGCTCGCCGATGAGCACCGGGTTGTTCTTGGTGCGCCGGCTCAGCACCTGGACGCACCGGCGGATCTCCTCGTCACGGCCGATGACGGGGTCGAGCTTGCCGGAGCGCGCCGCCTCCGTGAGGTCGCGGCCGTACTTCTCCAGCGCCTGGTAGGTCGACTCGGCGTCCTGGCTCGTCACGCGCCCGGAGCCCCGGACGTCCTTGAGCCCGGACAGCACGCGCTCCCGCGTGACGCCCGAGGACTTCATCACCTCGCCCACCGCGCCCTTGTCGTGCGTGAGCGCGAGCAGCAGGTGCTCCGAGGAGATGAACTCGTCCTTGAGGGACTTGGCCTCGTCCTCGGCCTTGTCGAAAGTCTTGAGCAGCCGCTGGCCGAGCATCGCGCTCTCGCCCCCCTGCATGCGGGGCAGCTTCTGGAGCGCTTCGCCAAGCCGCGCGGCGAACAGCTTCACGTCGGCTCCGATCTTCCGGAGCAAGGGGTCGACGATGCCGTCCTTCTGGCCAAGCAGCGCAGCGGCCAGGTGCTCGGGCTCGTACTGCGGATTGTCCGCCCGACGGGCCAGGGCCTGACCCTCGTGGATCGCCTCCTGCGCCTTCACTGTGTACTTGTCGAGTCGCATGCCTCCAACGTAAGAGTCGGCCACCCCTTGGCAAGCAGCGCACGTGGCGCGGCGTTTCCGTTTGCCTGAAATTGTTTGGACTCCTGGTAACCACCTGCTTTTCAGGGTGCCGGAGTTGCCAGCGGGTATGATGCCGGGTATAGGCGGCGCCCAATCCCCTGGGGGGCTGAAACTGAAAGCACACGGCGGATATCTCCTACGACTCGAAAGCTTCGGCGGCCTGGAGCTGCTCCGGTTGGCGCGTGAAGCGCTGGCGCTGGATGGTGCGATGGGCGCGACGGGGCTGAAGGTGTCCGTCAACCGGCGCCGCAAGGTGGTCCGTCTGGCGTACGTGGCTCCCTTCACGGAGGGACGGCAGGGCGCGCACTGGTACGCGGCCCACCACGCGCTCCCCCGGCTGCTCTCCCGGGCGACGAACGCCGCCGTCCAGGCCTACGTCTATGATCCAGACGAAGGCGAGCAGGTCATCGCGTACGGCAACGGCCGGCGCGTGGGCGGCGAGCGGGTCGTCTACGAGGACGTGGAGCTCCCGGTGCCGCTGGACCAGATGGACGACGCGGCCTTCAAGCACATGCAGGAGCGCTGGCCGGTGGGCCACTTGGCGTACGTGTTCGGGCTGACGCGCAAGGAGCTGCTGCGGCTGCCGCGCGTGGCTCCGGGCCACGAGCTGGCGCTGGAGGGCCGTGACGCAGAAGGGGCCGCCGTCCTGGAGGCCCTCCTGCCGACCTGCCAGGCGACACTGCCGGAGTCCGACGCCCTCTGAGGAGGGCTACTCCGCCTGCGGCCCGTCCTGCACGGCCATGGCCTCGCGGACGCGCTGGCTGCGGAAGTACTGCCCCAGAATCGCGAAGGTGCCCGCCACCACCACGGTGCCGAAGATGGCGCTCCCCACGCCCATCGCGCTCAGGATTTCGCGAGAGGCCTCGACGGTGATGTCCGGTGGGAACTCGGGCATCTTGCTCATCGGCTCCGCCAACGCCGCGAAGAGGCGCTGCTTGGCCACGGACATCTGTGCGCCGTCGATGGTGCGCAGCCCGGCGGCGATGATGGCCGCGCGGCTCAGGACCCGGCTCATGGCGTCGCGGTGCAGGTTCTCCGGATTCAGCACGCGCGCCGCGGACACGCTGACAAAGGCGCAGGCAACGGCCAGCAAGCCCAGCAGCACCGCGCGCGGCTCCCGCATGGGCTCCAGCGCCCCGTAGTAGACCTCGAAAATCTTCGGGTCGAGTGCCGGGGCGCCGGGAATCCGAGGCAGCTCCTGCTCCATCCGGAGCGAGCGCGCCTCGTAGAAGTTCGCCATTTCGACGGCTTCCATCAGCGCTGCCCAGCCCGTGAAGATGGAGAGCACCAGGCCCACGATGGCGGCGAAGCGGATGCCGCCGGGCAGGCCCTTCCTGCTGGAGTGCTTCACCGCTTGGTCGCCTCCACGTAGCGCAGGCGGAGGTCCGCGAGCAGCCCGTCGAAGAGCTTCTCTTCCTCGGCCGTCAGGTTGCCCCGCGTCTTCGCGCGCAGCATGGACAAGAGGTCCAGGTTCTGCCGGGCCAGCGGCAGGTCCTTCTCCGTCTGACCCGTTTCAGGATTGGGTGCACCTCCCAGGTGGATGAGCACCGCGGTGCCCAGCCCCACGACGAAGGTGCTGAAGGAAATCGACTCCTCGGACGCGGAGCGCGCTTCCCCCCGCATCACGAAGGTCTCGCCGCGCTTCTCGTCCCCGGAGCTCATGCGGAGACCGGCCCCTCGTCGTCGGAGGTCTCGTTCGAAGCGGTGGCGGCCTCGTTGTCGCTCTCGGCCTCGTCGGCGTCGTCGGCGTCGTCGGCGTCACCATCCGTCGACTCGGCGGCGGCGGAGGTCTCGGCCTCATCGCTGTCGTCGGACGTGTCGTCGCCCTCGTCCTCGAAGTCATCCTCTTCGTCGTCGAAGTCGTCGGCGTCGTCGAGCATGAGCGTCTCAACGGGGACGGACTTCTCCGCCACGTCGGGCAGGCCCTGGAGGTGGCGCTCGTACTCCGTCTCGTCGAGCTGGCCTGAGCGCACGTACCGCTCCACGGTGCGCTTATCGAGGTACTTCGGGTCCGCCGAATCCGCCATGGTTCAAATCCTCAGAATTGCTTGGAAAACAGCGCGGCACCTTATAGCAGGGTGGCCATCTGTCAACGCCGCCGTCCCGCCTTCCAGAGCCGATGAACGCACCATCCCGCCCGTACCTTCCCAGCGGTCCCTACCTGCTGTGCGACGACTCCGTCCTGCCGGAGATTTCACTGGTGGACAAGGCGGCTCGCCTGGTGGCCGGTGGGGCCCGGGTGGTGCAACTGCGCATGAAGCGCACCCCGGTCCGTGAGGCGCTGGCCGCCACGCGGCAGGTGGTGGCGCTGTGCCGCCGGGAAGGCGCGCTGTGCCTGGTGAACGACCGGGTGGACCTGGCGCTGCTGGCGGACGCGGACGGTGTGCACGTGGGTGACGAGGACGTGCCCGCCGAGGATGCGCGCGCGCTGCTGGGGCCTGGCCGTCTGGTGGGCGTCACGGTGCGAGACGTCGTGGGCGCGCGGGCGGCGCAAGCGGCGGGGGCGGACTATGTGGGGCTGGGGCCTGTCTTCCCCACGTCGACGAAGCAGGTGCCCGCGCCAGTGCTGGGCCTGGAGGCCTTCGCGTCCGTGGTGCGTGACAGCCCGCTGCCCGTGGTGGGCATTGGTGGGGTGGGGCTGATGAACATCGCGAGCGTGGCGGCAGCCGGGGCGCACTGCGCGGCGGTGGTGTCCGACGCGCTGCTCGCCGCGGATATCACCGAGCGTGTGAGGCGGCTGGTGGCCGCGTTTGAACAGGGGCGCCCCGGGGCATAGCCTCGAAGCCAGGAGCTTCCATGAACAACCATTCGCGTCACCACGGGCCGGCGCCGCGCCGCCCCAACATCGGCATCACCCCGGACTGGAGTCCGGCCGGAGAGCAGCCCTTTGCCCGTTATGAGCTGAAGGTTCCGTACGCGGACGCCGTCCTTCGCGCGGGCGGGCTGCCCTTCGTGTTGCCGTATTCGGACGAGCCGGCCTGCGTGGAGTCCTATCTGGACCGCATCTCCGGGGTGCTCGTCACGGGCGGCGCGTTCGACATTCCTCCGTCGGCCTACGGCGAGGATGCGCGCGAGGGCCTGGGGGCGCTGAAGGAGGGGCGCACCGCTTTCGAGGCGGCGCTCATGCGTGGCGCGCTCAAGCGCAACATGCCGGTGCTGGGCATCTGTGGCGGCATGCAGCTGCTCAACGTCATCCTGGGGGGCACGCTGTACCAGGACATCGGCCGTGAGGTGGAGGGCGCTCGCGAGCACGAGCAGAAGCACGACCGCACGCACCCGCAGCACCCGGTGGACGTGAAGAGCGGCACGTTGCTGGCGGAGGCGGTGGGGTATGGCCAGTTGATGGTCAACTCCACCCACCACCAGTCGGTGCGCGGCGTGGGCAAGGACGTGACGATTACCGCGGTGGCGCCGGATGGCGTGGTGGAGGCCATCGAGTCCTCCGTGCACACCTTCGCCGTGGGCGTGCAGTGGCACCCCGAATACATGTCCACGACCATTCCGGTGCACGTGGGGCTCTACAAGGCGTTCGTGCAGAAGGCGCGCGAGCATCGCCGGTGAGTCCCCGCGTCCTCCTGCTGGCCGGGTTGGAGCCCACGGGACGGGCAGGGCTCTTGGCGGATGTCGCCGCGGTGCGCGCGCTGCGGGGCCAGCCGGTGGCGGTGCCCACCGCGCAGACGGCGCAGGGTGTCCGCACCTTCACCTGGACGGCCTCGCCGCCGCGCGTGCTGTCCGCGCAGGTGGTCGCCGCGCGCGAGCTGGGGCCGGTGCACGCGGTGAAGTGCGGCATGGTGCCCGCGCGCGCGCAGCTCGAGGCCGCGCAGCAGGCCCTGGAGGACTCGGGCGCGTGGTGGGTGGTGGACCCGGTGGTGCGTACCTCCCGCGGCGAGCCGCTGACGCGCCTGACCGCACGGGCCTACCTGTCTCTGGCCGGGCCGCGCGTGGTGCTCACGCCGAACCTGGATGAAGCGGGCTGGCTGCTGGGACGCCCCGTCGCGCGCACGGTGGACGAGGCTGTCGAGGCCGCGGAGGCACTGGCACAGCACGGCTTTTGCGCGGTGCTGGTGAAGGGCGGGCACTTGCCGGACACGCAGGGGTTGGCGGACGTCCTGGCCACGCCGGGCCGCGTGCGAGTGCTGGAGGGCAAGAGATTGGCGCGCGCCCCCGGCCGCCGGGGCACGGGGTGTCGGCTGGCGTCCGCGCTCGCCACGGAGTTGGGGCGGGGACGGACGCTGGAGACGGCGGTGCGCTCGGCCCGCGCGCTGGTCGTGCGCTACCTGCGTACGGGCTCGGAGTAGGTCGAAGCCGCTGCTCCCTGTGAACCGACAGGGGCGGGTGCGATGTACACCGCGCCCGCGCGAACGCGGAGGGTTGCTACTCGCTTCGAGACCGGCTCTCGAAGCGGGTGTACTCGGCCAGGAACACCAGGTCGATGGAGCCGATGGGGCCGTTACGCTGCTTGGCGACGATGAGCTCCACGGGGATGACGGTGTTCGACTGCTGCGCAGGCTGCCCGTCGGGGCCCTCGTCAGACGTCTCACGGTGGATGAACATCACCACGTCGGCGTCCTGCTCGATGGAGCCGGACTCACGCAGGTCTGACAGCAGGGGCTTGCCGTCCTTGCGGTCCTCCACCTTTCGGCTGAGCTGACTGAGCGCGATGATGGGCACCTCCAGCTCCTTGGCGAGCTGCTTCAACGCGCGGGAGATTTCGGCGACCTCGAGCTGGCGGCTCTCCACCTTGCCCTTCTGATGCATGAGCTGGAGGTAGTCGATGACGATGAGCGACAGGCGCGGGTCGCGCTGCTTCACGCGGCGGGCCTTGGCGCGCAGGTCGAACGGGGACAGGCCGCCTGAGTCGTCGATGTAGATGGGCGCGTTGTAGAGCGCGCCCGCCATCTCCTGGAACTTCTCCTCGTCGTGCGGCGTCAGCCGGCCGCCACGCAGCTTCTTCATGTCCACGCGCGCGGTGGAGGCCAGCAGACGCATCAGCAGCTGGTCGGCGGGCATTTCGAGGCTGAAGATGCCGACGGCCTTGTTCTCCTTCAGCGCCGCGTGCACCGCGATGTTCATCGCGAAGGACGTCTTGCCGATGCCGGGACGCGCCGCGAGGATGATGAGCTCGCCGGCGTGCAGGCCGGTGAGCTGGTTGTCCAGGTCGATGTAGCCGGTGGACAGGCCCGTGATGCCCGTGGCCGCCGCCTTCATCTTGTCGAGCAGGTCGAGCGTATGCTCCATCAGCTCGCTGACCGGGCGCAGGTCGCCCTCGCGCTTCTTCTCCGCGAGGAGGAACACCTTGCGCTCGGCCTCGTCGAGCAGCACCTCCAGCTCGCCCGTCTCCTGGCTGGCGAGGTCCTGGATCTCCCTGCCCGCCTGGGCCAGGCGGCGGCGGATGGCCTGGTCCTTGACGATCTGCGCGTACTGGACCGCGTTGGACGCGATGGGCACCACCTGGTCCAGACGCATCAGGTAGGCCGGGCCGCCCACCGACACCAGGTGGCCCAACACCTTCAGCTCCTCGGCCAGCGTCAGGTGGTCCACCTGTCTCGACTGGCCGTCGAGCTTCAGCATCGCCTCGAAAATCTGGGCGTGTGCGGGGCTGGAGAAATCCTCTGGGTGGACGACCTCGCCTACCGCGGCGATGAGCGTGTTGTCCGCCAGCACGGCGCCCAGTACGGCGCGCTCCGCGGCGAGGTCCTCGTGGACCTTCCGACCCTCTCTGAACTCGTGGACGTTCTCCATGGCAGCCCGCCCACTCTACAGGCAGGGCTGACACAACCAAATTTGCTGCCACAGCCCTGTAGCAGCGACGCCTACCCCTCCAGTCCCCACGCCCGGAGGAACGCTTCACGCCAGGTGCGGCTGAGCACGACGGAGCTCCCGTCCTTGAGGACGAGGATTCCATCCCCGTGGCTCCACGGCTCCAGGCGGGCCACCGCGTCCAGATTGACGATGTCGCCCCGGTGCACCCGGACGAAGCGTGAGGGGTCCAGCCGCTCCTCCAGGGCGCGGAGCGTCTGTCGCACCAGGTGCTCGCCCTGGCCCGTGTAGAGCCGCACGTACTTGTCCTCGGCCGACAGGCGCCAGACGTCCGCCAGCGGCAGGGGCACCCAGGCCTCGCCTACCTTCACCACCAGCCGCTCCAACGGACGGCCCGCGGGTGCCCGCCCCAGCTCCGCTAGCAGGGACTGGAGCCGCGCGGTGTCCGGCAGCCCGCTGCGGAGCACCGCATGGGCCTTGTCGAGCGCCCGGCCGAAGCGCTCCGCGTCGTAGGGCTTCAAGAGGTAGTCCACCGCCTGCGCCTCGAAAGCCGCCAACGCGAAGGCGTCGTACGCGGTGGAGAAGATGACTGCGGGGCAGTGCTCCGGGCCCAGGGCCTCAAGCACCTCGAAGCCGGTGAGACCGGGCATCTGCACGTCGAGCACCAGCAGGTCCGGATGCAGGGCACTCACCTGACTCAACGTCTGTGTCCCATCCGCCGCTTCGCCCGCCAGCGCGAAGCGCACGTCCTCCGCCAGCAGGCGCTTCACCTTCGCCCGCGCGGGCGCTTCGTCATCGGCCACGAGCACCTGGAAGCGCGTCATGCCGCGGCCTCCCGTGGCAGCCAGAGCGACACGCGCGCGCCGCCCTCGGGGCCGTGGCTCCGCTCCAGCCGCGCTCGGCCCGCGTGGAGCAGCGTCAGGATGCGCTCGAGGTGGGCCAACCCCACACCGGGGCCGGATGCGGGGGACGGCGTGCGGAAGCCGCGCCCGGTGTCCTCGACCTCCAGCCGCCACCCGGCGCCGTCCTCCCGGGCCCGGATGCGCACCTCCAGCGCCTCTGTCCGGTCCTGGTTGTGCTTCACCGCGTTCTCCACCAGCGCTTGCAGCGCGAAGCAGGGCACCTGGGCGCCATCCAGGCCGGGGGCCACGTCCCAGTGCACCGTCACCCGCTCGCCGAAGCGCGCGGCTAGAAGGGCCACGAAGCGCGCGGCCTGGGTTCGCTCCTCGCCCAGCGTCCACGTGGCCTCGCGCCGCTCCAGGCTGGCGCGCAGCAGTCCGCCCAGGTCGCTGAGCAGCCGGTCCGTGCGCGCGAGGTCCTCGTACATCACCGCGCTGACGGTGTTCAGGGCGTTGAAGAGGAAGTGCGGATGGAGCTGCCCGGTGAGGGACTGGAGCTGGGCCGCTCGTAACTCGGCCTCCAGCGAGGCCTCCCGCAGCGCCCGTGCCTGACGCTCCTTCCAGGTTTGGAGGAAGCTCCAGAGCGTGGCGGTGACCGTGTACGAGATGAGGTCCTTCTGCGCCTCCATGGGGATGCGGAAGGCGAGCGCGCCATAGTCGTAGGTGCCCCAGCCGAGCAGCGCGTACAGCAGCTGCCGCGTCCCCACCATCAGCGCGGTGTGCAGGCCGGTGAAGAGCACGAAGGCCACGGCATGGATGCCCAGGAAGCGCCCCCATCCCATGCGAGGGCTCGGTGCGTTGACCACCGCCGTGTAGAGGATGGGCATGACGGCCCAGATGCCGAGCGCCCCGGTGATTTCCCAGAGGAAGGGACGGGCGCCCGGGAGGGTGCCGCCGTCCCCGAGGATGGTGAGCCACAGCGTGAGCCCCATCCACAGGCCGATGAGCAGGCAGAAGCCCAACAGCGCCAGCGCCGGCTTCGCGCGGATGCGGGGCCACTTCCAGTCGAGGCCGGCCTGGGGCGGAGAGGGCGTCATGGGCGTCGTCAGGCAGTATGCACTGGGGCGGCGGCGTGGATGGGCGCGGCCCGTTTCGAGCGAGCCGGCATCCCGAAGCACGCTCGCAGCCAGGGCACCCGGGCCACTCCTTCACACAGGCCCCAGGTGAGACTGAACGTCAGCGTGAGCACCGCCAGGAAGAGGCCCCAGGGGCCCACGGGCCAGTCCACGACCGCGAAGCCGACGATGACGATGACCGTCTGGTGGAGGATGTAGAACGGGTAGGCCCGCTCGCGCGCGTACCGGAGCCAGGGGCGACGGACGTGGATGCAGGCCCGCGCCCACGCCAGGGCCGAGAGGATGAAGAGCCACTGCAGCGCCGTGCGGCCCAGCGTCTCCAGTGGGAAGGCGTACTCGTTCGGCGGCGCCATGACGGCGAAGAGCAGGCCGCAGGCGCCCAGCAGCGCCTTGCGCCGGGCCACCAGGTGCTCGATGACGCGAGGACACCGGCCCAGCAGGTGCCCGCCGAGGAAGAAGAGGCCGAAGTGGATGAAGGCTCGCGGGTCGTCGAGCAGCGCGTGCGTCTGGGGGAAGCGGCGCAGCAACACCTCGTTGAGCGCGAGTGGCAGGAACAGCCACGCCACGTTCCCGCCCCGGCTCAGCCACGCCTCGGCGCGCTGGAGCCAGGCCTGGCCGCTCGCCGTACGCAGCGCCGCGAAGAGGGGCAGCGCGAGCAGGCAGTAGACGAAGAGGTAGGCGACGAACCACAGGTGGTGCCAGCTGAAGCTGCCGGCGGGGTAGGGCTCGAAGCCGAACACGGATGGGTAGAAGTCCGCGTAGCTGCCCTGGAACGTCCCTCGTTGGAGCTGCTCCAGGTAGATTTGCGGCGGCACCACGACGAACATCCCGAAGACCAATGGGCCCAGGAGCCGCTTCGCGCGGTCCCCGGCGAAGGTGCCCAGCGAGCGCCGCCGCAGCGCGACCGCCGTGCCCAGGCCGGAGATGCACATCAGCAGCGGCATGCGGAGGTGATGCAGCACCTCCATGGGGGGCTCCAGCCACGGCAGGGCCTGGACGCTCTTCACGTGCCAGTCCCATGTGTTGAACATCATCCCGGTGTGGAACAGGTGCAGCAGGAGGATGGCCACCACGCGGAGCCAGTCCAGGTCCGGGCGGTGCTCATCGGTGAGGTGCGGGGTGGCGGTGGTGCTCATGCGCGAGCCTCCTTCCGCTCCGGGATACGCACCGCGCCCCGAGCGCTCCACGCATCTGTCGCCAGCCGGTTTCACGAGGGTGTGAGCCGGACGGGCAGGGTGGGGCGCAAAGGAAAAGGCCGCCCGGGTTGCCCCGGACGGCCCTCTCTCACTTCAGTGAAGCCCGCGGAGGATTACTCCGGCAGGACCTCGAGCTTGATCTTCGCGATGACGTCGCGGTGCAGGCGCAGCTCCACCTCGTAGTTGCCCAGGGCCTTGATGGGCTCGGGCAGGTGGATGTGGCGGCGGTCGATGCTCTGACCCTCGGCGGCAACCGCCTCCGCGATGTCCAGCGCCGTGACGGAGCCGAACAGCTTGTCCTGATCGCCCACGCGGCGCTTGATGCTGACCTTGATGGCGCCAATCTTCTTCGCCTGCTCCTCGGCCGCGCCCTTCAGCTTGGCGTTCCGAGCGGCGATGACCGCCTTCTCGTGCTCCAGCTGGCGGAGGTTCTGCTCGCTGGCCAGAACCGCCTTCTTGCGGGGCAGGAGGAAGTTGCGGCCGAAGCCGTCCTTCACGGTGACGAGTTCCCCGGACTTGCCCAGGTTCTCGATGTCCTCACGCAGAATGACCTTCATGTTCAGTCTCCTGTGCGGACCGGCGGACTAGCCGACCACCGCGTTGTAGGGGAGGAGCGCGATGCCACGGGCGCGCTTGATGGCCACCGCCACCTCGCGCTGGTGCTTGGCGCAGTTACCGGAGATGCGGCGGGGGATGATCTTGCCGCGCTCGGTCACGAAGTACTTCAGCGTCGCCTGGTCCTTGAAGTCCACCGACGCGTTCTTCTCCGCGCAGAAGCGGCAGACCTTCTTGCGGCCGAAGCCGCGGCCACCACCGCGCTTGTCGTCGTCGCCGCCCAGCCCGCCGCCGCGGTCGCCGCGATCACCACCGCGGTCACCCCGGTCACCCCGGTCTCCACCGCGCGAACCACCACCGCCGAAGCCACCACCGCTGCGGGCGGCGGGGGCAGAGGCCGTCTTGCTATCCGTTCCGTTGCTCATGAGCGTTCTCGTATCCTGGAATGGTCTCTAGCGAATTGACCCAGAAGGCCCTCAGGCCTCCTCGGACGACTCCTCCTCGGAGTCGCCGCCCTGCTCCTCGGAACCCTCGGAGCGGAAGCCACCCTCGCGCTCCGCGGGAGCGCCCGGACGGGTCTCCTCCACGTCGCCGGCCAGCTTCACGTCCTCGAGCACCGGACGCGTCTCGGGGTCCACCTCGTCCGCGATCTTCACGGAGATGTAGCGGGTGACCTCGTCCAGGTTGCGGAGGTTGCGCTCGATTTCCGCCACCAGCTTCGCGCCACCCAGGAAGTGGGTGTGCACGTAGATGGCGCGGGGCTGCTTCGCCACGGGGAACAGGGTCTTCTTCTTGCCCCACACCGTGAAGCGGATGACCTTGCCACCCTCGCGGGAAACGATGCCGCGGACGCGCTCCTTGAGCTTGTCCACGTTGTCGTCCGTCAGGTCCGGCTTGACCAGGAAGATGGTCTCGTACTCACGAAGCCGCGTCGCGGCCTGCGTCTCAGCCATTGTTTTCTCTCCCCTTGGGGTCGAGTGCCCTCCGGTGAATCCAGAGAGCGGGGAAACGGCCAGCGGACCTGAGAGGCCCACCGCCGGGGACGGGAAACCGCGCGCCCGTCACCCTCGCGCTACGTCCCGTGTACCAACACGGGAAGCTGGAAAAGAACATCCCACCGGGTCATCCCCGATGAGGGAAGGGGCCTTCTATGGGGGGCCCCCCGCCAAGTCAAGCGGCCGGGCGCCCCGTCCGCCAGCCCGTGGGGGGGCCTGGGGGCCCGCCTCAGGCCTTCCGGTTGAACCGGTTCATGGCCACTGACAGCCCTTCGCGGATCCACAGCTCCGTCATGTCCATGGCCCGGTCGATGAGCGCATCCATCTCCCGGCGCTCGCCGTCGTCGAAGTTGGACAGGACGTAGCCGGACACGCGCTCGCGGGCGTTGGGGCCCTCCGGCTTGCCGATGCCGAAGCGCAGGCGGATGAAGCCCTCGTCGCCCAGGCTGGAGACGATGCTCTTGAGGCCGTTGTGGCCGCCGCTGCCGCCGCCAGCCTTGAGCTGCAGGCGGCCCAGGGGCAGGTCCAGCTCGTCATGAATGACGAGCACGTCCGCGATCGGGACCTTGAAGAAGCGCGCCGCCTCCGCGACGGAGCGGCCCGACAGGTTCATGAACGTCTGGGGCTCCACGAAGAGGACGCGCTCGCCCGCCAGGGTGCCCTGGCCGACCTTGGCCGCGAACTTCTCCTGGTTCAGCTCCGCGCGCGCCCGCGACAGCAGCGCCTCCACCACCATGAACCCGATGTTGTGCCGGTGCCGCTCGTACTCGCGCCCCGGATTGCCCAGCCCGACGATGAGCTTCATGACGTGGCTCCCGAAACGAGAAACGGGGCCAGCCCCTTACCGGGCCGGCCCCGCTCCTGAAGGACCGCTGAAGGCGACAGACTACTTCTTCGCCGGGGCCTTCGCGTCCTTGGCCGGAGCCGCCTTCGCGTCCTTGGCCGGAGCCGCCGCCGCGGCAGCCGCCGCGCCCGGACCCGCCTCCACGGCCTCCGGCGCGCTGATGACGGCCAGGGTGTAGTTGACGTTCGTCTTCACCGACACGCCCTCGGGCAGCTTCAGATCGTTGATGTGGAGCACCTCGGCGATCTTCATCGGCGTCACGTCCACTTCGAGCTTCTCGGGGATGGCGCCCGGAAGCGACCAGACCTCGATCTCACGGCGGGCCTGGGTCAGCAGACCGCCGTCCGCCACACCCTGCGCGCGGCCGGAGAGCACCAGCGGCACGTTGACCTTCACCTTGTCGGTGGGGCGCACATCCAGGAAGTCGGCGTGCAGGATGGCGCGGGTGACGGGATCCATCTGGTAGTCCTTCAGGAGCACCTGGCGGTCACCGCCCTCCACCTTGATCTGGATCAGGGTGTTGAACTTGTGCGGGGTGTTGATGGCCTGGCGGACCGCCTTGGGGTTCACGGAGATGTGCACCGGCTTCTCCAGGTGCTTTCCGTAGACGACGGCGGGAATCAGACCCTCGGCGCGCAGGCGGCGGGCAACGCCCTTGCCGGAACCCTCACGCGGCTTGGCCTCGAGGGTGCTCGTATTGACGGACATGGAATCCTCACGGATGGGACTGCGGGTGCCACCGGCGGCCCTGGCGCCCTCGGCATCCCGCCCCAGTGGCGGGCCCCGAAGACGGCGCCTGTGAAGGCCTCCGATGGAGGGTCGTGCACATGCCAGCCGGAGGGCCTGGAGTCAAGCCGCCCGGCAGGCAAGCGCGCGCCGGCTCAGACGAACAGCGAGCTGAGCGAGTCGGCGCGGTGGATGCGGGCAATGGCCTCGCCGAAGAGGCGCTCGGTGGTGAGCAGGCGGATCTTCGAGCAGGCCTGCGCCGCCGGAGACAGCGGCACGGTGTCCGTGAAGACGACCTCTTCCAGCACCGAGTCCTGGATGCGCTGGATGGCCGGACCGGAGAGGATGGGGTGGACCGCGTACGCCACCACGCGCCGTGCGCCCTTGGCCTTCAGCGCCGCGGCCGCCTGGGCGAGCGTGCCGGCGGTGTCCACCATGTCGTCCACCAGCACCGCGTCCTTGCCGCTCACGTCGCCGATGAGGTTCATCACCTCCGACGCGTTGGGGCGGGGACGGCGCTTGTCGATGATGGCCAGGCCCGTGTTCAGCCGCTTGGAGTACGCGCGGGCGCGCTCCACGCCGCCGGCGTCCGGCGAGACGATGACCAGCTCCTGCGACTCCGGGAAGCGCTTGCGCAGGTCCTCCAGGAACACCGGCGAGCCGTAGAGGTGGTCCGAGGGGATGTTGAAGAAGCCCTGGATCTGCCCCGCGTGCATGTCCATGGACACCACGCGCCCGGCGCCCGCCGACTCCAGCAGGTCCGCGATGAGCTTCGCGGTGATGGGCGTACGCGGCGCCACCTTCCGGTCCTGACGGGCGTACCCGTAGTACGGAATGACGGCGGTGATGGAGCCAGCGCTCGCCCGCTTGAGCGCGTCACACATGATGAGCAACTCCATCAGGTGGTCGTTCGCGGGCGGGCAGGTCGACTGGAGGATGAAGACATCGTGGCCGCGGACGTTCTCGCCGATCTCGACGTGAATCTCCCCGTCAGAGAAGCGACCGACCTCCGCCTTGCCCAGAGGGCGCTTGAGGTACTCGCAGATGCGATGCGCCAGGCCGGGATTCGAGTTCCCGGCGAACACCTTGAAGTCACGCGGCTGCATGGTGGGGCCGCTGACTAACCTGGACGCGGACGGAAGGAAAGAAGTCGTTAGTCGAGGTCCGCTGGCGCTGCGACGAGCATCCCGGCTTGCGCCTGATGGAGGTGTCGCTCGTACTCCATCAGGATGACGCGTTCCATTTGACTCCGCGTATCCGCGTTGAGCGGGTGGGCAATGTCCTTGTACGTCCCATCCTTCCGCTTCTTGGCTGGCATCGCGATGAAGAGCCCGGTCGAGCCGTGAATGACCTTCAAATCGCGAATGACGAAGCAGTGGTCCAAGGTGATGGTGACGTACGCCTTGAGCTTGTCCTCTTCGACCGGAAACACCCGGACGTCGGTGATGTTCATGGTCCCCCCCCGAACCCGAAAGGTCGGAGCTGAAGGGAAGCCTGGGACATACCGGGTGCCAAATGCAAGCGCGGGCGCGAGAGAGATTTGCGCCACTGTTCAATGCACCCACAGTCGGCCGTTGCGAGTGGAGGCTAGGTCAGCATTTGCGGCCAGTGCATGACCAGGTGGGTCAGGAACGCGAGGTGGTAGACCACGATGACGGCATACACGGCGGCGCCCAGCCGGATGGCGATGCGGCTGGCCTTGAGGTGCCGGTGGATGCACAGCAGCCACAGTCCCGCGTTCACGATGACCAGCTTGGAGAACATGAAGAAGAGGGGGGACTGCTCATAGGCCTCCCGCATGATGGGGTTGAGCTCCTCGGCCACGCCCAACTGGAGGAAGAAGAGGGTGAACAGCCCGTCCAGCAGGTTCAGCATCAACAAGGCCACGGACGCCGGTGACAGGTAGAAAGAAGCCCTGTTGCCCCACGCCCCACCCCGCATCTGTCCGATCGTCGCCGCCACGCCCATCCCCCTTCGCCAGTCCGTAGCCAATGCTCTTCAAGAGCCTTGCCAACGCCCACGGGGCCCGGTGACGGGCAGGCGAGGAAGCGGGCGACATCCGGGGACGATTCGGCTATGGGACGGGCGTGGCGGGAAGTTGACTCCCCTGGGGTCGTGGCAGACTATCCGCGCCCTTTCCGCCCCCGGCCCGTGAGCGTTCCTTGCACCAATTCCCCAAAGATATCGGGTGGATAGAGGTCATCTGCGGTTCGATGTTCTCCGGCAAGACGGAGGAGCTGATCCGCCGCGTCCAACGCGCCGTCTACGGCAAGCAGAAGGTGCAGGTCTTCAAGCCGCGCATCGACAACCGCTACGACGAATCCGCGGTGGTGAGCCACTCGCAGCACAAGGTGCTGTCCACCGCCATCGAGCGGGCTGAAGAGATTTTTTACAGGCTCGCGCCCGACACCCAGGTGGTGGGCATCGACGAGGTGCAGTTCTTCGGTTCAGAAGTGGTCGCCGTGGTGGAGGCGCTGGCCAACAAGGGCCTGCGCGTCATCTGCGCGGGCCTGGACCAGGACTACCAGGGGCGCCCCTTCGAACCGATGCCCCAGTTGATGGCGGTGTCGGAGTACGTGACGAAGGAGCTGGCCATCTGCGTGGTGTGTGGGAATCCGGCCAACCGCTCCCAGCGCATCGTGTCCAGTGGTGAGCGGGTGGTGGTGGGCGCGGCGGGCGCGTACGAGCCGCGCTGCCGCAAGTGTCACGTGGCGGAACCGGCGGAGGGCACGCCGCCGCAGACGTTGGAACTGTTCGACTGAGCGGGAGCTGAACGGATGCGCGACACCCTGTACTCCAACGTTCCCTTCAAGCTGAACGAGATGCCCCACCACTATGGGCCTCACGTCCACCTGGTGGGAAATCCCTTTCTCCTGACCCAGCTGGCCACGCTGTGTTCGAAGGGCGTCATCCAGCCGCAGATCAACCGCCTGGTGGAGACGCTGTACGTCGACCTGGTGAAGACGGTGCTCAACGCGGAGTTCCCGCGGAAGAACGTCAGCCTGCCCACGCGGATGATCGACTCCACCCCGCAGGGCCTCTACCAGGGCGAGGTCATCGATCCGCAGGTGCGGGTGGTGACGGTGAACATCGCCCGGGCGGGCACGCTGCCGTCGCAGGTGACGTACGACCTGATGAACGCCACGCTGGACCCGACGGTGGTGCGCCAGGACCACATCATCATGAGCCGCATGATTGACGCCGCGGAGGCGGTGGTGGGCTCGGAGATTGGCGGCGCGAAGATTGGCGGCGACGTGGACGACGCCTTCGTCCTCTTCCCAGACCCCATGGGGGCCACGGGCGGCAGCCTGTCCACGGCGATTTCGCTCTACAAAAACAAGGTGCCCGGGACGCCCCGGCGCATCATCACCCTGAACCTCATCGTCACGCCGGAGTACCTGCGGAAGATGACCACGGACCATCCGGACGTCATCATCTACGCGCTCCGGTTGGACCGGGGCCTGTCCCCGCCGGAGGTGTTCGGCACCGAGCCGGGCGCGCTCTGGGAGAAGGAGCGGGGCCTGGATGACCGGCAGTACATCGTCCCCGGAGGCGGCGGCTTCGGGGAGATCATGAACAACGCGTACGTGTAGCGGAGGAATCCTTGGCGTTCTACGAGCAGGAAGTCGGTGTCCTGATTTCCGAGGACAAGTTGCAGGCGCGCGTGCGCGAGCTCGCGGCGGAGATTACGCGCGACTACGCGGGCAAGGACCTGACGCTCATCTGCGTGTTGAAGGGCTCGGCGTTCTTCGCCATCGACCTGGCGAAGTACATCGACCTGCCGGTGAAGTTGGAGTTCCTGGGCGTCTCCAGCTACCAGGGCGGCACGGAGTCCACGGGCGAGGTGCGCATCACCACCGACGTCAGCAAGCCGATGGCTGGCAAGCACCTGCTCATCATCGAGGACATCATCGACACCGGGCTCACCATGCAGTTCCTGCTGGAGAACCTGCGCGCTCGGCACCCCGCGTCGCTGAAGGTGTGCACGCTGCTGGAGAAGCCCTCGCGCGCCCGGACGAAGGTGGACATCGACTACAAGGGCTTCGTCATCGATGACCTCTTCGTCGTGGGCTACGGGCTCGACTTCGGCGAGGTGTACCGGAACATCCCCTTCATCGGGGTGATGAAGAACAAGTAGTGCCTTGCTGGTGCGGGCGCCGCCCACTGCGCGCGGCGCCGCACCCAGGTCACGACGTCTGGCTAGAGCGGGCAGACCGTTCCGCTGGGCGTCGGGCAGCGGCGCTCCACGCCGTCGCACTGGATGGAGCAGCTCGTCCACTCCATGCAGACCTGCGTCTGCGTCGGGCACCGGAGGATGGTGCTGCTTCCCGGGCAGTGGAGCGTGAAGTCGGCGCACGGACCGGGCGGCGGAGGCTGCTGGCAGTAGGTGTACTGGCCATCACAGACGACGTAGTTGCTCGCGGACGAGCAGGAGTTGCCCGTACAGCTGATGGACGGGCCTCCCGTGGCTGAACAGCTGTTGGTGCAGGTGTGGAGCTCCGCGGTGCTCTGGCCCAGCTCCTCGGCGGCCACGCCGGGCGCCGGCGCGTCCACGGGGCCGCATGCGGCCATCAGCAGCATCGTCGTCACGGCGAGCAGCAGGCTTCCAGTCTTCATGGTGGGGTCCTCTTCGTGGTGTCGATTGCGGGGGGACAGCGACGTCACATGAGCGGGCAGAGGTCGGCGAAGTCGCAGCGCACCTCGAGGCCGTCACATTCGAGCGAGCACGTCGTGTACATCCCGCACGTCTGCGTGCCCGAGGGGCACCGGATGAAGGTTCCGTTGGGGCACATGTACTTGAGCGTGCCGCAGTTGTTCAGCGCGGCCTCGTCCTGGCCCAGGTCCACTTCGGTTTCCGGCGCATCTACCGGTCCACAGCCAACCGCGGACAGCAGCGTCGACACCGCGAACAGCAGCGTTGCAGCCTTCATGACAAGTCCTTTCAGGTGGGGACGGCCTATCCAGGCTGTCTGCCCTAAACCTGAAAGTCAAAGAGGGTCTGGCTTTGCGCATCAAGGGAGGCGGAGGGCCTTGGGCCGCGCACAGGGGCCGCTCAGCGGGCATGACGCGGTGCTTCGCGTTGTCGTCTCCCGGTCCATGCACAGCGTGCCTGGAAGAATTCGCTGAAGCGCGGCGTCTGGCCGCGCGAATCGAGGCTGACCATGGATGCATCCAGGGACAGGGCCGCGCTGGCTCGGGCGGGCAACCCCCGCAACAACGACGCCGTCCGGAAGTACGTTGCGGAGTTCATCGGGACGTTCGTCCTGGTGTTGGGAGGCGTCGGGGCGGCCGTGCTGGCGGGCGACCACATCGGCTTCCAAGGTGTCGCGCTCGCCTTTGGCCTGTCGTTGCTGGCCATGGTGTACGTGATTGGCCCCATCTCCGGCTGCCATGTGAATCCAGCGGTGACGCTGGGCCTCCTGCTGACGGGGAAGATGGAGGGCAAGGACGCGGTCGGCTACGTGGTGGCGCAGTGCGTGGGGGCCATCCTCGGCGCGGGCGTGGTGCTGCTGATTGCCAAGGGCATGCCCGGAGGGTACTCGGCGGTGACCGAGGGACTCGCGACCAATGGGTACGGCGCCGCTTCACCTGACGGCTTCAACATGGGAGCGGCCTTCCTCACGGAGGTGGCGCTCACCTTCCTGCTCGTGCTCACGGTGCTGGGCGCGACGGATGCGCGCGCCCCGGTGGGCTTCGCGGGGCTGGCCATTGGCCTGGTGCTGGCGCTCATCCACCTGGTGGGGATTCCGGTGACGAACACGTCGGTGAATCCGGCGCGCAGCCTGGGGCCGGCGGTGTTCGCGGGGAGCGTGCCCATGGGGCAACTGTGGCTGTTCATCGTGGCGCCGCTCCTGGGAGGCGCCACCGCGGCGGCGGTGTATCGCACGGTGTTCCGTCCTGCCGTGCCCATCAGCGCGGAGGAGGCCGAGCGGGCCCTGCGGCGCGAGCGTGAGGCGCGAATCGCGGACGAGCGGGCCGGCACGCGCGCGCCTGTCTGATGCTGCGGGTCGCTTTGCTCGGCGGGCTCCGGCGGGTACGGTGACTGGCAATTGGGGCCAGTCGTGCCCCCACTGGAGCCGCCATGTTCTTCGACCCGACGCGCCTCACGGCCTACTTCCTGGCGGTGCTCGCGCTCATCCTGACGCCCGGGCCGGACACGATGTTCGTGCTGGCCCGGAGCATGGGGCAGGGGCGCAAGGCGGGCATCGTCTCCGCGCTGGGCATCTTCGTTGGGTGCCTGTTCCACATCGCCGCGGCGGCGTTCGGGCTGTCGACGTTGCTGGCGACGTCGGCGCTGGCCTTCTCCGTGGTGAAGTGGGGTGGGGCGGCCTACCTCGTGTGGATGGGCGTGCAGATGCTGCGCAGCAAGGACACCGCGGCCGAGGCGGTTCAGGCGCTGCCACCCGCTGGCCTGTGGCGCATCTTCCGCGACGGCGTCGTCACCAACGTGCTGAACCCGAAGGTGGCCGTGTTCTTCCTGGCCTTCCTGCCGCAGTTCGTGGACGCGTCCGCGGGCTCGACGGGGCTCCAGTTCCTGGGGCTCGGGTTGATGTTCTCCGTCACGGGCACGTCGTGGCTGGTGCTGCTGGCTGCGTTCGCGGGTGCCTTTGGGGGCTGGATGCGGCGCAATCCGCGCGTGGCCGCGTGGCAGAAGCGCGTCACCGGTGGCGTGTTCGTCGCACTGGGCGCCCGGCTGGCGTTGCAGCGCCAGGAGTAGGCCTCAGACGAGCGCCTTGATGACCACGTAGAGCACGTAGAGGACCCACGGCACGGCGGCCAGGAGTCCGAGGATTCCGAGCAGGCCGGCCCAGACGGGGTAGCCCTTTCGCCACGGCAGGAGCAGGAAGGTGCCTCCGGCGAGCGCGGGCAGGGGCAGCAGGTTGAGGGCGGCCAGCTTCGCGCTCATCAGGCCCCAGGCGCGCAGCAGGTCGCCGTCCCGGAGGAGCGCGAGGAAGCGCTCCACGCGGCCGGGGAGCAGGGAGGGCTCGAATGGAACGGCGAAGCCGCTCGCGAACTGGCGCAGGGCCTCCGTGGGCCCCAGGCAGGCCATGGCGATGGCGACCTGCACGGCCCAGGGCAGGAGGATGACGGCGGCGTGGAGGGGCGGGGAGAGCTGGAGGAGGCGGCTCTTGGCGGGGGCGCCCTCGACGGGCTCGTCGAAGCTCACCGCGCTGCCGAGCGCCAGGGGGCGGAAGGCCCACAGGATGCTCCCCAGGCGGGCGGAGAGCAGGGTGGGGCCGTAGCCGAGGACGACGGACACGGGCCGTGCCCCCAGGGTGCTGGCCACGGCGGTCTGCGCCAGCGCCCAGAGGGCGTTGACGGCGAAGAAGAGCATCCAGAGCCAGAGGAGTTGGGACAGGCGGTCCATGCGGTGCGTCCCTGTCTACCATGACCCGGGGTGGTATCCGTGAAGGGGCGGGGCGCCAATCATCCTGGAGCGTGGCGCCGCGTCTCTGGTAGGCATCCGGGTTGAGGAGCTCATGGCTTACGGCATCGCGAATCACCTCTGGATTCATGGGAGCCCGGACCGGTCCAGGGTCCGTCAGTGGATGGACGCCGCACTGGGGACGTCGTTCGGGGAGCAGCCCCAGAGCGACATCGTCGTCGCGGACGTCTTCCAGTTCGGGCCGTCGCTGACGCTCATCAACACCAGCGGGTGATGGTGGCAAGGTACAGCTGTCGGACTCTGCATCCAGGTGAAGGGATGCATTGATTGCACATACTCGCTCCATGCCTTGAAGCGATGCCTCCAACGCCGGAGGTACTTGATTGCTGTTGAGGGAACTGCTGGGCTGCAACAGTAGGCCGCCGTTGTGTGCCGCAGGTGTACTTGCGGCATCATCGTAGCCAGCTGGGGGGAATCATGGACGTTTCGGCAACCAAAGCGGATGGGCAGCCGGTGGGGCAGACATTGCTCAGGCCCATTGGGCGAACGGACTTGGGTTGGCTTCTCGACACGGAGGCGGGAAGGCACTTTGGGGTAGATGTGCTTATCGACAAGGGCGGCCTGCGGCTGCCTGTCCTGCTCAATCTGAAGCACGCACGTGGTCCCACGTCCATGCGTGATGCATTGTTGGATGCGACTGCGGCTGATTCGCCTGTCGGACCCGTGGAGTTCCAGGCGGATGGCCCTCAGCAGCCTGTAGCGCAGCGGGCGGACGGTGCTGAGCGGTATCGATGTGAAGGTCCTCTCCTCATTCGCCACCCGGTGCAAGGACAGTTCGGGGCAGGTCAACTGACGTGATGCCCACGCTGAGGATAGACGTCATCGAGGAGCACTTTTCCGAGGCGGCTTTCCTGTACTCGCAATGGGAGCGAGCACTGCGGGGAACGAACTACAATCTGGAAGAGACAGCGCAGTTGGAGGAGCGGCTGCTTGCACATCTGGACGGACTGGTGCTCGGGGGGGAGCCCGTAGCCGAGGCTCTGCTCAGTCCTGCCCTGGACGGTGGGGAACCTGGGGAGGTGTTTTGCTCAGTGTTCGCCTCCATCGCCGAATCCCCACCAGCTGCGCTGGAAGTGGCACTCGCGCTGGCGCCGGTCGCGCCTCCAGAGGTACTGGCTTCGCTGCGGCGCGCGCTGGAACTCAGCGGGCGCACCGGGTTGGATGCGTCGCTGGTTCCGTTGCTGAAGGCACCCGAGGCATCCGTCCAGGCACTGGCATTGGAGGTGCTTTCGTTCCGCGGAGCCGTACCACGCGGAGTTGCTCTGGAACTGCTCGACCAGGCGGATGGCCGGGTGGTGGCGGCGGCAATGCGAGGCCTTGGCACGCTGGAAAGAGATATCGGGCACCGGGAGTTGCGGCGATTGTTGGACGACAATCGACCGCAGGTGCGACTGGCGGCCATCGAGACAGGCCTGCTGTCTGGAATACGCGCGGCATGGGACGCATGCCGGCAGGAGGCGCAAGGCTGCGGCGAAGGCGCATCTCCGGCCCGAGTGCTCCAGGCGATATGCGGGGATGACGAGGACGTCGAGCGCCTGGTGGCGCTCATGGTTAATGACGTCGTCCGCGCGGACATCGTGTGGGCACTGGGCTTCACAGGGCGGGTTGCCGCCGTGGAGGCTTGTCTGGAGTTGATGGGGCATGTGCCATCGGTGGCACGACTGGCTGGCGAGGCCTTTAGAGCACCTAACGAAAGTAAGGGCTGGAGTAGTCGCTTGCCCTGGAGTGGTCGCCTGTCCTGCGCATGCCCACCTTTCGGAAATGGTCCGAGAGCTCGTCCCCGACGCATTTTGGCAGCGTGTGGCCCCGCTGCTGCCAGCACCGAAGCCAAAGAAGAAGTCCGGACGTCCTCGTGCAGATGACCGCGCGGCCCTGGAGGCCATCGTCTTCGTGCTTCGCAGCGGAATCCCTTGGGAGATGCTGCCTCGCAAGCAATTCGGCCTCTCCGGGATGACTGCCTGGCGCCGGCTGGAGGAGTGGACGCGAGCGGGCGTGTGGGAGG